>CAIYMN010000374.1 GCA_903927295.1 uncultured beta proteobacterium | reverse complement strand
GGTGATGGCCGGGATTTTTGCGGCTGTGCCCTATTGCATCGACCTGATCGGTGGGCCTTACCTGGAAACCAGGGACGAGGTGTGCAAGGCTTTTCGTCCCAAGTCGGCCTTGCGCCCCGCACCACTGACCTGAGATTACCTATTTCTTGTCATCCCGGACTCGATCCGGGATCCAGTGCCACACATCCATGGATTGCGGGTGCTGAAACCGCGGACCTGATCCGGGGCCGCAATGACAAGCAACTGTACGCAACGACACGGTGGCTACAGCCCAAGCGACTTACTTGCCAACCAGTTCGTTCAGTTTGGCGGCTTCAAAGTGCTCACTGCGGGCAGCATCGCCCGGAACACAATCGGCCTCGTGGCGCTGGGCCGAAAGCTTGTCAATGGTCTGCCACAACATCGCAATCTGGTGCTCCTGCGCCGCCGCGTTGTCAATCAGACCCCGCATCGCCTGACTCAGGGGATCGTCATTTTGCGTCACGCCATAAGCCGAAAAACCCATTTTTGAAGCCGCTTCCTCGCGCTTCACATCAATCTCCGCCTGGATAATGCGTGCCGGGTTGCCCACCGCCGTGGCACCCGGGGGTACCGGCTTGGTCACCACCGCGTTGGAACCCACCTTGGCGCCATCGCCCACGGTAAAGCCGCCCAGCACCTGCGCACCGGCGCCAATCACCACGTTGCGCCCCAATGTCGGATGGCGTTTTGCGCCCTTGTAGAGCGCGGTGCCGCCCAGCGTGACGCCCTGGTAGATGGTGCAACCATCGCCAATTTCAGCCGTCTCCCCCACCACCACGCCCATGGCGTGATCAAAGAACACGCCTTCTCCGATACAGGCGCCCGGATGGATCTCGATGCCGGTCAAAAAGCGCGAGACGTGTGAAATAAAGCGACCCAACCACTTGAGTCCATGGGCCCAGCACCAGTGAGCGGGTCGGTGCAAGACGAGCGCGTGCAGTCCCGGGTAACAGGTCAGTACCTCCCAGCGCGTTCGCGCAGCGGGATCGCGGTCCAGAATGCACTGAATGTCAGAACGTAGTCGGGAAAACATAAACGAAGTCTAATCTCTTGTCGCTGCCCCGGTTGGCAGCAGGGCGTTGGGCGGCAGGCCACTGCGGTTCATCATTTTCGCAATACCGCGCAGGATGTGAATGTCTTCCCGGGTCAGACTGGCGCGGTTGAACAACTGATTGAGCCTGGGCATGAGCTTTTTCGGAGCCTGTGGGTCCAGAAAGCCGATGCCGACCAGTGCCCGCTCCCAGTGTGCCAGCATGCCGGCGAGTTGCGCTGCATCGGCAAGCTGGGACGGCACGATAGCGTCTTGCACTGCGTAGCCGCCCAAAGCCAGACGCCACTCGTAGGCAAGCACCTGTACCGCCGCTCCCAGATTCAGCGAACCAAACTCGGGATTGCTCGGAATACTGAGCGCCACATGGCAGCGGTAAACGTCCTCGTTTTGCATGCCAAAGCGTTCCGATCCAAACAGGAAGGCAACGCCCTGTCCAGCCAGTGAATCAACTTTCACCAACTGCTCAAAATGCTGACGTGGTGCCACCGCAGGCGGACCAAAGTCGCGCGGCGTCATGGCGGTGGCACACAGATGCGTCACGCCGTCCAGGGCCTCATCGAGCGTGGCAACAATGCGCGCGTTCTTCAGCACATCCAGCGCGCCGCTGGCACGCTGAATCGTTTCTTCCCGGTTCAGGACATTGGCCCAGCGTGGCGCGACCAGCACCAGATCATCAAAGCCCATCGTTTTCATGGCGCGTGCAGTGGCGCCGACGTTGCCGGCATGGCTGGTATTGATCAGGACAAATCGGGTTTGCATGGTAGCCCGTTAAAATGCAGCTATTGTCGCTGGCAAAAATGGTTGTCATTGCTGCTCCGGATCCGGTCCGGGGTTTCAGCACCCGCAATCCATGGATGCCGGATCGAGTCCGGCATGACAGCCGTTAAAGGGATAGAGCGAAAGTTCCGTCCACAAACCTAGAAGTTATTCATGTCCCCCAATCTGCATCCCATGATCAATGTGGCCATCAAGGCGGCGCGCGCTGCTGGTGCCATCATCAACCGCGCCGCGCTGGACGTGGAGTCGGTCCGGATTTCACAAAAGCTGGTCAATGACTTCGTGACGGATGTTGACCATGCTGCCGAACAAATCATCATCGAGACGCTGCTGGCGGCTTACCCGGGGCACGGCATCCGGGCTGAGGAATCTGGCGATGAACATGGCGCCAAAGACTCGGAATTTGTCTGGATCATTGACCCGCTGGACGGCACTACCAACTTCATTCATGGGCTGCCTGTGTATTGCGTCAGCATTGCTCTTGCGGTCAAGGGCAAGGTCGAACAGGCGGTCATCTACGATCCCAGCCGCAACGACCTGTTTACCGCCACAAAGGGGCGCGGCGCCTACATGAACGACCGCCGACTGCGTGTCTCCAAGCGCATCAAGTTGCAGGAGTGTCTGATTTCGACCGGCTTTCCATTCCGCCCCACCGATGACTTCAATACCTATCTGCGCATGATGGGCGACGTGATGCAGCGTACGTCCGGCCTGCGCCGTCCGGGTGCCGCCGCACTTGACCTGGCCTACGTGGCCGCCGGCTTTACTGACGGATTTTTTGAAACTGGGCTGCAAGCCTGGGATGTGGCGGCCGGCTCTCTGCTAGTGACAGAAGCCGGCGGTCTGGTCGGCAACTTCACTGGTGAACCGAACTTTCTGGAACAACACGAATGCCTGGCAGGCAATCCTCGCGTTTACGGTCAGTTGGTCACGCTCCTGGGCAAGTACAGCAAATTTGCGACTGCCGCCGAAAAGGCGGCAGTGCAAGCGGCTCAGTCAGCGTAAATTCCGGCTTTCTGGATGATGGGGCTCCACTTGGCGATCTCAGCCTCCAGCTGAGTCTTCAAACCAGCCGGCGTCACCTTGTCCATCGGCGCGATGTCTGAGCTCAGCTCAGCCATGCGCTGCTTGAGCATCGGATCCAGCAACGCGGCGCGCAGGGCCACATTGATCTTGTCCAGTATCGGCTTGGGCGTGCCCTTCGGTGCGTAGAGTCCGTGCCATACCTTGACCTCAAAACCCTTCAGGCCCTGCTCGTCCAGCGTCGGAACGTTCGGCAAGACTGTCAGCCGCTTGAGGGTCGTGACACCGTAGACCTTGACGCGACCGTCATTGATCATGGGCACCGTGGTCGTCGTCTGGTCGCACAACAGATCTACCTGGCCACCCAGCAAATCGTTCATGGCCGGACCCGTCCCCTTGTATGGAACGGTCGTGAGTTCAACACCGATCTGGCTCATGAAGAGCAGCCCGCACAGGTGCGACACCGCACCCAGACCAGCGTTGGCCAGCGACACCTTGTCCTTGTTGGCACGGACATAGGTTTCGAGTTCCTTGAAGTTGTTCGGTGGAAAATTCTTGCGCGCCAGCAGCGTCATGGGCACGTCAACCACCTGGCCGATGTATTCAAAGTCCTTCAGGGGATCAAAGGACAGTTTCTTGTACAGGGCTGGCGCCGTTGACATGCCCAGGTGGTGAAGGAATAGCGTGTATCCGTTGGGTGCGGCCCGCGCGACCCGCGCCGCGGCGATCGTGCCCCCGGCGCCCACCGTGTTTTCCACCATCACAGTCTGCCCCAGCGACTTACCCATGGGGACCGCGATCAGGCGGGCAACCAGGTCAGTCGGTCCGCCAGCTGCAAAGGGTACGACCAGGATTACCGCCTTGTCCGGCCAGTTTGCCTGACTCATGGCAGGCGCCGCCGCTGCCAGACACAGGGCGGCCAACAAGGATGTCAACACTGACTTGAATCTCAGCTTCATGATGGTTCCTTTACACAGGTGGAGTTTGAAATCTTTAATGAACGCATCCTGCCCAAGAAGCAGACAGAACGCAATTAGATGAATCCCTGATGATTGCGCGCCAGCGTGTGCTGTGCCAGACGAACCACAGGGCCATCGACCATACGGCCGTCCAGACTGACGACGCCGCCACCTGCAGCCTCGACGGCTGCCAGCACCCGCTGCGCCCAGTCCAGTTCCGCAGCGCTCGGGGAAAAAGCGGCATTCACAAGTGCAACCTGCGCCGGGTGAATACACATCTTGGCGCCAAAGCCAAAGCGCTGACTGCGCGCCACGTCCTCCTGCAATTGCGCTGCGTCCCGTGTCGCCACGGTGACGCCGTCGATCGATATTGCGAGCCCGGCGCGCCGCGCTGCAAAAATGATCGCCAACCGAACCGGCACCAATTCAACTTCATCTGCGCCACACGCCATCCCGATATCGGCCTGAAAGTCCAGGTGACCAAAAGCCAGGCGCAACACCTGCGGCGCAGCAGCCAGCGCATCAACTGCGTCCAGTCCGGCAAGCGACTCGACCAAGGGCAACAAGGCACAGTTGGCGCCCAGGGCCTGCGCCACGCTTCGCAGCGCATGAGCTGAATCTGCCTTGGGCAACATCACAGCACGCAAGCCTTGTCTGACCAGATCGGCAACGAGCTTCAGGTCGTCGTCAATCCAGGGCGTGCCATTGGCATTCAAGCGAACCACGGTGCGTGCGCGCTCCGGCGCGCCAAGCAGCTCAAACGCACTGGCCAGTTGATTGCGTGCGCCGTTCTTGTCCTGTGCTGCCACCGCATCTTCCAGATCGATGATGACGGCATCGGCGCCACTGGCCAGCGCCTTGGCGTAACGCTCGGGTCGGGTCGCCGGGACAAACAGAAATGTGCGCGCCAGCGCCAGTGAATCGAAACCAGAATTCATACTGCACCCTCCAACAGGTTTCCAAATCTTTCCCAGGCGGCCACACGCCAAAGCGCGTTCACGGCGGTCTGCATTTCCAAGGCCGTGGCGCCACCACTGAAAGCGGCCAGGCGCAGCGCCTTGGCAGTGATCTCATCGCGGCTCAAGGTATTGCCGGGATCACCCTTGGGTTGATCGAGACGTCCGTGCAGCACACGGCCGTCGGCGGTGGTCACCGTGACCTTGCCGATCCAGCGTTGTGGGTAAGCAGAATCGACCTCGGCGTCCAGCGCCATCTCGACCCGATCGCGCAACGCGATGGTTGCCTCATCCAGAAAGTGCTGCTCAAACTCGGTCAAGCCGGCATGGCCAAAACGTGCCGCCAGCGCCAGCGTCGTGCCCATGGAAAACTTGCTCTGGTGCACGGTCGTCGGCTGGCGCACCGGCCCGAGCACGTCGATGGCGCCCTGGTGCACGTGCGCGACCACGTGTGCCAGATCCGCAGCCTGGAGCTGGTGCGCCTGCATTAGCTGCAACAGCGCATCAGCCGCCGGATGCGTGTGACGGCAGCAGGCGTGGTACTTGAATGAGGTCTCGGCCGTGGCCCAGCGTGTACCCAGACAGTCGATCAACTTCGCCGGATCGGCGTCGCTCGACATGCCGGCTGCCATCCCCTGGACACCATCAAAAATTTCAGCGGCGCCAGTAAAGCCGTCGCGTGCGAGATAGGCCGCCATCAAGCCGGCCCCGGCCGCGTGCGCGGTATGCAGCTGCTTGCTGTCGGCACCCGTGCGCAAGAACTCCCACAGACCGGCCGACTGTGTTCCCGCAGAGCCGAAGGCATGCTGCATCTGCTGCGCGTCCAGCCCAAGCAGATTGCCCACGGCGGCGGCAGCAGCCAGCGTGCCCGCCGTGCCCGTCGTATGGAACACCTTGTAATGCGAGCGGCCCAGAAACTCGCCAACGCGGATACCAACCTCATAGCCCGCAACCGCTGCTGTCAACAACTGCTGACCGCTGGAGCCAAGCGCCTGCGCGACTGCCAGCGCTGCCGGAAACACCACAGTTGCCGGGTGAAACACCGAGCCGTTATGCACATCATCCTGCTCGGCCATGTGCGAAGCGGCAGCATTGGCGATCGCCGCCAGGTAAGGACTACTGGAGCCACGATGAATGATCACTTCCGATCCACCTGACTGTGGCCCCATAGCCAGTGCAAAACGCGTGATGCTCTCCACCGGGCGCGCGCCGCATCCGGCCACAGCCGAGCCAAACCAGTCCACCAGCAGATCTTCGGTCTTGTGGATGACGGATACAGGAATATCGGAAAAACGCAGACCAGCGGCAAAGGCTGCAAGTTCGGCGGTCGGGGATGTCATGAAAATGTCTCTTTCAAGTCGTGCATCAAATCGCAAGCGCCGCACGCAATCGGGCAATGGCGGCATCGTCCTGCCCCAGCTCACGCAGAATCGCATCCGTGTGCTGGCCCACCGATGGCACTGGGTCCATGCGGTAATCGAAAGCGCTGCTGCGCCCCGGTGGCAGCAGCGCCGGGATGTCGCCGGCCGGTGAGCCCACCGTTTGCCAGCGCTGGCGCGCCTGCAACTGGGGATGCGACCAGACGTCAGCCATGTCGTTCATGCGCGCATTGGCGATCTGCGCCTGGTCCAGTCGCGCGAGCACTTGCTCGGTGCTGAGTGTTGCAAAGGCATCCAGAATAATCGTCTTGAGCGCGTCGCGATTCTCGTTGCGGCGCGCGTTGCTGTCGAAGCGTGGGTCATTGGCCAGCGCAGCATTTTGCAAGACGAGTTCGCAGAACTGTTTCCATTCGCGCTCGTTTTGCAATCCCAGCATCACAGTGCCTGCGTCACCGACCTGAAACGGCCCGTAAGGGTAGATGCTGGCATGCGACGCGCCGCAGCGTGGCGGTGGTGCGGCGCCGTCGAAAGCGTAGTACAGGGGGTAGCCCATCCACTCGCCCAAGGACTCCAGCATCGATACATCGATGTGCGAGCCAGCGCCGGTCCGGCCGCGCAGCAGCAATGCCGAAAGAATGCTCGTGTAAGCGTACATGGCAGCGGCAATGTCAGCCATCGAGTTGCCGGCCTTGCTCGGCGAATCTGGCGTGCCCGTGACCGAGAGGAAACCAGCCTCACTCTGGATCAGCAGGTCATACGCCTTCTTGTCCCGGTACGGTCCATCTTCGCCATAGCCGGAGATGTCGCAGACGATCAGGCGCGGATACGCCTTACTGAGCGTCTCGAATCCCAGCCCCATGCGCGCAGCGGCGCCCGGTGCCAGGTTCTGCACCAGCACGTCGGCCTTCCCGATCAACTCACGCAACACAGCCAGCGCCGCCGGCTGCTTCAGGTCCAGCGTCAGGCTCTCCTTGGAGCGATTGGTCCAGACAAAATGCGATGCCTGCCCCTTGACCCGAGTGTCATAGGCGCGCGCAAAGTCGCCAGCGCCGGGTCGTTCCACCTTGATCACGCGCGCACCCAGATCCGCCAGCTGACGAGTGCAGAACGGCGCGGCGATCGCGTGTTCCAAAGAGATGACGGTGATACCGTCAAGGGGTCGGGTCATAAATTTCCTAATGCTTGTAAGCCGAGGGCGACGCAAGATCTGGCTGGTGGGGTGCTCAGCGCAGCGGCATAAAGGAGGAGTCCGAAGGACGGGGGACAGCCGCGGAGCTGAGTTCCCCAGCGGCCAGATCCACACCGCATGCGCAGCGAAACTAGCGGTGTCTTCATTTCAGAAGGATCTCGGCAAACCAAGAATATGTTCCGCCACATAGGAGTAAATCAGGTTCGTAGAAATCGGCGCAACCTGATAAAGCCGGGTCTCGCGAAACTTGCGCTCCACGTCGTATTCGTTGGCAAAACCGAAGCCGCCGTGGAACTGGATGCAGGCGTTGGCAGCTTCCCAGCTGGCTTTGGCAGCCAGGTACTTGGCCATGTTCGCCTGCGCGCCGCAGGGCTTACCGGCATCAAACAGTTGGCAAGCCTTGAAGCGCATCAGGTTCGCCGCTTCCACTTCGATGTAGGCGTCGGCAATCGGGAACTGCACGCCCTGGTTCTGCCCGATCGGGCGACCGAAGACGATGCGCTCATTCACATATTTCGTGACGCGATCCAGAAACCAGTAACCGTCGCCTATGCATTCAGCGGCGATCAGCGTGCGCTCGGCGTTCAGGCCATCGAGGATGTACTTGAATCCCCTGCCCTCCGCGCCGATCAGGTTCTCTTCGGGGATCTCCAGATTCTCGAAGAACAACTCGTTGGTCTCGTGGTTCACCATGTTCGCAATAGGCCGCACCGTCATGCCGGATTTTTCTGCGTGTCGCAGGTCAACCATGAAGATCGACATGCCATCGGACTTCTTCGTCACCTCTGCCAGCGCCGTGGTGCGAGCCAGCAGAATCATCCAGTCGCTGTGCTGCACGCGCGAAATCCACACCTTCTGCCCGTTCACCACATAGCGGTCGCCCTTCTTCACGGCGGTGGTCTTGATTTTGGTGGTGTCTGTGCCCGTGCTGGGTTCCGTCACGCCCATGGATTGCAGACGCCACTCGCCCCTGGCGATGCGCGGCAGGTAATGCTCTTTCTGTGCTTTCGAGCCGTGGCGCAAGAGCGTTCCCATGTTGTACATCTGGCCGTGGCAGGCGCCCGAGTTGCCGCCGCTGCGGTTGATCTCCTCCATGATGACCGATGCCTCGGCCAGTCCCAGACCGGAGCCGCCGTACTCCTGCGGAATCAGCGCGGCCATCCAGCCGGCCTTGGTCAGCGCATCGACGAAGGCTTCCGGGTAGCCTCGTTGCTCGTCAATCCTGCGGTGATATTCATCAGGGTACTCGGCGCAAAGGGCGCGCACAGCGTCCCGGATTTCCTGATACTGGTCGGGGTCACTTTTGATCATGGTCGGGTATTTATTTGGGGGTGTCGCTCAGGCCAGTTCGGCTGTGCCTTGCATGGTCAGCCAGCCTTCATGGTCCTGCGCCCAGAGCTGAGCCGTCTTGCCATCCGCAGAGGGCTGAACATTGAGCCGGAACGGGTGCAGGTCAAAGGTCGGTCGCACCGCCTTGAAATTGAAACTCTTGACAAAGGCATCGCTCGCATGACGACGCAGCAGATCAACCAGCAGCGTAGCAATCAGCGGACCGTGCACGATCAGACCCGGATAGCCTTCGACCTCGGTCACGTAGCGCCGGTCGTAGTGGATGCGGTGGCCATTGAAGGTCAGCGCGGAATAGCGAAACAGCAGCACGTCGTCCGGAACGATCTCGCGCTGCCAGGCTGCCCCCTGCTCTGCCGCCACCGGAGGTGGCACCGGGTCGCCTGACTGAGCCGAGGCGCGGTAAACGATGTCGTGCTCCTCGGTCAGCGCCAGACCTTTGCTGTTGTGTACTTCATGCTTGACCAGCACAAACAGCAAATCGCCTGTGCGTCCAGCCTTATGCGTCACCGACTCGATGCGTGAAATGCGACGCACCGCGTCGCCCACCAGCAAAGGGTTCTCTGGCAGCCAGCGCAAACGCCCACCGGCCCACATGCGCCGCGGCAATGGCACTGGCGGCAGGAAACCGCCACGCCTGGGGTGTCCATCCGGGCCGATCTCACTCTGGCGTTGCGTGGGCAAAAAGTAGAGCCAGTGCCACAGTGGCGGCAACACGGTCGATCCCGCCACCGGCAGGCCGTCGTCGCGATCCAGCGTCGCGCTGAGCGCTCTCACTGGCGCGGCAGTGATTTCATCGCCAAGCGTTTCGGTCTTGCCAACCCAGCTTTGCAAGTGAGTCAAGGTTGCAGAATCCAGGGTTCGGGTTTGATCGTTCATATTCATCACCAACAGGCTACCATCATGCCTCCATTTTGACTGACACCACCAACATGCCCCTCATCAACGACGAACTCGAACTGCTGGATTCACTGGTCGCGCTCGACCAGCACCCAAGCATCGTCGAACTTGGCTGCGGTGCAGCTCAACTTTCCCGCTCCCTGCTGGCGCGTTTTCCGCGTTGTGACGTCAAGGCTCTGGAAGTCGACGAGCGCCAGCACGCCAAGAACCTCGCCAAGCATCAAAGCGGACTGCACTTCCTGCAAGCCGGGGCACAGGCAATTCCGTTTCCAGCAGGCAAGTTTGATCTCGCGCTGATGCTGAAATCCTTGCACCACATTCCACTGGATCTGATGGAGCAGGCTCTTGGCGAAGTCTGGCGCGTGCTGCGACCCGGCGGTCTGCTCTATGTGCTGGAGCCGGTCTTTGCCGGCACACACAACGAAATCATGCGCCTGTTTCACGACGAGGAACAGGTGCGCGCTGCTGCCCTGCACTCAGTCCAGCGAGCTGTTGCCAGCGGCGCCTGGCAACAGGCGGCCGAAGTCTTCTTCGACCTGCCGGTGCGGTACCGCGACTTCGCCGACTTCGAGCAACGCTTGATTGGCGTGACCTATCTCGACCACAGGCTTGACGCCAATACGCTGGCGGCTGTGCGCTCGCGCTTCGAGCAGCACATGAGCCCGGACGGCGCTTACTTCGAGCGTCCCATGCGGGTCAACCTGCTGCGCAAACTACAAGATTGCTGATCGTCATTGCGAGCCCGCAGGGACGATATCCAAGGACCGTCTACAAGACCTTGTCCAGGGCCGCCGCGAGCTGCGCCACCGTACGGTCGACGTTGTGCCACTTTTCCAGACCGAACAGGCCAACGCGGAACGTCATGAAGTCGGCCGGTTCATCGCACTGCAGCGGCACACCGGCAGCGGTCTGCAAACCCACTGCGAGGAACTTGCGGCTCGACTGGATCTCGGGGTCTTCGGTGTAGCTCACTACCACGCCCGGCGCCTTGAACCCCTCGGCTGCCACGCTAGGGATGCCGCGACTCTCGAACAGGGCGCGCACCTTGGCGCCAAGCTCGATCTGCTCGTCACGCACTTTCGCAAACCCGTAAGCCTGGGTTT
>CAIYMN010000373.1 GCA_903927295.1 uncultured beta proteobacterium | reverse complement strand
CTGGGCCACTGCGCCGGCCTGCGCAACACCCAGCAACTGGGCGACTATGTGCTGGCCCACGGCTATGTCCGCGAAGACCATGTGCTGGACGAAGAGTTGCCGCTGTGGGTGCCGATTCCCGCACTGGCGGAGATTCAGCTGGCGTTGGAGCAGGCGGTGTCGGATGTGACGGAACTCAAGGGCTCCGAGCTCAAGCGCATCATGCGCACCGGCACTGTCGCTTCCACCGACAACCGCAACTGGGAACTGCTGCCCGACAACGGCCCGCAGCAGCGCTTCAGCCAGAGCCGCGCTGTGGCGCTGGACATGGAAAGCGCCACCATCGCCGCCAATGGCTTCCGGTTCAGGGTGCCCTACGGCACCTTGCTGTGCGTGAGCGACAAGCCGCTGCACGGCGAGATCAAGTTGCCGGGCATGGCCAACCACTTCTACCGTGAACGGGTCGACCAGCACCTGCGCATTGGCATGCGTGCCATAGAACTGTTGCGGGCTGAAGGCATTGATCAGCTGCACAGTCGCAAGCTGCGCAGTTTCGCCGAGGTGGCGTTTCAGTAGGGTAAACAGGAGCAAGCTGCCGTCGACCGACCTTCCCTCACTGGGGGGGCGCCGACAACGCCAGGCACCTGGAAGCAACGCAGGCCAGGCCCGGCGGCAGACCGAAATAGGCTGGACAGGCAACCGGGGGTTGCGGCGAAAGCTCCCGCGCACGAGCGGCCAATGCCAACTGCTGATCGGAGGCTGTCTTTGCCGCGGCCGCTGTCGTTGAAACGAGCGAGTAGGGTTGATAGACCCGCATGGCGCACGGATTCTTTGGGTCGGTGAACACGACGACGCCGCACTGCAATACCTGATCGCACGGGTGGTCGACAGCGAGCATTCTGGCCTCAGCCTCCATGGCGATGGCTGCGTCAACGGTCTGCTGGTACGCAGTGGAACCGGGGCCATCACCGCCGCCACACCCGACAAGCAAGGCTGCTGCGAAGAAGAGGGACAGGCGTCTCATGTTTGCGATGATGTTAGTCGGGTTTCCAACCATCAAATGTAGCTCAGCTGTGCGGCACAATCTATCCATGCCTTCCAGCTCAGCCACACCCGAGCCTCTTTTTGCGGTGAGTCACCTCAGCAAGCGCTATGGCGACAACACGGTCGTCGATGACCTCTCGTTCCATATCGCCGCCGGCGAATGCCTGGGCGTGATCGGTCCCAATGGCGCCGGCAAAACCACCACGATTCGCATGTGCCTGGGGCAGAGTGTGCCCGACGGTGGCAGCATTAGCGCTTTTGGCTTGGCTATGCCGCGCGATTCGCTGGCCATCAAGGCGCAACTCGGTGTTGTCAGCCAGCTCGACACGCTGGACCCCGATTTCAGTTGCGCCGAGAACCTGCTGGTCTATGGCCGCTACTTCGGCATGAAGTCCGGTCAGATCCGCGAGCGCATTCCAGCGCTGCTGGCGTTTGCTTCGCTCACCAGCAAAGCCACGGCCAAACCGGGCGAACTCTCGGGCGGCATGAAGCGGCGCCTGAGCCTGGCCCGAGCGCTGGTGAACAACCCGCGCCTGCTGCTGCTGGACGAGCCCACCACGGGTCTGGACCCGCAAGCGCGGCACCTGATGTGGGAACGTCTGCAACTGCTGCTGCAGGAGGGTAAGTCGATCCTGCTGACGACGCATTTCATGGATGAGGCCGAGCGCCTGTGCACCCGGTTGCTGGTACTGGACCACGGCAAGAAGATCGCCGAAGGCGCACCGCGCGACCTGATCAGCCAGCATCTGGAGCCCGATGTGGTTGAGGTCTATGGTGCCGGTGCGCTGGAACTGGTGGCCGGACCGTTGCAGGCACTGGCCGCGCGTGTTGAAGTCAGTGGCGAAACGGTCTTCTTCTACACGCAGGACGCCAAGCCCTTGCTGCAGGCGCTCAGTGCCCAACCACAACTGCGCACCTTGCACCGGCCGGCCAATCTCGAAGACCTTTTTCTCAAGCTGACAGGCCGTCAGATCAGGGAGGACGCATGATTTCTGAAGGTGTTCATCGGAGCTCTCAGATGAGTAATGCAAACGAG
>CAIYMN010000372.1 GCA_903927295.1 uncultured beta proteobacterium | reverse complement strand
TTTGCTTGGGGTTTGAGTGATCAGGCAGCGTAGGCCGGGGTGATTCTCAGGAAAGCCGGGGCTTGAACCTTGGCCAGGTTGGCGGTGAGCGCTTCAACAGCGGTCCAGAGCAGCATGGCGATCCCGACGAAGGGGAAAGTCACCGCATAGACCAGACCGATGAAGGGCGCTGCGATCAGCAGAGCCACATCTTTCACGAGGCGCCGTGCATAGCCCAGTGCACCAGCGGCGACCAGCGCCTTGGTACCAGTGACCAGCAGCATGGCGATACCAACGAAGGGCAGCAACACTGCGTAGGCCAGACCGATGAAAGGAGCTGCGAGGAACAAGGCGACGTTCTTTGCTGTGTTTTCGTTTGCAACTGCTTCTGTGCGGGTGATGTTGGCGTTTGTCATGATTTTCTCCGGTTGGATTTGCGATTCAGATGTCTTTACCTACGCATAGCGCGTGCCAGAACTTGGCAAGTCAATAAATCTGTTTCTAATCAACAACTTGGAGAAGGCAGCGATGACAACCGCTTGATTTCGGGTGCGCCGGACGGCAGTCAAAGTACATCGGATTTGTACAGCATTCCGGGACCCAAAGAATAAAACTGAACTAAATCAATCAGTTAGGCGTATTTTCTGGTGAACGGCATTTTCATGCAGGACGCGGGGCCGGTGGTCAGCGCCCCGACAGAGGCAGACTGAGCATGAAGCAGGCCCCGCCCTGCGGCAAATTCTCGACCGAGAGCGTGCCGCCATGCTGCTCGACGATGCCGTAACTGATGGACAGGCCCAGACCCGTGCCCTTGCCCACGCTCTTGGTAGTGAAGAAGGGATCGAACAGGCGCGACAGGTGTTCCTGAGGAATGCCCGGGCCATTGTCGGCAAAGCGCAACTGCACACTGCTCTGGACATGCTGCACGCTGATGTCGAGCTGCGGCGCTTCGTCACGCTCGGTATTGGCGGCGTCGTAGGCGTTCTGGATCAGGTTCATCATCACCTGCAGCAGTTGACCCGCATTACCGGTGACGAAACCATCCTCACCCCGGGTCCAGCGAATGTCAAAGCGCGGCGCGGTTCCTTTCTTGACCCAGAGAATGGCGCGCTCCACCACGGCGTTGATTTCGACCTGCGTCAGTTCCTCGTGCACGGCGGTTGAAAAGCGCTTGAGGCCGTTGACGATATCCGTCGTACGTTGCGCGCCCTCAAGCGTCCCCTCCATCAAAGACGGCAAGTCCTTGAGCAGATGGTCGATGCGCAGTTCGGCACGTAACGCCTGCATTTCGGGCGGCAGTTCAAGTTCGTGCAGTGCTTCCAGATAGCGGCTCAGCCGCGTACCGTAGCGCTGCAGCACATGCACATTGCCCAGCACAAAGCTGATCGGGTTGTTGAGTTCATGCGCGACACCCGCCACCAGGCGACCCAGCGAAGCCATTTTTTCGGAGTGCAGCAACTGTTGTTGCGCCAGTTTGAGGGCGTCATGCGCTTCACGCAACTGGTGGTAGGCACGCTTGAGTTCGCCCAACGGGCGCCCGACCAGGACACGCCCCACCTGGCGCCCGGCACTGTTGTGGCGGGGTGTGCAATTGAGATCCACCGCGACCACTTGACCATCGGCGCCGCGCAGATTGATTTCCACCACGGTACCCTCGCGCGAAGCCGAGTGGTACATGGCAAGTTGCCAACGCTGCACGCTCTGCTCGTCGGCGAGCAGGTTCAGCACCGAACTGCCGCGCAGCGCCTCCTCGCTCTGGCCCACCAGTTCGCACAGCGCGGCATTGGTCTCCTCGATCACACCGTCCTGATTACAGGCAATCAGTACATCGCTCATGGCCGAGAGCAGGCTGAAAATGAACTGCTGCGACTGCTCCAGTTGCGCGTTCTTTTCTTCCAGCTCCACCTCGTCGCTGACCAGCTTGGAGTAGACCTCGTCCATTTTCTGGATCACATCGAGCCAGGTGGCCTCGTCGACGCCTTCGAGCTCGCCCAAGGGCAGATGCGGTAGTGGTGACGGGGGCGTGGTGGCCATGATGCGAAGCAAATTATCAGTGCACGGTGCAGACCATGCAAGGATCAAAGGAGCGCACGATGTGTTGTACGGCGACGCTCTGGCCACGGCCTTCGCCGCTGTCGATCACGGCGCCGACCAGCGCAGCTTCCAGTGCGCCGGGCGTGCCTGATGCGTCGCACGGCGAGAAGTTCCAGCTGGTGGGCGCGACGATCTGGTAATGCGAGATGCGCCCGTTTTGGATCTTGAGCCAGTGCCCGAGCGCGCCACGGGCCGCTTCCGACAGGCCGGTGCCCTGCGCCTGTGCCGGCATGGCCTGAACCTGGTGATAGGGCTCGCGCAGTTGCAGTGCCAGCAACCATTGCTCCATCAGCGGCAGAATGCGCGCCATTTCCAGCAGCCGCGCCAGCACGCGCGTGTACACCGTGCCGCCATGCGCCAACACCAGCGCACGGATCAGTGTCTGGCCGTCCACCAACTGGCGCGCAATGGCGCCGGTCTCCATCACCTGACCGGCCAGTCGCGGTGCCTTGTTCCAGGTGTAGGCGCCGGGTTTGTCGATTTCAGGTTCGGTCTGTCCCTGCATGGGATGTTGCACCTTTCGGTCCGCGGCCTCGGCCATCCAGGCATAGCGCAGGTCTTCGCTGATCTGCGAAGCATCGAGTGTCAAACACTGCTGCAGGGACGCGTCCCACACCCCCTGTGCCAGCGCATGGCCCTCACCCGGCTGCGCGTAGGCACCGTAGCTGAGGTAGCGCCCCGGCCCTGGCCCCATCGAGGCCAACCCGGTGTCGGCAGCAATATCCATGAACAGCGCCATATCGCTGCCTGCGGCGCGCGCGTGCCAGGATTGCAGGGCCGCCAGACTATCCAGTGCCGTCACCTCTTCCAGCGTCGTGCCAAACAGGGTTTGCTCCAGAAAGGCACGCATCTCGCGCAGGCGCGAGAGCAGGCGCACGCGCTCGGTCGACTCGATGGCACGCGAAGTACCGCCCGGCAGAATGGCGCCGGTATGCGGCCACTTGCCACCCAGCGCGCCAAGCAGTTCCATCCAGCGGGCACGTGCCGCCAGAGCAGCGGCGCTGTTCAAGCTGGCGCCGGCAGCACTGCCCACGACCGCCGCAAAGCGCCGCTGCGCCTGCCCAAACCAGCGCCGACCTGCATACACCTCGCGCGTGAAGTCGGGCATGAAAAAGACATAGAAATGCGTCAGGTGATCGGCCAGGTTTTCACAGGCCAGCATCAGGTTGGTAGCGTGCAGCCCGTTGGCTGGCACCTCGACACCCGATGCGTCCGCCAGCGCTTTGGCCGCGGCGACCGACTGCGACACCGAACAGATGCCGCAGATGCGCGGTGCGATGGTCAACGCGTCCACCGGATCGCGCCCCAGCAGCATGTTCTCAAAACCCCGGAACATGGGCGCCTTGACACGCGCCTCGGTCACGCGTCCATCCTGCACTTCGAGCTGGACTTCGAGGTCACCCTCGACACGGTTGAAGGGTCCCAGTATGAGTCTGGTCATGTTGGGCCCGCGCCTAGCGCTGCCCCGTCTTGCGCGACACCGGGGGCACCGCCACATGGTCACTGTGCGAGTTCTTCTTGACGCGCTTGGGCGTGGCACTCTTGGACAGCGAAGTCAGGGCCACAAACCAGGCCTTGGGCATGTCGATGGGCAGCCCGATCGGAATGCCGGCCAGCTTGGGCGTCAGATGAAAGGCGTGGCCGGGGCTCTGGAAGCCGGGCTCGGTACAACTGATGCAGGCATAACCGGCTCGCGTGCAGGAGCCGTAGCCGTTCCACAGCCGCGTATTGCAGTCGGCGTGCGCCTGTGTGCCCTTGCAGCCCATGTTTTCCATGGTGCAGCCCAGGTCAGAGGGCTTGGCGGCGCTGGCCTTGTATTCGTAGTACTCGTTGCGCGTGCAGCCGTGGTGCACCAGTTCGTCGGCGTAAAAGCGGGGTCGGCCCAAGGGGTCCAGATCGCCCTCGCCCAGCACGCCCGCCGCGAGCGCCATCAAGGTGTCGGTGACCCAGCCCGGATGGGTTGGACAACCCGCAATGTTGATCACCGGCAGACCGCCACGGGCACGAAACTCCGCACCGAGCAAACCGCCACGGCGCCCATCCTCAAACTGCAGTCCACAGGCATCCGCCGGGTTGCTGCCAGAGGCTGTGATGCCCCCCCAGGCGGCACAACTGCCCACGGCGACGACGTGGGTCGCCACGGCAGAGAGCTGGTGCACCCAGTCCATCATCGGCACACCGGTGCCGGAGAGCTCGTGAAAGCGGCCACTGCCGTGCGGGCCGCGCAGTATGGCGCCTTCGATGCACAGCGCGTCGAGCCGAACCCGGCCAGCCAGACAATCCTGCAACAGATCGAGCATGTCCTGCTCGCCTGCGAGAGACAGTGCCGGATGCCAGAGCATCTGAATGCCATTGCCACGCAGCAACTCCGGAAAATTGACCGTGTCGGCGCACAGCAGCGACATGCTGCAGCCGCCGCAGCCACCGGCCTGCAACCACAGCACATTGAGCGTCATCTTGCCTCCGGCTTCAGAAATGCCGATTGGTCCATCGACAAATTTCGATACTGGGTCTCGTCACTGCGAGCGCAGCGCGGCAGTCCATGCATGGATCGCCACGCTTCGCTCGCGATGACGTGCAGACTATACCGTGCAAAGCACGCAGGGGTCGTAGGCCGCCGCCAGCGTGCGCGCTGTGCTGACCGCATCGGCCGGCAAGGCGGCGACGGCCCGCGCCAATGCACCGTCCGGATGAAAGTTCCATTCGGTGGGCGCGAGCACGCGGTAGTCCTGCACCGCGCCAGCGGCATCAAGCTGCACCCAGTGCAGTAGAAGGCCGCGCGCCATCTCGCACCAGGCAAGCGCCTGACCCGTGCCCAGATGCAAGGCACCGCTGACAAGGAGTGGCCGTTTGCCCTGCGCTGCCACTTCCGGATTCGCTGCAGCCAGTTCCACCAGTTCCAGCCAGCGTGCGCTCATCCGCGTCCAGGCACTGTGCGCAGTCTGCTGGTGCCGATGACGCAGTCGTGTCCAGGCGCCGGTCTCGGCAGGCTGATCCAGCCAGGTGGGGTGCTGCGCGAAATCGGCATCCTGCGCCAAGGCGTGCCCAAGCTGGCGCAACCCTGCCTCCTGGCGCGCCGCATCATCGGTCAGCACATCGAGCGGGCGCAGCGTCGGCCGCAGGGTGTGAGCGACTGGATGCCAGGCAAGCAGGCAGCGCCCGAGCACCAGTCCGTCGGCTTGCGTCTGGCACCAGCGCGCCAGCGCGTCCGGCTCGCGGC
>CAIYMN010000371.1 GCA_903927295.1 uncultured beta proteobacterium | reverse complement strand
AGCACATCAACTTGGTGAGAGGATAGGCGATCATCTCCGCCCCCATCACCTCCTCGAGCGAAGTGTCGCGCCGGCTCATGGCTTTCGGGTTCATAGTAGAGTGGTGATGATTTTTGACAGCGACCTTCGCGAACTGCTCAAAAGTGGTACCGTACTCGCGGGCGTACGCGAGCCCGATCTGGGCGAACATCGCCGGAGTGGTTCCAGATCCGGTGACGCCTTCCTCGACGAAACCGTCGGCGCGGCCATATCCCCCCAATAATCCTTTGCCCATTTGCTCGACGCCCACTGCGAGCACCAGATCATAAAGACCCGCCTTGATAGCAACGACACCTTCACGAAAGGCAGTTGCGCCTGAAGCGCACGCGTTCGAGACGTTAACGACCGGGATCCCGGTTTGGCCTATCTCGCGCAGTATGCGCTGGCCAACCGTCGAATGCGCCTGATAGACATTGCCACAATATAGTGCCTGCATGTCCCTGATGGTCAGGCCCGCATCGTCGAGCGCAAGCAGCGCTGCCTGCGCACCCAATTCGGGAACAGTGAACTGCGGATAACGACCGAAGGGGATCATATCGATCCCAACAATATAGACGTCTGCCATCATAATTCTCCTTTTGCGGGAATAAAGTAATACGAAATAAACGGCCGGCCGGTGGCATCACGTTGGCCGCTGTCGCGGTAGACAACCTCGACTGGCATGTCGTAGCTGATGGCGGAAATGTCGGCGGTGACATCGACAAGCGTTCCAGGAAGTGTGCCACCGCCATCGAGATCGACGACGACTGCGACGAAGGGTGTTTTCACACCCGGGAAGCTGCGGTGAACGATGGTATAGGTGTACAGTTTGCCACGCTCGGCTAACTGGATCGTTTCCATATCGCGCTCTCCGCAGCAAGCGCAGGCGTTCTTTTGTCCTGGGATGATAGCGTTGCATTTTCTGCAGCGCGATCCGGACAACGACGCTTTTCCGGCGTCGTCAAAACGCAGGAATGGGACAGCCGGTAAAGGGGCCGCTTGATCATCTTTCATTGGGGACTCCATGTTTCATTTCAGAAAATTATTTAGATTCTTGATGCGCTGGTTACTTCTTGTCCGCGTATCGCTCGCGCAATCCTTTCTTGTCGAGCTTTCCGAGCTGGCTCATTGGTAGGGCTGCGACAAAATCGATTGATTTCGGCGCCTGAATCGCCCCTTTCTTTTCTCGCACGAGGGCGATCAGAGTAGCGGCATCGACCGTCCTCCCCTCGCGCAATACGACTACCGCTTTTACCGCCTCGCCCCATTTCTCATCGGCGACGCCGACCACACCGACCATGGCGACTGCTGGATGAGTGGCGATAACATCCTCGACCTCGCGCGGGTAGACGTTGAAGCCGCCGGTTATGATCATGTCCTTCTTGCGATCGACTATGCGCAGATAACCCTGTTTTCCACGGATCGCGACATCCCCTGTATGCAACCATCCTCCTGCAAAGGCTTCGGCCGTCTGCTCAGGTTTGTTCAAATACCCACCCGCGACCAATGGCCCGCGTACGCAGATTTCACCCGGGTCGCCATCAGCCACGGGCTGTCCGGCATGATCGAGCAGCGCCACTTGCACCCAGGGCACAGGCCGGCCGCAAGAAGCCAGACGCTCCAGATCGTTGGGCGTATGCTCCCCGCGGCGCAGGACCGTGACCGTCATCGGCGCTTCAGTCTGAGCATAGAACTGGAAAAAGATTGGCCCAAGCCGAGCGATCGCATCGTTTAGGCGCGTAGGCGAAATCGCGGAGGAACCGTAGAAGACGGTCTCCAAGGTGGTCAGGTCGAATTCGCCAAAACGCGGATGGTCGAGCAGAGAGTAGATCATGGTTGGCACCACCAGTGTGCTGGTGATTCGGAACTTCTCGATCGCACTCATGACTGCCACCGGCTCAAAGCCGGGCAATACGACCAGCGCACCGTTGCGCATCAGCACAGGCAACAGAACCGCTGCGCCGGCATGGCTGAGAGGCGAGCAAACCAGGTGACGGATCTCCTCCGGCCATTCCCATTCGGTAAGCATAATTTGGCAGGTCGCCAGGGCGCATCGCTGTGTCATCCTAATGCCCTTGGGTCGTCCGGTCGTACCACCCGAGTACATCAGCCCGCAAACATCTTCAGCCTGCACATGCGGCGCGCTTAGCGCTCCCGGCGTCAGCGTCGCAGCTATGGCAGCTAGATCGACGCCGACCTCGGTCGGTCCAAACGCAAGCAGGAGCTTCAATCCCGACATGCGGTTCTGAAGCCGCTTTGCGTGCTCCTGGAAATACATAGGATCGAAGATGAGTACCTCGATGCCGGCGTCTTCGACGGCATAGGCAAAATCGTCGAGTGATCCCATCGGATGCAACGGAGTCGAGCAACTGTTGGTGAGCGCCAGGGCGCTCGTCGCGTAAAGGATTTCCGGGCGATTGCGAGACAATATCGCCACTCTAGTGGCCGGCCCGACACCGAGTTGGGTCAATGCTTGAAAATATGTGCTGGTCAGATCGCGCAGATCGCCTGCACTAAGAACGCGACCGTCGTCGAGGTAAATAGCGGGCCGATCGTGATCGCGGCTGAGCGCATGCACCAGCAATTGCGGCATGAAGATGCCGTGATGTAGAAGTTGCTCTGCATCGGTGTCGTTCATTCTATTTCCCCTGTTTGACGAGTTCACTATCCTCGCCGTGGTTTTCGAAGTCTTCCGCCTCGATCAAAATTCGCGGCGGCGGCAAAGGCATGAAGACCTCACTGTGAAGGATGCGCCGACGAGCCCGATCTTCAAGTCGCTCAGATGCCAGGCAGTCCAGCTCGGCTCAACCAGAAAAGCGAGCAGAGAACGTTCGAAAAAATTGAGCGCATTCGCAAGGAACAGCAGGAGCAGAACTTTCCAGGCGTTGGCCGCTTGACGGACTTGCTGCATCACACTCTCCCTCGCCCGCCATTAGCTCGCGATAGTTGGCGCTTTTCGCCGCGGGCATCGCGAACTCGCATTGCAGCTGGCGCGACAAAGGGCCGCAGCAACTCATTTATCGGTTCACTCAGCTCGGAAAGCTGGTCGGCCCGGTCCTCCTCAATGGCCTGTAGGAGCAGTTCATGGATTCCCCCAACCAGCGCCATCGCGATAGCTGGAGCCTCGGGGCCGAGCGAGCCTACTGCCTGCATTTCACGGAGCAGGATCTCTGCAAATTGCAGGCTCACCAAGCGACGAACGGCGAGGCCCCGGGGGCCAGCCTGCAGGACCTCGACGATGGTGGTTTGCACAAGCGCCGGGGATGACTGTAGCGCCGTGAGGTATGCCTCAATGCCCGCGGTAACCCTGGGCAACTCCGGTGAAGCTTTCTCAATGGCTTTCTTGAAGGTCCTGATCAACTGCGCGCTGTTGGATTCGTAGAGCGCAACCAGACAATCCTCCTTGCCCGCGAAATGCTCGTAGAACGTCCGCTTCGACACGCGGGCGAGCCGAACGACATCGACAACGGTGAGTTGGTCGTAGCCATGTTCGACGATGGCGTCGGCCATTCCCAAGAGCAGGCGGTCGCGGGCTATGACCGTGAGTGGAGCGTTGGATGTGTGCGACATGCGTCCTTGTCCTTAATCTCGTTACTGACATCAATTGAACGAAATCGTATTTGTTGGTACGCCAATGTACCACATTGGTACGTCAATGTACCACATTTAATTCATCAGTCAAGTAGGGGCGGCGCCGAAGCCCGCGACCTTGCGTTGGCGGTGGTGTTCTGCGGGCTTCAAGACTCCCACAAAATCTTGCTGAAAGCAGAACCGCGTCCCTGTACGGCAGCGAGAAAAGTGCAGAAGTATCTGCTGGTCGAGAGCTACTGCAAATCCGAAGTCGAAGTAAGGAGTTGAACATAGATAAGCAGATTCTCTGGACGCACATTTTTTTGGGAATTGACTCAGTCAGGGAACCTACCCGTTCATGATCGCTACGGCACGTGTATTGAGGTAAGCCTCCATCACCTCCGCCCCGCCTTCGGAACCATAGCCGGAATCCTTGATGCCGCCAAATGGCATTTCGGCCGACGGTATGGCGGGCATGGTGATCCACAGCGTGCCGAGTTCCACGCGACGGATGTGAAGGTCGTCGTTCTTTAGCGATCGCGTGAAGACGTAACCTGCCAAGGCGTAGGGAAGCCGGTTGGCTTCATGGATCACAACTACCAGGGTATTGAAGCTGCGAATGGCAGCCATCGGCCCAAAGGGTCCTGCGCCACGATGACCGGGGCATGGCCGCCCACTTCCAAGATCACCCGCTTCATGTGCTTTCCCGCCAGCGCCGCCAACTGCTTGCCCACGGGCATCGAGCCGGTAAACGTGATCTTGCGAATCACCGGATGGGTTATCAGGTAGTTAGAAATTTCGGCAGGGTTCCCATAGGTCATGCCGGCATTCGTGCCTTTACTGGTTGGCATTTCGGCATTAGAAGTTGTCATAGCGAGGCGCCATGCCGCGCACCATCGTCAGAAACTCCAGCGGGGCACCGGCTCTGCGGTGAACCGAAAGGGCCTGGTATTCGGGGTCGGCGTACCACTGCCGCGCCTGATTCTCCGAAGGGAATTTGAAGATGATGACTCGACCGGGACGTGGTGCAGAACCTTCAAAGGTGTACGGCTGATCATCGTAAGTGACAAATTCACCGCCGTAGCGTTTGAGAAGCGGGAAGAATCCCTTTTCGTATTTGCGGTACTCGGCAGCATTTTGCACAACTAAATTGGCCAGAACGATGACGGGAACATCAGACATCGTGATTTCTTTCATGAGAATGTTGAAAACCAGGTGACAAGCCCCTCAGATCCGCAGCCGCATCACGCAATTTGGACATCAACTTTTCGGCTGGAAGCATGCCAAGCTCACGAGCGAGTCGAATGTAGATTTCGGGCTCCGTGAGCGTGCCAGGTAGCGGATCAAGTACCGGTGCGCGCACATGAAAGAAGTTAGTCAGCGCATCGAAATTGAACATCGTGAATTCGCACTTCTCGTACTGCGACGAAGCAGGCAGAACATAGTGTGCCTGCGCTGCCGTCTCGGTAAACGCGACGTCAATCACGATGACTAGCTGGCCCATGGTTTCTTCGCTCAGCCCGTGAAGGCGATCTCCGTGTCGGTTATTGGGACTGACAAAATACGGATTGGTCGATCACGGCTTAAGCCCAGACTCAAAGATAGAAAACACGCGCTCCGCAATTTCTTGAGCACTGAGTTCTCCACCCGGCCGATACCACCTGGCCAGCCAGTGCATCGCACCAAATATCGAGAAGGTCGTGATCTTCGTGTCGCAGGGCTGAATTGAACCGTCTTTGACACCCTCGTCCAGCAAACCCCTGACAAAAGTGTCCAGCAACCGAAACGTCGGCGTGAGTTCGTCCCGGCTCGAAGGCTCCAGTGGCCCCAAACCAGACAGCACCATGCATTTGCCGAAGACGCCAGTCATGGCCACGGTGTATTGGGTAATGAAGATCTTCAGTTTTTCGAGACCATTCAACCCCGAGTCCTCGGCCAGCGTCATGGCCGGCGTGAATTCAAGTACCGCCTGATTCAAGATCTGAAGCAGGATGTCATCCTTGTTCTTGATGTAGTAATACAAGCTGGGTTTGGTGACGTTCAGGCGCTTGGCCAAGTCGTTGAGCGATGTCTTGTAGAAGCCCCGCTCGTTGAAGAGTTCCGCCGCAGTGCGCAAAATGGCAAAACGCTTGAGGCCGCCTTGTTCATCCCTGCTCTGGATTTCACTACCCCAGCGGGACGTGCTCGGCTCTGCCAAAGAGGGGCTTGAGTCAAAATTGGCTGGCTGAGGTTTGGCGTCTGCCTTGACAGTCTTCATTGACGGAAATTGTAGCAGTAAGGGTAATTACCTATTGGACGTGTTACTTACTGGACGGTAACATTGGTATTCCCATCTTAAGCCACTTGTGCATCAATTGGCAATCCTTAAAGGAAGATTCACCATGTACCTTACCCAAGGCCTGCACCGGGCAATGCAACAGAAGCCAAACGCCATTGCCACCATCTTTCAGGGGAGGAAGAGAAGCTTTGCAGACCTCGCAGCAAGAGTAGCCAAACTGGCTGGTGCCTTGCGTGGGCTGGGCATGAAGGCCGGTGACCGCGTAGGCATGTTGTCACTCAACTCGGATCGCTACCTTGAGTATTACCTTGCCGTTTACTGGGCCGGTGGCGCTGTCAATCCAGCCAATATTCGCTGGACCGCGGCCGAGATTGCCTATTCGCTCGATGATTGCGAAACCGCGATCCTGATCGTTGACGATACCTTTATGACAATGGCGCAGGTGCTCAAGGAAACCTGCAAGACGCTCAAAGTGCTGATTCATGCGGGCGACGGCGAGCCACCAGCTGGGACGCTGTCGTACGAAGGTTTGATGGCCGACAGCGCGCCGGTCGAGGACGCCTACCGTAACGGCAACGACCTTGCGGGTGTCTTCTATACCGGCGGCACCACCGGCTTTCCCAAGGGCGTGATGCTTTCGCATATCAACCTTGCAAGCAATTGCCTGGCGATACTGGCTGCCGGGGTTGTCACCCCTGAGAGTGTGGGTCTGCATGCAGCACCGATGTTCCATCTGGCCGACGGCGCCTTCATGAACGCCCTGCTGGCAGCAGGAGGGACCCACGTGATGATTCCGAGCTTCACGCCGGTCGGCGTCATGCAAGCGATTCAGGGTGAGCGGGCCTCCGCGAGCCTGCTGGTGCCGACCATGATTCAGATGCTGGCCGACCATCCGGAAATTGGCGGCTATCAGCTTGACAGCCTGAAATCCGTTATTTACGGCGCTTCCCCGATCAGCGAAGCTGTGCTTGACCGCGCAATGAAGGCACTGCCTTCGGCGACCTTCTGCCAGGCTTATGGAATGACCGAACTCGCGCCGGTAGCCACGCTGTTGCTGCCTAAATATCACCTGCCCGAGCAACGTTCGCTGGGCAAGATGCGCTCGGCCGGCACGGCTTGCACACTGGCCGAAGTACGCATCGTGGACAGCGAGGGCAAGGAGGTCCCCCTGGGCACCGTCGGTGAGGTCGCGGTGCGCGGCCCAGGTGTGATGCTGGGCTACTGGAACAAGCCGGCCGAGACGGCGGCGGCAGTTCGCGACGGATGGATGCACACCGGTGACGGTGGCCGCATGGACGAGGACGGTTTTTTCTTCATCGTTGATCGGATCAAGGACATGATCGTGACCGGCGGTGAAAACGTCTACAGCATCGAAGTCGAGAATGCCGTGCTCAAACACCCGGCTGTAGCCATGTGCGCCGTGATTGGCATACCCGACGAGCAATGGGGCGAACTGGTGCATGCCTCCGTGGTTCTCAAGCCTGGTACGCAAACCACGCCCGACAGCGTCATGGAGCATTGCAAGACCTTGATCGCCAACTACAAATGCCCGCGCAGCGTGGTCTTTCTGGAGGCCCTGCCGCTGTCTGGAGCTGGCAAGATTCTGAAGAACAAGCTGCGCGAGCCTTTCTGGAAAGACAAGCAGCGCAATGTCTCTTGATCCAATTCATTCATAGGAGTAAACAGCATGACAGAGCAAGTTCTAGTCGCCGGAGTCGGCATGATTGCATTCAAGAAGCCCGGCGCGAGTCTGCCCTATTTCGAGATGGGAGCAGAGGCAATCCGCCTGGCGCTGGCCGACGCCGGCGTCGGCTTTGAACAGGTGCAGCAAGCCTACGCCGGGTATGTCTACGGCGACTCGACCTGCGGGCAGCGCGCCCTCTACGAGGTCGGCATGACCGGCATTCCTGTCGTCAACGTCAACAACAACTGTTCCACCGGCTCCACCGCGCTGTTTCTGGCGCGTCAGGCCATTGCCAGCGGCGCAATCGATTGTGCACTCGCCGTGGGCTTCGAGCAGATGCAGCCGGGCGCCCTGGGCACGCACTGGACCGACCGGCCCAGCACGTTTGAAAAGTTCGATACGCTTTGCGCCGAAATTGCAGGTGGCAACGAACTGCCACTGGCTCTGCGTTACTTCGGTGGCGCTGGCCAGGAACACATGCAGAAGTACGGGACCAAGCTCCAGACCTTTGCCAAAATCCGTGCCAAGGCAAGCCGGCACGCGGTTCACAATCCGCTGGCCATCTTCCGCACCGAGATGAGCGAGGACGATGTGATGCAAGCACCAGCCCTGTGGCCAGGTGTGATGACGCGTTCCATGGCCTGCCCGCCGACCTGCGGTGGCGCCGCTGCTCTTTTGATGTCACGCGCCTTTGCGCAGCGCCACGGCCTCTCGCCCAAGGTCCAGATACTGGCACAGAACATGACGACCGACTTCCATTCAACCTTCGACTCGCGTTCCATGATCGATCTGGTGGGCTTTCAGATGACGGCTGCTGCGGCCAAGGCAGTCTACGAACAATCTGGTATCGGTCCGGACGAGGTGGACGTTTGTGAGTTGCACGACTGCTTCGCCCAAAACGAATTGCTGACTTACGAAGGCCTGGGCTTTTGCCCGATTGGCGGCGCCGAACGCTTTGTGGAGAGCGGCGACAACACTTACGGTGGCAAGGTCGTCACCAACCCGTCGGGTGGCCTGCTGAGCAAGGGCCACCCGCTGGGAGCAACCGGCCTGGCCCAGTGTTATGAGCTGACACACCAATTGCGCGGCACAGCCGACCAGCGTCAGGTCCGGGGCGCGCGCGTGGCATTGCAGCACAACCTGGGGCTGGGCGGAGCCGCCGTCGTCACGATGTACGGTCAAGTCTGAGGAGACGTCATGCTTGACAAAGCCCACATAGGAAAGACTTTAGGTCGCATAACGACAGAGGTCGAAAAGGGGCGGCTACGTTTCTTTGCCAAAGCGATTGGTGAAACGAACCCGATCTACACGGACGAAGCAGCAGCCAAGGCAGCGGGCTACCGCGCGCTGCCAGTGCCACCAAGTTATTTCTTTTGTCAGCAGATGCTTGATGACCTTGACCCTACGGGATGGCTGACGGGTCTGGGTGTGCCCCTGCAATACGTCCTGCACGGTGAGCAGAGCTTTGAATACTTCGATATGGCTTTTGCTGGTGACAGCCTGACATTCGAGTCGCGCGTGACCGACGTCTACGACAAGAAGGGCGGCGCACTGGAATTTCTTGTGACTGAAACCACAGCCGTGAACCAACTAAACAAAGTCGTCGTCAAGATGAAGTGCACCACCGTGGTTCGCAATCCGGGAGGTGGCAAGAAATGAGCAATCCGCAATTCAATTCGGTCGAGGTTGGCACTGAACTGCCGAGCGTAGTCCTTCCACCTTTAAACCGCACCACGCTGGCGCTCTATGCGGGCGCCTCGGGTGACCATGTGCCATTACACATAGACATCGATTTTGCACGCAAAGCCGGCATGCCCGATGTCTTTGGTCACGGCATGCTGACGGTGGCTTGGCTGAGTCGCGTGCTCACCGGCTGGGTCAGCCAGCATCTGATTCGCAAGCTCGATGTCCGCTTTATCGGCATCACGCATCTCCAAAACGAGGTGACGTGTAGCGGGCGTGTCGTCGAAAAGCTGGAGCAGGATGGCGAACGCCGGGTTCGGGTTGAGATTGAGGCCTGCAACCAATATGGCGAGAAGAAGGCGGTGGGCGAGGCGCTGATCGCCTTGCCTTGAAGCAACTCACAGCAAAGATTAACTGACAAACAACTGGAGAGAATACATGAGCAAAAAAGTAGAGGGCAAAGTCGCCTTGGTTACTGGTTCGGGCCGCGGTATCGGTCGCGAGGTGGCATTGAAACTGGCCAATGAGGGCGCGCGCCTGGTGGTGAACGATCTCGACAAGGACGTCGCTTATCAGGTGGTCGAAGAGATCAAGGCAGCCGGTGGAGAAGCCGTGGCCTGCCACGGCAGCGTCACCGCCCCCGATTTCGCAGAGCGATTCATCAAGACTGCGGTGGATACCTACAAAGGCATAGACATCATTGTCAACAACGCCGGCTACACCTGGGACAACGTAATCCAGAAGATGACCGATGAGCAGTGGTACTCGATTCTGGACTGCCACCTGACCGCGCCGTTTCGCATTCTGCGCGCTGCGCAACCGGTGATCCGCGCAATCTCCAAGGCCGAGCAGGAAGCGGGCAAGGAAGTGTTTCGCAAGGTCGTGAACATATCTTCAATCGCAGGCACTTCCGGCAACGCCGGGCAGGCCAACTATTCTTCAGCCAAGGCAGGCATCCTTGGCCTGACCAAGGCATTGTCCAAGGAGTGGGGGCGCATGAAGGTCAACGTCAACGCCGTAGCCTTTGGTCTGATCAATACGCGCCTGACCGAAGCCACCGCGGATGGCAACGCCCGGATCGATATCGAAGGCCGCGCCATCAAAGTCGGTGTCAACCCGGGGCTGATGAAGCAGCTCGAGGCCACCATTCCGCTGGGTCGGGGCGGTACACCTGCCGAGGCTGCCGGCGCCGTCTTTCTATTCTGCATCCCGGAGTCCAACTACATCTCGGGTCAGGTGATCGTATGCGGCGGCGGCTTTGAATGAAATCGGCCGATAAGTCATGATCGCACGCACACTCTTTGACTCTGACCACGAAGCATTTCGTGACAGCTTCGCCCGATTTCTGCAAAAGGAAGTCGCTCCGTTCTATGAACAGTGGGAGGACCAGGGCTATGTGGATCGGGAACTTTGGCGTAAGGCCGGTGAAAACGGCTTTCTTTGCATGTCGATTCCCGAGGAATACGGGGGCGCAGGTGCCGACAAGCTCTACTCCGTCGTGCAGATGGAAGAAATCGCTAACGCCGGGTTTGCTGGTTTGATCGGGTTGACCCTGCACAGTGAGATCGTCGCGAAGTACATCCTGAACTACGGCACCGAAGAGCAAAAACTCAACTACCTTCCAAAGATGGCCAGTGCCGAAATGGTGGGCGCGATCGCCATGAGCGAGCCCGGTGCCGGATCGGATTTGCAGGGCATCAAGGCTACTGCCGTCAGGCAAAGCGACGCTGCCGGAGATTTTTACCTGCTCAATGGCAGCAAGACCTTTATCACCAATGGCTGGCACGCCGACATAGTGGTAGTGGTGGCCAAGACCAACCCCGCTGCAGGCGCCAAAGGCACGAGTTTGCTGCTGGTCGAGCGCGGTATGGCGGGCTTCGAGAAGGGCAAGCGCCTGAAGAAGCTCGGGATGAAGGCACAGGACACGTCGGAGTTGTTCTTCAACAACGTGCGGGTTCCATTGGACAACCTGCTGGGCGGCCAGCCCCAGGAGAATCAGGGTTTCATCTGTCTGATGCAGGAGTTGCAGTGGGAGCGAATGCAACTCGCCATCAGCGCTGTCGCGGCTGCGCAGGCGGCGATTGACTGGACCGTTGACTACGTTAAAGAACGCAAGGTCTTCGGCCAGGCTGTCTCGACATATCAGAACACGCGCTACACCCTGGCCGAATTGCAAACCGAGGCCCAGATCGCCCGAGTCTTCGTCGACAAGTGCATTGAAGAACTGATGCTCAACAAGCTTGATGTGGCCACAGCGAGCATGGCCAAATACTGGTGCAGTGACCTGCAGTGCAAGGTAATGGACGAATGCGTTCAACTCTTTGGCGGTTACGGCTACATGTGGGAATACCCGATCACCCGGGCCTATGCTGATGCCAGGCCGCAGCGCATTTACGGCGGTACCAACGAGATTATGAAAGAGCTGATTTCGCGCTCCATGGGTCTGGCGGCCAAGTGAGGTAACAATTTGGCAGGACCGCTGACAGGCTTCAAAGTTGTCGAGATGGCCGGGATTGGCCCGGGCCCCTTCTGCGCCATGATGCCGCCTATTACCAGCTGCCGGACGAAAACAGGGGAACAGACATGGAAAAAATGATTCTCTGGGGTGTAGATCAGGGTATTGGTCGCCTTACCTTCAATCGCCCGGAGCATGCGAATTCATTGGGTCTAGCAAGCCGCGCCGACATGCTCGAAGGGATCAAGCGGATGACGGAGCCCGACGTTCGAGTGGTGGTCATCACAGGGAAAGGAAAGTTTTTTAACGCGGGCGGCGACATCAGTGAATTTCTAGCGAACCAGGGAAAACTGGACCAGCTGATTGATGAGATTCTTCAATTTGCACATCCTGTTTTCTATACCTTGGCGACCTTGCCGGTTCCCGTCATCAGCGCCGTCAATGGTCCCTTGGGCGGTGCAGGAATAGGGTTTGCGCTATGCGCCGATTTTGTACTGGCCTCCGACACGGCCAAACTGCGCGGCGGCTATTGCGGCATCGCCTTGTCGCCCGACATGGGATCGTCCTACTACTTGACTCGCCGCGTCGGCGCAGCCAAGGCCAAAGAGATTTTCATGCTGAACCGTGCTCTGTCGGCGCAGGAGTGCTTGCGTCTGGGCATCGTCGACCAGGTGCACCCGGCGGTGAAGCTCGCTGCCGCCGTGGACGGCTTAGCCCAGGAGCTGGCCAACGGTCCGACCGCATCCTTTGGTCGCGTCAAACAGCTATGCGACAGCGCATATTTGCATGATCTCAAGCTGCATCTGGATCTGGAGCATCAACTTCTGATCCTGAGCGCAAGATCCACGGATTGCAAGGAAGGAATCGCGTCATTTATCGAACGGCGCGTTCCGAAATTCAGCGGATTGTGAACGCATGAGCTCACTCTCTAAATGAAGAGTCGCAAGGGCAATAAGATGGGGACCTCGTTCAAGGTGGGTGCGACACGTGGCCGAACGACCGCATTGGAGAATTCAGTTCGACTACTGACCGCTGTGGAGCATCAATAGCGAATACCGGCTACTGGTCGAGGCCGTGTAAAAACAATTTTTTGCCAAATGCGTTTGTTCGTCAGGCGTAACCTGATCGTGCGAACCGCACAGGCCCGGCGCACTGCATCCAGTAGGTCGCCAGCACCGAGGTAGAGTTTTTTCGCCATTGAGGCCCAAAGCAAGCAGAAAAAGGCAGCAAATGGAGGGCTTTACCCTCAAGCCTGCATCGCTTCAATCGCTCCAGCAATACCGAAGATGCTTATGAACCTTCGCAGGTTATATGCGAGTATGTGCAAACTCATTTCGGTGCTTACCTGCGCGAATCGTCGGGTCTGGAAGTGTGTCGAGCCCATCCAGTATTTCAGTGTTCCGAAGACATGCTCCACGGTTCGTCTTCGAATGGACATCGCTTTAGGGTTGTGGTCCAGGCGGTTCTGAACATCTTCCAAAACACGTTCATGTTCCCAGCGTGAGATGCGCCGGTAATCACTGGGTGTGCATTTGGCTTTCATGGGGCATTGGGGACACGCACTGCTCCAGTAAGTGCGGATCATCAGCCCTCGCTCTTCTCTGGCCATTCGCAATATCGCTCTTTGCCCAGCAGGGCAACGGTATTCATCGTCCTTTGCAATGTATATGAAGTCTGCCTTATCAAAGCGACCTTCGGCCTTTGCGTTTGAGGTGGTGGGTTTGGGTATCAGGACCTCTATACCGGCTTGATGGCATTTGAGAATTTCTTCACCCTTGAAATAGCCTCTGTCTGCAATAACGGTGAGATCTTCTGTACCCATGCAACTGCGTGCCTTGACGGACATGTTGGCAAGCTGTCTGCGATCGCTTCCTGTGTTGGTCACCTCATGGGCAACGATCAGGTGGTGCTTTGTGTCAACAGCAGCCTGCACGTTGTAGCCAACCACTCCAGTGCCCTTGCCATGGGTGGCCATGGAACGTGAGT
>CAIYMN010000370.1 GCA_903927295.1 uncultured beta proteobacterium | reverse complement strand
TTGGTGATCTGAAATTCCGGGCCGGTGAGCCCGAGCGCGGAAAGTGCAGTGCTGGGTGGCACGTAGCCTGGCCGGAAAAAGTTGAAGACGGAGCCCGAACGCATGGGACTCTGCCCGAGCCGCGTCGCAGTGTCCGACAGGTCACCCACACTCCAGGCGCCTGATGGTGACCTGACGCCATAGGCGCGAGCCCAATTGAGAAATCTGACAACCGGCTCTCTTAACTTGCCAAAGGTTGAAGCTGTGGCCGCCGTCGTGTCACGGGCTTCAATATCAAGAAGAATCGCCTTGACGGCAGCCTTCAAGTCGCCGCGTACACCGGCCCCGTTATCGGCAAATACCTTGGACACCCTGGCGACGTAGTCAGGGGATGGATTGCTGGTAACAAGGCGCTGGATGAGTTGCTTGCTGACAAAAGTGGGGACATTGGGATGCGCAAAGATGGTGTCAAGAGCCATCTTGAGGCTTTCGCTGGCGCTGGTTCCAGCGGGAATGGTCGTGCCCAAAAACGTCTTGCTTGCGGTCTCGTAATTTGCCACCGCTGAAATCAGGGGCCGCTGCTGGTAGTCTGGAGGGTAAGGACTGGTGAGCCCGGACACATCAAGGTTCCATCCTGTGAAGACGCGAGCCAGACCGCTGACATCCGTTTGCGTATAGGTCTCGATGGCGTTGCCGCTGGTGTCAACTTGCAAACTACCATCGGTGTTGAGTTTGAGTAGCCCGATCGTGAACAACTGCATCAGTTCGCGGGCATAGTTTTCGTCGGGCTCGCTGCCGGTGGTCGGGTTCGCCTTCACGCTGCCACGAAACGTCAGGTAGTAGCCCATCGCCGGGCTCAGCGAGATTTGACCCAACAGCGTGCGGTAGTTGCCAAAGGCGTTGGCTTCAAGAATGTCCAGATAGTTGGCGACGGAAAATTGTCGCCATTGCGCGTTAACTCCGAGGACCGAGACTACGCACAGCTCCGACAAGGCCAGAACGACGCGCTGACGCAGGGTATCTGTGGAACTGATGAACTTGCGCCAGATGGTGTTGTCAAGTCCCGCTGTGCTGTTGATGTTTGCCGCATTGCCGTAACCGTTTGCGATCAGCCAATCCCAATGGCTTTGCGTGCGTGGCAAGGCAAACTGCGCGTCTATCCAGTCAGAATACTTCATGCCCAGCAGTGCCGTCACCTCCGGGCGGCTATAGCCCAGCGTCGCCTGGGCCAGGAATCGTCCCGCTTCGGCGACGGTAGAAGGCGCGGGCGCGGGCGCGGGCGTGGGCAGGGGGCTGATGCTGCCTGAAGTATTTCCACCCCCACCACCACCGCAAGCGGCGAGGCTGGAGATCGCAGTGACGCTCGCCAGTTGATAAGCCGAGCGTTTCAGTTGCTCCGGTGCCACGGCCTTGATGCTCTCTTTGTGCGTTTCTGTTTCCACAAACTGCCTTTCCAGGTTTGACCGACGAATGCTTGATGTCGCCTTTGGATACAAGGTTCTATTAACGCATTTGACCGCATCTTTGCTGACCGCGTTTGAGGGAATCTCCGTAAGGCCTGTAACTGGCTGTAATGAATGGGCACGCGGGGTAAACTAGAAATGGATCAACAAACCGGAGGTGAGATGACAAAGCGCAAAGTGTTCGTTCGGACCGTCGCTGCGGCATTGTCTGTTGCCGCATTGTTGTA
>CAIYMN010000369.1 GCA_903927295.1 uncultured beta proteobacterium | reverse complement strand
ACGCTGATGGTCTGAACAAGTTGATGCGCGGCCTTGATACCTTCAAGGATTCGCATCTGGAAGACGATGTGATCGGCCGGAAGGAGAAAGTGCTGAAGAAGGTGCGGGCGCTGGCCGAAGTCAACCCGATGCTGGGCCATCGCGGCGTGCGCCTGGGTATCACCTACCCCGAGATCTATTCGATGCAGATCCGCGCCATCATGGAAGCTGCTGCGCTGTGTGCCAGCCAGGGCCTGGAGATCTACCCCGAGATCATGGTGCCGCAGGTGGCCACGGTGGAGGAACTCAAGCGCATCCATAGCTACGTGCTGCGCATTCACAAGGAAGTGAAAGCGACCCACGGCATCGACGTGCAGTACAAGTTCGGCTCCATGCTGGAAGTGGTGCGCGCCTGCATGCGCTCGGGCCGCATGGCCGAGATCGCCGAGTTCTTCTCGTTCGGTACCAACGACCTGAGTCAGGCCACTTTTTCCTTCAGCCGCGAAGACGCCGAAAACAAGTTCCTGCCTTTCTACAACGAGACCGGCATTCTGGAAGACAACCCGTTTGAAGTGCTGGACATCAAGGGCGTTGGTCAATTGATGAAGATGGCCGTAAAGCAGGGTCGCGAGACCAATCCGGATTTGAAGATAGGCATTTGCGGCGAGCACGGCGGGCATCCAGGCTCCATCCATTTTTGCCATTACATCAAGCTCAACTACGTCTCCTGCTCCGGTCCACGCGTGCCGATTGCGCGGCTGGCGGCGGCGCAGGCCAAGTTGCTGGAGGACCAGTACCGCGAACCGGTTTGATTGCCTGCTGCGATGATCGTGCTGCGTCGCACCGCGCTGCTGGCGGGGTTTTGCGCACTTCTGCTTCAAGCCTGCGTCGGTGGCTTGCGCTCGGGGGAGGCGTGCCAGATCGCGACGGAAGACCGGATTGTCAGCCTCTTCGAGAATTCGACGCCGCTGATTCAGTATGGCTTTATCGCCAATCTGAATGATGGCCGTGGCTACACGGCGGGGCGTGCCGGATTTACTTCCGGCACCGGCGACCTGCTTGAAGTTATCAGGGAGTACCAGACTCTGGCGCCCGACAATGTGCTGGTCAAGTACCTGCCGGCACTGCTGTTGGTGAACGGTAGTGCTTCGGTCGCCGGGCTGGAGGACTTGCCGCAGGACTGGGCACTGGCAGCGGGCGACGCCAGATTCGCCGCTGCGCAGGATCGAGTCAATGAGCGGATCTACCGGCAGCCAGCGCGCGAGCTGGCGGCCATGCTGGGCGTGCGCCTGCCCTTGTCCAGGCTGGCTCTCTATGAAGCCGGAATACAGCACGGCTTTGGCGAAGATCCCGATTCCGTCAACAGGATTGCCCAGCGTGCCAGCGCTGCCGTGGCAGGCAGTCCGGCCATGGGCCTTGACGAGAAGAAATGGCTGCAGGCGTTCCTGAGCGAACGACGCAAGACCTTGCTCCATCCGGCGGACCAGGCTACCGCCGCTGGCTGGGCAGCATCCGTCAGTCGAGCCGACGCCATCCAGAGCATCTATGACAGCGGCAATTTCAATCTGGAGCAGCCGATCACGATCACGGTGTACGGAGATACTTTTACCTTGTGATGAGGCATGGCGTTCAGAACAACCACGGAAGGAAGCGTTTGCTGTGCTGCATGTAGGCGGCGTAACCTGGGTGGCGCTGTTGCAGCCAGTCTTCCTCCAGTGAGGACTTCAGCAACAGCACAATCGCCAGTGCCGCCCAACTGGCCCAGCCTGCCAGCGGGTTCGACAGCAAAGCCAGCGCCGCGGCACCGAGCAGCACCGAGCTGTACATGGGGTGACGAATCCAGTGGTACAGCCCACCAGTTACCAGCACACCTGAGCCTTTGGGTTTCGGATGGATGCTGAAATTTCCTACCCTGTTGTGTCTTAGGGTCCAGAACGCCAGTGCGACGGCAATCATCGCGAGCAGCCAGGCACTCAGCGGGATGGAAAACCGGAAAATTGCTGGCAGCGCCAGCAGCGTCAAGAGCAGCAGGAGACCGAGTTGCAGGAGTACCAGCAGCGTGCCGGTGTGCAGGGATTTTTGGGTTGGGAAAAGTGCCATACTTGCAATTTTGACAGTGCGTCAAGTTTTCATCTTTGAAGGAATTGATTGTGTCTGAACCTGTTTCCTACCAGCTCGACGATGGCGTTGCCACGCTGACCCTCAGCAACGGCAAAGTCAACGCCATCTCGCCTGATGTCATTGCCGGCTTCAATCAGGCGCTTGATCGCGCTGAGCAGGACAAGGCGATTGTCATCATGACCGGGCAGCCCGGCATTCTCTCGGGTGGCTACGACCTCAAGGTCATGACCGCGTCGCCCGAAAGCGCGCTCTCGCTGGTGACACAAGGCAGCCTGCTGTCCCGGCGCATGCTCTCGCATCCCTATCCAATCATTGTTGCCTGCTCCGGGCACGCCGTGGCCAATGGTGCTTTCCTGCTGCTGTCGGCCGATTACCGCATCGGCGTCGAGGGAAATTTCACGATTGGTCTGAATGAAGTCAAGATCGGGTTGACGATGCACTGGGTCGGCATAGAGACAGCGCGCGATCGTCTGAGCAAGGCGGTTTTTCAGCGCTCGGTTCTCAACGCCGAGATGTTCAATCCGCAAAGCGCGATGGATGCAGGTTTTCTGGATCAGGTGGTGGCGCCAGAGGAACTGATGAACGCAGCCCGTGCGATGGCACAGCAGTTGAAGAAGATCAACCTGAAAGCCCACGCCAGGACCAAGCTGAAGGTTCGAAAGGCGCTGCTCGAAGCGCTGGACCAGGCCATCGAGATCGACAAGACAACCGGTCTGGCGACCTGAGCAACCAAGCGGTTGCGGTTACGGCGTGTGTGGGCCGAGGGCGCCGCGGTGGGCGATTCCGCGGCTGTCCCCCGTCCTGCGGACTCCTCCTTTATGCCGCTCCACCACCCACCGCAGCACGATCGGCAACGAGCGGCGCTGGTTTTCGCACGTCGAAGACCGACTCTGCGTGCAAGATCAGGCGTGCAAGGCGCTCAGCCCAGCGGTGTGGATCGCAGCACCAACTTTCAAATCGAGAGGCAGATACAGACACACAAGAGTCAGTCAACTTTCGAAACTGCCTCCTCTAAACCCGACATAGACGTAGGCAGATGGGTGTGATCTTGCCCCTGCGTTTTAGTACACCGTCTAGTCGCAATGAAACGCCGGTTGCTTGATTGGTTCCGGACGCTGTTCGAACCCGTCCGAGCACCAACGCGGGTCGCTGCCTGGCACAGACACCACGCACTCGTGGCGACGGCTGGCGCTGGGCCGCTTTGGCGCTTTAGGAAACTGCAAGACGTTGGCCGCCATGACACGGACACACGCTTGTGACTAACCCGTGGCCCACGCCATCGTCTTGCCTCTCGCATGGCTTGAATTCCATCATGACCTCTCGACCACCGACGAGAAGTGTGATTACTGCACACTCGGTGAAATATTACCCCTATTGGAAGAATGGCCGAGAAGTGACCGATAGAATTTCAATTAACGTGGCTGTATCCGACTAACGCACCCACGCTGAAGCCGAGAGATGTCTACCACAAACCACCAGACTAGGAGCCTCTGACCATGAAGTTGCCCACCGTTACGAAGACTTGCCTGTTATTAATCGGATTTTACTTATCGCTCACGTCAACAAATGTAAATGCCCAGCAAAAGTTTACATGCTATATCGGCCAGGACACCTGCTACGACAAATCAGCGGCAAAAAAGGAAGACCAAAGTTACCCGCTCCCCAAGGGTACATGGAGGGACACATGCGTGAACCCGAGACTGACAAGAACAAAGACATTACCCTCAAGAAGCGGCGGAGGGGGGGGCGTGCTAGAAGTTAAGGGGCTTGAGGCTACATGTAAGGACCGTAACGGTAACTGGAAAGAAGCTCAAATCACCTATGTATGCCCCAAGAGTCAATTGCCGCATTTTTCGAACAACAATGGCCAACTTCAGGGTCACAATTGTGATTGACGTCGGAGAGAAGCGCTCCAGCGCGCGGGGTGAATGAGGCAGAGCCTGACGAGGTCGGGCTGGCGCTGAAATTCCTAAGCGCACCGGGTGCATGTCTTCCGCGCGCCGCCCCACCCTCCATAAGGTCCTCGCCTTACTGGTCCACGTGACCGGCGAGTTGGTGATTAACGTATATCCAAATCTGGGTAAACTGGTTTTCATAAACCTCGCCGTGCGCGCCGACATGCGGGCAACTATGCCAGCAAGCAATCGTTGACGACCGTCGGCAAACGCTGCACTGCGGGTCCACAACTCTCCGGCTTGATTGCCCGAAAACGGGCAGAGACTCCTGCCCTAGAACTTAGGGATGCCGTCATCAATGTGAAATTCAAGCTCATGCAGTCCAGACTCAAACGTAGCTCGAATTTCGCTAGGCTTCGCCGCATTCTGCTGAACACGGAAACAGTATTCGTCCTTCTCGGTCACGCAATACAGGCCGTCATCTCTGACTTTCCATGCTCTTGGTATCCGTTCGCCTTCAACTATCTTGAGGCCAACTCCGTCAGCACGAAAATACGAAACAGCTTGCCGCCCGTCTGCGCCGAGTCCGCTCAAGGTCTTGTTTGACAACAACGCCCGAATCTCCTGTGGGTTCTTCAGTTCCTTCCATTCCTGCGCCCAAGCTGAGGTTGAGGTAGCACTGAACAGCGCCGATGCCGCAATCAGCCCAAGTCCGCACTTAATTGATTTCATTTCCAACTCCCTGGTTAGTAAAACATCTGCGCACTGAATACTTTGTTCGTGCTACAACAGAAACCGGCGCTCTTGAAGATGATACGCCGCACGAGGGCTTTTGACTTTCAGTGAATTGGGTTACGGCAAAGCTGCCCCATGCGAGGGACGGGAATCGCTGCGTTCCTGACAACAGCGTAACAATACCACCACGGTATGTGCCGACGCCGCGCCCGGGACAACCAACTCGGCAGTTTGCGCCGGTCGCACACCAACGCTGGGTGAAAGATCAGGCCGGTGGGCGCTCAGCGTAGCGGCATAAAGGGGGAGTCCGCAGGACGGAGGACAGTCGCGGAGCTGAGTGCCATGGCGGCCTGATCCACCCGGCATGGTGGACAGACGATTCAAGCTGGATAAGTACCCGGCAGCAGAATGGATTTGTCAATCGTGTTGATGTCGGTGCGTCCGCACAGCGCCATGGTGGTGTCGAGTTCCTTGCGGATGATCTCCAGTGATTTGGTGACACCGGCTTCACCAAGAGCGCCCAACCCGTAGAGGTAGGCGCGACCGATGTAGACGCCACGTGCTCCCAGTGCGCGCGCCTTGAGCACGTCCTGGCCGCTGCGGATGCCGCCGTCCATATGTACTTCGATCTCCTTGCCGACGGCGTCCACGATAGCCGGCAGTGCGCGGATGCTGGACTCGGCGCCGTCCAGCTGGCGTCCGCCGTGGTTCGAGACGATGAGCGCATCGGCACCGGAACTGACGGCGAGCCTGGCATCCTCGACGTCCTGAATGCCCTTGAGGATCAGTTTGCCACCCCATCGCTTCTTGATCCACTCCACGTCGTTCCAGTTCAGCGTAGGGTCGAACTGGCTGGCGGTCCACTGCGACAGTGAACTCATGTCCTCGACGCCGCCGACGTGGCCGACGATGTTGCCGAACTGGCGCCGCTGCGTGCCGAGCATGCCCAGGCACCAGCGTGGCTTGGTCGCCAGGTTGATCCAGTTGGTCAGCGTCGGCTTGGGCGGGACCGAGAGGCCGTTCTTCAGGTCTTTGTGGCGCTGCGCAAGGATCTGCAGGTCGAGCGTCAGCACCAGTGCGCTGCAGTTGGCCGCCTTGGCGCGGTCAATCAGCCGCTCGATGAACTGGCGGTCGCGCATCACGTAGAGCTGGAACCAGAATGGTGCCTTCGTGTGTGCGGCCACATCCTCGATCGAGCATATGCTCATGGTCGAGAGCGTGAACGGCACACCAAAGGCTTTGGCGGCGTGCGCCACCAGCATCTCGCCGTCGGCATGCTGCATGCCAACCGAGCCGACCGGAGCCAATGCCACCGGCATCGCCACCGGCTGCCCGATCATGGTGCTGGCGGTGCTGCGGTTTTCCATGTTGATGGCAACGCGCTGGCGCAGCTTGATTTTCTGGAAGTCCGACTCGTTGGCGTGGTAAGTGCTCTCGGTCCACGAACCGCAATCAGCGTAGTCATAGAACATGCGCGGCACGCGCTTTTCGGCCAGTACGCGCAGGTCTTCGATGTTGGTGATCACGGGCATGATGTCTCCTTGTTGAGGGTCAGGGAATCCGGGCCGCCTCGACTTCCATTTGTGCCACCAGTTCTTCCATCTGTTCTACCATTGCCTGCACCGTCTCGCGTTTGGACAGATCAACACCGGCCTTTTGCAGTTGCTGCATCGGGTGGTCGTTACCGCCGCTCTTGAGCAGAGTGAGGTAACGCTCGGTCGCCGCTGCGCGAGATGCCTCGGAGCCGGTCGTCATGTCCTTGAAAAGCTTGGCTGAGGATGCAAAGCAGGTTGCGTACTGGTAGACGTAGTAGGGAGAGTTGAAGAAGTGCGGGATGCGCGACCAGGTGTACTTGTACAAGTCATCGACCGTGACGGCATCGCCGTAGTAGTCCTTCAGCAGTTTCAGGTAGATGCTGTTCAGGACATCGGAAGTAATCGGCTTGCCCTGTTCAACCAGCTTGTGCGCCTGCAACTCATAGTCGGCAAACAGCACCTGGGTGTAGAAGGTGCCGACGATGGAGTCGACCGCGTGCTGCAGCAGCAGGAAACGCTCCTTCGGGTCGCTGGTTGCCTGCAGCAGACGGTTCAAAAGGAACCGTTCGTTGGTAGTGGAGGCGACTTCGGCAACGAAGATCGTATAGGACGCCGTCACAAAGGGTTGCGCTTCCTGCGAGAGCAGGGTGTGCATGGCGTGACCGCCTTCGTGCGCCAGCGTGAACAGTGCGTCCTGTGTGTCGTTGTGATTGAGCAGCATGTAGGGCCCGACGCCATAAATGCCGCTGACGTAGGCTCCGCTGCGTTTGCCCTCGCTTTCATAGACATCGACCTGTTTGCCGGCCAGGAATTTCTGGTACCGGGCAACGTAGTCCGCGCCGAGCGGCGCCACCGAAGCCAGGACCTGTTCACGAGAGTCGGCATAGGTGTAGACCTTGTCTGTCCTGTAAATCGGAATGGCACCGTCGTACAGGTGGTAACTCTCCAGACCCAGCAGCTTCTTGCGCAACTTGATGTAGCGTTGCAGCGGTGCCGTGCCCTGACGCACGGTATCGACCAGGTTCGTTACTACCGAGGCAGGAATGGCGTTGCCGTCGAGTGCCGCATCGAGCGTGCTTGGAAAGTTGCGCGCTTGCGCTCTGAACCAGTCGTGCTGCAGCACGCCGTTGTAGATGGCGGCATAGGTGTTGGTGGTTGCCGCATAGGTCTTCAGATAGGCTTCAAAAGCCTTGGCACGATCGGCTTGCTTGTAGTTGGTTGCCAGCACCGACTGGTAGGTACCGGGCGAGAGTTTGATTTCCTTGCCATCCGATAGTGTGACCAGCGGGAACTTGATGTCGGACGTTGACAGCTCCTGGAAAGTGGCTTTTGGCGTTGCGTTGAAGCGCGCAGCGAAGGACAGCAGCCGCTCACCCGGTTCGTCCAGCACATGCTTTTGCTGGCGGTAGTTATCGAGAATCGTGAAGCGATAGGGTGTCAGTGCCGGCGTCGCGGCAATCCACTGCTCCATCGTCGGTTGCGCTACCGTCAGCAACTCCGGCGTAAACCACGAGGTCGCGGTGCCGAGTTTGGCGAACAGCGTCATCACACGCTGGAACTTGCCCGAGACATCCTGCTTTCGTGTGTCAATGTCACGCTGCAGCGCCGTATAGCCATAGACCTTGTATTGCAGTTTGCCGATATCGTCGAATGCCTGGTACGCCTTCAGGACGGCGTCCGGCCCGTTCTTGAGTGTGCCCTTGAGCTTGACGAAAGCGTCGATCCGGCTGTCGATGTCCTTCATGCCGGCCTCCCAACTGTCCCAGTTGGCGTAGATGGGACTGAAGTCCCAGCGGAATTCCGCTGCAATCTCCGAGCGGTTCTGGTTTGCCGGCTTGGCGCCATCAGCGCCAACAACGTTGCCTATCAGTGTGAGAGACAGGGCCGCGCCGAAAAGGCTGCGAAAAGTAGTGTTCATGTTGAATGGACCTTGCACTGAAGTAGCGATGAAGTACGACCGCGACAGTATCGCATCGACAACCGCGGTCATGCACGGCGAGGCTTATCATCGGTTTGCGGATTTTCAACTATTTTGACGCAGCAACAGGAGATGCACCATGATGCCTGGCCCGATTCAACAGTGGCACCAGATTGCCAGGGGGCACGATGTAGTTGCGCTCGGGCTTCTGCTTGCCGACGACGTCGTGTTCGAGTCGCCGGTAGTTCACACACCGCAGGTCGGCAAGCCCATTACGGCCCTGTACTTGCAGGCGGCGATGCACGTGCTGGGCAACGAGACTTTTCGTTATCTCAACGAGTGGTATGGAGACCATTCGGTCGTGCTGGAATTTCAGAGTACCTGCGAAGGTATTCTGATCAACGGCGTGGACATGATCGAGTGGAACGCAGCCGGACAGATTTGTCACTTCAAGGTCATGGTGCGGCCGCTCAAGGCAGTCAACAAACTGCATGAGCTGATGGGACGCATGTTGCTGGCCAGCGCGTCAGGCCAGGCGCAAGGCCCTGAGGTGTCTTAGCAGCATCGGAATGGCCAGTGCCGCGCCAATCAGCGTCGGTGTCAGACCCGGTGCAATCAGCAGGATGGCTGCGACAAAGCACAGGTACTGCTCCCAGCGTTTCATTTCCACCAGGAAGTACTTCGACAGGGCGGCGGCCAGCATCGTGATACCGAGCACGCACCCGGTGAAGGTGACCACAAAGTCGTACCAGGTGAAGCCCTTGGCCACCAGCAGCAGCGAGGGCGAAAAGACAAAGACAAAGGGCACCAGTGCCTTTGCCATGCCCAGGCGGAAGGCCGTGTTGCCGGTCTTGAACGGGTCGCTGCCGGCCATGCCAGCCGCTGCATAAGCGGCAAGTGCCACTGGCGGCGTGATATCGGCCAGTACACCGTAGTAAAAGACAAAGAAGTGCGCCACCAGCGGCTCGACACCCAACTGCACCAGGGTTGGTGCTGCGACGGACACCATGATGATGTAGGTGGCCGTGGTCGGGATGCCGCAACCCATCAGAACACAGACCACCGCGGTCATGAACAGGGCGCACAGCAGGGTCATCGATTGCAGGCTCGCCATGGCGGCCGGGATAACCGAAGCCATGCCGCCGGCCATGCTTTGTGCCGCGCTGGTGATGATGAAGCTGATCTTGAAGCCGACGCCGGTCAGTGTCACAACGCCAATCACAATGCCCACGGTGGCTGCAGCTGCACCGACCGCCAGGGCGTACTTGGCACCCGTCTCCAGCGCTTCCACCAGGTCTGCGTGCTTGATTCGCCCCGTGATGTTGGCAAATTTTGCAAACAGTATTTCAGCCAGAATGCCAGCAGCAAACAGCGTGAGCTTGATCGGTGTGTTGTATTCGCCGTAGTCGCCAAAGGCAATAGCGACCAGCAAACCATGCAAACCGAGCATCAAAGCCCAGTTCTTGACGGTGTTGCCCTGCGTAGCGGTGGACAGGCCCACGATGGCGCAGGAACTGATGCCGACAAAAGCGGCCAGATAAGGCGTTCGCCCGGAGGTCAGGATGCTGATCAACAGCAGCAATGGAATCAGGGTCGGCCAGCGCATCTTCAGCGAGGCCTTGAGTTTGGGCATTTCGTCTTCGCTCAGTCCGCGCAAACCATAGCGCTTGGCTTCAAAGTGCACCTGCATGAAGACACCGAAAAAGTGCATGAAAGCGGGTACCACGGAGGCGGCAATGATGGTCTGGTAGGGCAGGTTCAGGAATTCGATCATCAGGAACGCTGCTGCGCCCAGCACCGGCGGTGTGATCTGGCCACCGGTGGAAGAGGCTGCCTCCACGGCAGCAGCGAAATGCCGCTGGTAACCGACGCGGATCATGGCCGGAATCGTGAGCGAACCCACAGTCACTGCGTTGGCCACAGAAGAGCCGCTGAGCATGCCAAACATTGCTGAGCCAAAGACACTGACCTTCGCCGGACCACCGGCGTAACGCCCTGCGATGCTGGCGGCAAGGTCCAGAAACAGTTGTCCCAGTCCGACCCGGGTGGCGAGCACGCCAAACAGCACGAAGTGAAAGACGTAGGTTGCCACCACACCGACCGCTATGCCGTAAATACCCTGACTGGTCATGTACTGGTGATTGATCATCTGGCTCCAGCTCGCGCCAGCATGTTGCAGCAAGCCGGGGAAGATCGGTCCCAACATGGCATAGGCGGTGAAGCCGATGGCGATCAGGGGCAGCGGCCAGCCCATGCAGCGCCGCGTTGCTTCCAGCAGGGTGCAAAAAAGAATCGTACCGAACAGTACGTCCCAGTTGCTGGGGTTGCCGATACGAAAAGCCAGGTCGTCAAACACATAAGGGATGTAGAGCACACTCAGGGCGCAGCACAGGCCCAGCAGCCAATCGGTGATCGGAACTCCACCGGGCGTCAGCCAGGAATTTTTGGGCGCCGTGGCAGCCGCTTTTTTGCTTCCCGCAAAGACCAGAAAAATCATGCTGAGCACAAAAGCCATGTGAACGCTACGGTGCGTGATCTCCTGCAGCAAGCCAAAACCGGCCGTGTAGTAATGAAAACAGGACAACGCAATCAGCATCCATTTGACCAGGACGGTGGCCGGCGGCACGGTGGGCCGAAAGCGCATTTCGGGGTCAAACTTTTCTTCAAGTTCCTGGAGTTTTTTCTCGTCGGGCAGGCTGATGACAGGAGTATTCATGGTGTTCTCGAAACGGCTTCAGAAACGACAACGGGCGGAAGGTCCGCCCGTTGTCTGTCGAATCATCGGACCGAGTTTATTTCAAAACGCCGGCTTCACGATAGAACTTTTCAGCGCCCGGATGAAACGGAATGCCAACACCCTGCACGGCATTTTGCAGGTTGATGTACTTGCCCTTGGCATGACCGGCCGCCAGTGTCTTTTGTGCTGCGTCGCTGTAGAGTGCTTTGGTGATCTGGTAGACCGTCTCGGCATCTGCCTTGTCGCTGGTCACCCATTGCGCGCCCACGGCCAGGGTCTTGACGGCGGCAACACCTTTGTAAGTGTCAGCCGGAATGTTGTCCACGGCAAAGAAGCCGCTGGTCTTGCGCAAGCCATCTGCCTGCGGACCATCGATAGGCACCAGTTCAATGCCAGAACCACTGGACGCAAGTTCGGCAATGGCACCCGCCGGCGCGCCACCTGTGAAGAAGAAGGCATCGAGTGCGCCGTCCTTCATCTTGTCGCCAGCCTGATTGGGTTTGATGTATTCAGGCTTGATGTCGGATTCCTTCACGCCATAAGCCAGCAGCACCAAACGCGCATTGATCAGCGTTCCTGAGCCCGGCTCGTCGAGCGCGACGCGCTTGCCCTTGAGGTCGGCGACAGTCTTGATGTTGGAGCCCTTCTTGACCACAATGTGCAGACTCTCAGGGTACAGATTGGCGATCATGCGCAAGCCTGCCACATTGGGCTTGCCTTCATAGATGCCCGTGCCTTTTTGCGCCCAGGTGGCGACGTCCGACTGGCTGAAGCCTGACTCCATGGAGCCACCGGCGATGCCGTTGACATTGGCCAGCGAGCCGTTGGAGGCCTGTGCCGTGGCGATGATCTTGCCAGGAACCGAAACCGCGTTGGCAATCATGCCGCCAATCGGATAGTAGGTGCCTGCTGTGCCGCCGGTGCCGATGCGAAAGTACTGCTGTGCCTGGGCGGCGCCAGCCAGGGTCAGCGTAGCTGCCACGGCCAGAAGTGAGGTTTTGACGAGCTGTTTGAGGATCATGGTTTCTCCAGTCGGGATGAGTTTGCGGACAAAACGCTAGGTTAACAGGTTAAAGCACGATGCGCGCCAAACCAGACCAAGGGAAACCCGCAGGCTGTCAGACGCCGAGGTAGCCAGAAAGAGCTTCGTGGGTGGCCAGCATGGCGGAGGCTCCGTGCAGCACGACGCGCCCCTTTTGCAGTACCAGCGCGTGATTGGAGCGGGCCAGCACCTTGCGGTAGTCACGGTCCACAATCAGCGTGGCAATGCCACTGGCGCTGATCTCGCCGATGACGCGCCAGATCTCGGCCACGATCAGGGGCGCCAGTCCTTCGGTCGCTTCGTCCAGCACGATCAACTCCGGGTGCGTCATCAGCGCGCGACCAATGGAAAGCATCTGCTGCTCGCCGCCTGAGAGCTGGCCCCCCATCTGGGCGATGCGCTCGGCCAGTCTCGGAAAAGTGTCCAGTACGCGCTCGAACGACCAATCCTTACGACCATCACGCCCGTGCCGCGCCGCCATCAGCAGGTTCTCCCGCACCGAGAGGTTGGGGAAGACGCCGCGCCCCTCGGGCACGTAAGCGATACCGAGGCGAGCGACCTCGTGCGGTTGCAGGTGCGAGGCCTCCTGTCCGAACAGGCCGATGTGACCATCGCGCTGCCTGACGTGGCCCAGCAGTGTCCGGATCAACGTGCTCTTGCCCATGCCGTTGCGCCCGAGCAGACCTACCGTTTCACCGCGCCCGATTTGCAGATCGACGCCGTGCAGCACATGACTGGAGCCGTACCATGCGTGCACGGCGCGTGCATCCACAATCAGTTCAGGTCTCATCGCCGGCTTCCCCCAGGTAGGCAAGGCGCACACCCGCGTGGTTGCGTACAAAGTCGGGCGAGCCGCAAGCGATGACAACGCCGTTGACCATCACTGTGATGCAATCGGCGATGCGAAACACCGCGTCCATGTCGTGCTCGACCAACAGGATGGCATGACTGCTCTTGAGCTCGGCCAGCAGGGCCAGCATGCGTTCGGTCTCTTCGGCACCCATACCGGCCAGCGGCTCGTCAAGCAGCAGCACCTCGGGGTCGGTGGCCAGACACATGGCAATTTCAAGCTGGCGCTTCTGTCCGTGCGAGAGCATGCCGGCGCTGCGATCGAGCACAGTGCCCAGCCCCGCGCGCTCAGCCACTTCGTGAGCCTTCTGGCTGCTTTTGGGGCAGCGCTGTGCGTCCTGCCAGAACGCCCAGGGTCTGGGATGCCGGATTTGTGCCGCGAGACGACAGTTTTCCAGCACGGTGAAGCTGGGATAGATCGTGTTGCGCTGGTAGCTGCGACCCAGGCCGGCGCGGGCGCGCCGCGGCTGCGACCAGCGTGTCACATTCTGGCCCAGCAGTTCTATCTGTCCGGCCGACGGCTCAAGCTCACCGGACAGGATATTGATAAGCGTCGATTTTCCTGCGCCATTGGGCCCGATCGCGGCGTGCACACTGTGGCGGGATAGATCGAGCGAGACTTTGTCCAGGGCCAGCAGACCACCCCAGCGGCGTGTGATCGCCTGCGCGCGCAGCAGAACTTCGGGCTCACTCATCTTCAGGCTCCCCGTCGCGCGTCGCATGACCGGCGCTGGAGCGTCCGAACAGACGTTCGGCCATTTGCTGCGGCAGGTCGACCAATCCGCGAGGCAGCAAGGCGACGCTGGCGATGATGGTCAGTCCCAGACCCAGTTGCCAGTGCTTGGCAAAGTCACCAAAGATTGCGTCCGACTTGAACAGTTCCTGCAGCAGCGCGAAGGCAAAGGCGCCGATGAGTGCACCGCGCAGTTGGCCGATGCCGCCCAGAATGATCATGATCAGCACGTTGCCCGAAACGTGCCAGCTGATCAGTTCCGGATTCACATAACCGTCTTTCACGGCAAACAGGAAGCCCGCCAGCCCGGCAATACCACCCGAGATGACAAAAGCCGCCAGCTTGTAGCCGAAGGTTGAAAAGCCGGTAGAGCGCATGCGCTGCTCGTTGACGCGGATGCCGGCCAGGGCGCGGCCAAAGCGGGAGCGCAGCAGCAGCGCCAGAAGGACGAAGACCGTGGTCAGGCTCACCAGCGTGAAGACATAGAGCGTGAGTGGCTGATCGAGGTCGAGCAGGCTGCCCAGCACCGGTTTGGCGCTCATGTAGATGCCGTCGGTACCGCCGCCCAGCGGCGTGTCGTGCGCCAGGTAGTAGGCCATCTGGGCAAAGGCCAGTGTCACCATGATGAAATAGACGCCACTGGTGCGCAGCGACAGCACACCCACCAGCAGCGCATAGAGCGCAGCGGCCAGCATGCAGACCGGTAACAACCAGAGCATCGAGGCAGCGCCGTT
>CAIYMN010000368.1 GCA_903927295.1 uncultured beta proteobacterium | reverse complement strand
TCGCTGATGTACTTGAAGACGCTGGCCTTGCCGAAGGCGAAAGCAATGCCAAGAATGAACATCAGCGCCGTAAACAGATAGACGTTCAGTCCGATGTGAAAGGTCTTGGGGCCATTCACGGTGGCCACAGTAAAGTCAAACTGCGGGTAGCTGAGCAGAAAGAGGCAGACCCAGCTGACCCACAGAACCCACCAGGTCACGCTGTGCGCTCCCCATTTGTCCGACATCCAGCCGCCCACGGCGCGCAGCACACCGCCCGGCAGCGAGAAGCAGGCGGCCAGCAAGGCAGCGGCACGAATGTCCAGGCCAAATTCACCAACGTAGTACTGCACCATCCACAAAGACAGCGCGACGTAGCCGCCAAACACGATGCTGTAGTACTGGCAGTACTTCAGCACTTTTGGATCTTTCAAGGACTTGAGCTGGTCGGAGAACCTGGTGTGGCTGGGCACCAGATGAGCCGGGTCGCTGTGACTGAAGAACCAGAACAGAACGACCGTTCCAAGCATGATCCCCGCGTAGACCTGCGGCACCAGAGTCCAGCCAAAGGCCACCACCAGTGCGGGTGCCAGAAACTTGTTGACGGCCGCTCCGGAATTGCCGGCACCGTAGATGCCCATGGCAAATCCCTGCTGACTTTTTGGAAACCAGCGTGCCACGTACGGTGTCCCCACCGAAAACGAACCACCGGCCAAACCCACAAACAGGCCAATGACCAGAAAATGCCAGTAGAGCGTGGCGTAACTCATGAGCCAGATCGCCGGCACCGTCGCCGCCATCAGCAAGGCCATCACGATGCGCCCGCCGTACTTGTCGGTCCAGATGCCCAGCGGCACCCGGATCAGCGAGCCCGTCAGCACCGGTGTCGCGGTCAGCAGACCAAATTCAGTGGCATTGAGCCCGAGCGTCTTCTTGATCGGAATGCCAATCACGCCGAACATCATCCAGACCATGAAGCACACGGTGAATGCCAGTGTGCTGACCATCAGCACCGATAGTGCCTGCCCTTTTTTTGTCATGTCAAAGACTCCTGTTGTCCATGCGATGACTCTAGGTGGCTGGACTTCGGCGCGCCATCCCTCTTAAGGAGTGATCGGTGTGCTCATTGGAACTACCTTGCGCAGGTCCGCCATAGTTCCTTGGAACTATGGCTGGCAATCCATTAACATGACCCCAGTGACCTGTTCCCCAGCCAGAGGCAAGCGATGAGTTCCACCCCACAGCCACGAGAACGGCTTGAAAAGCCCACCCTCATCTATCCCTTCGCGAGCGCACCCGAAGCCGGCAAGACGATCACGGTGCTGCCGGGCGTCATATGGATGCGCATGCCGCTTCCCTTTGTACTCACGCACATCAATGTCTGGGCTCTGGAAGATGAAGGCGGCTGGGCCATCGTGGACACCGGCATGCGCACCGACGAGACCCTGGCTGCCTGGCGTGAGCTGTTTGCCAACGCGACCGAACAGCGCCCCCTGACACGCGTTTTTGGTACCCACATGCATCCAGACCACATTGGCATGGCTGGCTGGCTGACGCGCAAATTCAAGTGCCAGCTCTGGATGACGCAGCTCGAATACCTGAACTGCCGTGTGCTGACCGCTGACACGGGACGCGCTGCACCGGACGATGGCGTGATGTTTTACCGCCGCTCTGGCTGGAGCGATGAGTCGATCGAGAAGTACCAGACCCGCTTCGGTAACTTTGGCAAAGGGGTACATGCCCTGCCCGACAGCTATAGACGCATCAGGGATGGCGAAGAAATCCGGATCGGCGCCAACAACTGGCGTGTCGTCGTCGGCACCGGCCACTCGCCCGAGCATGCCTGCCTGTATTGCGAGAGTCTGAAGTTGCTGATCTCGGGCGACCAGGTCTTGCCCCGCATTTCATCCAATGTCTCGGTGCACCCGACCGAGCCTGACGCCAACCCCATGCAGGAATGGCTGCAGTCCCTGGCCAAACTGAAACGCGAAGTGCCAGACGATGTGCTGGTACTGCCTTCGCACAACGAGTGTTTTCGTGGACTGCATGCGCGCCTGGACTACCTGGCTGCGTCCCAGCAGCGCACGCTGGACCGGCTGCGCAAGACGCTGCAGGAGCCGCGGCGTGTGGTGGATGTGTTTGCCGCCCTCTTTGGCCGCAGCATCGACGAGACCGATACCGGGCTGCTGAATCTGGCCACGGGCGAGAGTGTGGCCTGCCTCAACTACCTGATGCACCGCGGTGAAGTCCGCCGCGAGATCGAT
>CAIYMN010000367.1 GCA_903927295.1 uncultured beta proteobacterium | reverse complement strand
GAACGAGAAGGCAAACGGTCGAGCATCCTTTCGGCACGCTGAAAGCCTGGATGGGTGCCACACATTTCCTCACCAGGACACTGCCCAAGGTCAGTGCCGAGATGAGCCTGCATGTCTTGGCGTACAACTTCAAGCGGATGCTGTCGATATTGGGGCCGCAAGCCTTGATGACGGCGATGAGGGCCTGAGGGGCCTTTTTACTGGGCTGTTTCAGGCCCAATTCAAGCTCATTAGCGCTCGCAAGCACAGTCTTCTCAAAAATACAAACCCACGGATTCCAAAAACATCGACGCGTTCATGCGCCTGGTGCGTGATTCCATGCCCTTCTACCCAGCCAGACTTGACCATGGCCCGCACGAAAACTGTTTTTACACGGTCTGGACCAACTGCCGTCGGTCGAGGTAGCACGCCTATAGCAGACAGCCGACTTCCATGATTTCCACAAAGCTGTCATTGGACGGCGTCGCCAACGTTTCTTCGCCGGATTTCGGGTGTGCAGCGCAAGCCGACGGCCTCCAGTATCGGGTACTGGGAAGTCCAATTGCATGATCTTTCCCTTCATCGGCATTCGACCCGACGAGAATGATCTTCACTCTGTGACGACAATTCGCCCGCTCATTTCTTCGTGTCCTGAGCCGCAAAAATTGTCACACAAGAAGTCGTAGGCACCAACGTTTTCAGGTTTGATGCGTATCCGTGTTACCCGCTCTGGTGGTAAGTCCGCGCGCAGGTCCAAGTCAGGCACCTTAAAGCCGTGTCGAAAGTCAATGGCAGTAAATTCGAGAAGTACAGGCTCACCCTTCTTAATGAGAATCTCGTTCGGGGAATAGACGAAACGTTGTGCCACAACCTCTATCACTCGCTCATGATCCGGATCCATTGTTTGCGCTTGCACCATCATCGCACCGGCAAAGCCCGCTGCCCCCAGACTTACGGCGAGCGCCACCATGCCTATAGAGATAATGCGGCGCACGCTCAGGACCTCGACACTGGAAACTCTGTAACCTTGTACTGCATTTGCGCCAGTTGAGCTTCGACTTCACGAAAACCAAGCCCCTTCATTGGATTGGCGGGATCCCATGGCAAGGGCGTGCGCTTGTCTTGCGAGCCGGGGGCAGGTAATGGAAAAATCAGAGACTTCGCTGAGTGATGTGCGATGTGGCCAGTCATATGGTGATTTTCCTGATGGATGTGGCCATAGAACACGGTCACATTGCGGTAAGGCATCAACAAGTCAATCGCCTTGGATCCATCTCGGGTAGCCCAGTCCCACTTGGGCGCGAGGTCAAATAGCGGACGATGCGTCAGGATGACGATGCGAGCATCCTTGCCTTGCTGATCCAGATCGGCTTTCAGCCAAGCCAGTTGTTCCTCTCCGATGTTGGCGCCCGGGTCGGACACGTTGTCCACCGCAATGAAATGCACGCCCTTGTGATCAAAGCTGTAATGGGTCTTTCCGAAATACTCGATGAAGGCCGCACCATTGTCCAGCGAAGCATCGTGTTCACCTGGCATGAAGTGCACGGTCTTCACCTTCAGTGCGCCTACGATCTCGCGAAATTCAGACAGGCGCTTGCGTCGCTCTTTCGGGTCATCCGTGGTGTGGGTGAGATCGCCCGTGAAGACAATGAAGTCGGGCTGGATCTCCAACGCATTCACCGCCACCACAGCCTTTTTCAGGGTGTTTTGCGCATCCGGATTGGCCGCTCCACTAAAACCCCAGTGAGTATCTGACAACTGGACGAAGTAGAAATCACCATAGCCCGCAGAGGCAAGCCCGGTGCCCTCTGTCACCGTAGCGCAGCCGGGGAGACCGGAAAGGAATACCACACCACCACCGAACGCGGAAAGTTCCATAAACCGTCGACGATTGAACATGTTCTTCTCCTATAAATGAACGGAAGCCGGCAAACGCCGGTGGGTGACAAAACTGCCCCACGTGGTGCATTACTGATAGGTGTGTGGAAATATTCCCGGACTGATAAGATTTCTTCAATCGTGAGCTTGATGAAGGGGACGAAGCCACTTTCTTTAGATAGGCAATGAGGTTGGCGCGCTCCGTGACGTCTGGAACCGAGACTTCGGGAATAAACTCCCGCCGGTTGCGGTATAGGTACATGAGCAAGGAACAAAGCAATGGACAGAACACGGCGATTTGAGGCGGCCACACTGCCCCACCTCAACTCCGCCTACAACCTTGCGCGTTGGCTGTTGCGCGATGAGCACAACGCTCAAGATGTTGTGCAGGAAGCCTACCTCCGTGCTTTTCGCTACTTTGACAGCTTTCGAGGCGGCAACGCTCGAGCGTGGATTATGGGCATCGTGCGCAATGCCTGTTTTAGTTGGCTGCGCGCACAGAGTCACGGATTGGAACAGCTTGAGTTTGACGAGGAGCGCGACGGCGATTTAATGGATCCGACGCGCAGCCCAGAGGATGACAACCCCGCAACCTTGCTGTCCAGAAAGATGGAAAGCGGCAGGGTGAATGCTGCGATCCAACAGTTGCCCCCGATGTTTCGTGAGACCCTGATTCTGAGAGAACTCGAAGACATGTCCTACGAAGAAATCGCGCAAATTGTGGGAATACCGATCGGTACGGTGATGTCGCGCTTATCGCGAGCCCGTCGGCAGTTGCGTACGGTGCTAAGTGCACCAGAAAAGGACAATTGACTATGGATCCACATGAAGATTCCGCGCTGAGCGCTTTGCTCAAAACTCAGGTCAGCCGCTACGATGCACCCTCAGAGTTGCGGGACCGCATCATGGTCGCGTTGCGCCCGGCCCAGCCAGTGACTACCAGGGCCGAGCAAGCATCACAGTGGAGCGCCTGGCGCCAATGGTTGAGCGTGGGCGCCGCCTTTGCCTGTGGCGTGCTCGCCAGCGTTGTCGTCAGTCAATTGCAAGTAAATAATGAACCCGATCAAGTGGCGCAAGAAGTGGTTTCTGGCCACGTGCGCTCGCTGATGGCCGCGCATCTCGCGGACGTAACTTCGTCAGATCAGCATACCGTGAAACCCTGGTTCACTGGCAAGCTTGATTATTCTCCGCCGGTCAACGATTTCGCACGCGAGGGCTTTGCTCTGGTAGGAGGTCGTCTGGACTACATTGAGAAACGCCCCGTAGCCGCCCTGGTATACCAGCATGGGTTGCACACCATCAATGTATTCGTCTGGCCAACCGACAGCATGACCGCGCCCGTGAAAAAACTGTCAACCCGGCAGGGCTTCAATTTGGCCGTCTGGAAGGATTCGGGCATGCAATTCTGGGTGGTCTCCGATGCCAGTGCGGGTGAGTTGCAAATATTCTCCCAATTACTGCACACAACCGGCCTGAAAATTTCGCAAGAACGGCTAGGCTGGAAAGGCTTGGGACCGGTACCCAGTTACTCCGCCGCCCACTGGTTCCCTTTTGCTTCGCTATTCACACCCCATCCAGTTTGGCGCGTCAAACCGACTGCTTCAGGGACAAACAATTTCGAAGTTGTCCTTCTACAGTCAACCCACAGATCGCCTGGCAGTCGTCGAAGTAAGCGCCTGATAGCCGTAATCTAGATTTGCGCGGTCTCGCCGCCAATGACTGGTAACGGTATGACCCATTTTCAAAGTGGTCGCCGGGTTGCGACCAGGTGCGGTCATTGACACCGCTTCTTCTTTGCCGACACTCGATAACGGTGATCACCAGCGATCTTTAAACAGCAAACTTCCTGTTAATAGTCGTTGAACTAAACCGCTACGCGGTGGTGGGTCCTCACAGGCCACCATCGCGTTTTTGTTTGCTGTGGTGCTTGCGCACACGGGCATAGAGGTGAAGCCTTGGAGGTGGGGAATTTCCCCCGCTTTCAAGGAGAATTGTTAT
>CAIYMN010000366.1 GCA_903927295.1 uncultured beta proteobacterium | reverse complement strand
CTATAGTTGCAACTTTAATGCAATCGATGTTGAAGTAATTCCGCAAACGCGACCCGTTGCGGAACAGCCTTTCTCCTCGGGGAAGCCAAACCTACAGGGGTTGCATCTTTACTTCGATTGACAGCACCGCTGGTTGTGAAACGCGCATCTGACCTGATGTCCAAGTACGTCGGCGAAAACGAGAAAAATATTGCTGATGCATTCAACCAGGCCGAACAAGACGGCGCGCTACTGCTGATTGATGAAGTGGACAGTTTCCTGCAAGACCGGCGCGGCTCCAGGAACAGCTGGGAAGTGAGCCTGGTCAATGAGATGCTGACGCAGATGGAATCCTTCGCTGGCGTTTTCATTGCCTCCACTAACTTGATGGACGGAATTGACCAGGCGGCGCTGCGTCGCTTTGACTTGAAGGTGAAGTTTGATTACCTGCAGCCAGCGCAGGCTTGTGAAATGTTCCGTCGTTACTGCGCGAACCTGAACATTGCCGAACCGGCCCAAGAGGCAATCCAGCGACTCACGCGCCTGTCAAAGCTGACGCCGGGCGATTTTGCCGCCGTCGCTCGTCAGCACATGTTTCTGTCCGTCGCGTCCGCCCAAGACTTCGCAGCTGCGCTGGAAGCTGAATGCGCCGTGAAGCAAGCTTCCACGTGCACCATGGGCTTCGTTTAGGAGTGTTCATCGCTCCTGAGTTCAGTCATACTCCATCATCTATCAAGGTCGCCAATGCGTACCCTTTCAAAGTCAAAGTTGCTCGCCTTTCGTCAATGCCCAAAACGCTTGTGGCTGGAGCTCTTTCGTCCGGAACTGCGGCAGGACTCTGCACAAACGCAAGCCAGCTTCGACGTCGGGCATCATGTAGGCGACATTGCACGCAAGCTATATGACCAGCAGTGCACGGGACAACTGATCGACCCACAGGTTGAAGGGTTTGCAGCGGCTTTTGCACGGACCAAGGCACTCCTCAACTCCCCGCAACCCGTTTTTGAAGCAGGATTTTCTGCGGGCGGTGCCCTTGCCTTCGCCGACGTGATACTGCCTCTGACGCAAGACGGCAAACTGCAATGGAAGATGGTAGAAGTGAAATCCTCCACTAGCGTCAAAGACTACCACCGCGACGACGCGGCAATTCAGGCTTTTATTGCCCGGACGTCTGGCGTAGCGCTGGCATCGATTTCGCTGGCACACATTAACAGTAGCTGGACGTACCCTGGCGGTGATGACTACAGGGGACTGCTGATTGAAGAGGACTTGACGAGCGAAGCGTTTGGACGCGAAGCTGAAGTGAAAAACTGGATTGCCGACGCGCAACTCGTTTCCTGCGTGGCGTCCGAGCCGAACCGGGGCACTGGCGCCCATTGCAGCGATCCTTTCGAGTGCGGATTCCTCACACACTGCCGCAGTCAGGAACCCCAGGCCGACTACCCGGTTCAATGGCTGCCTCGCATTCAGGCCAATGAACTGAAAGCACTGATCGAAAACGACGCCACGATTGACCTTCGCAATGTTCCGGATGCACTGCTGAACGACCGACAACTGCGCGTGAAGGCGCACACGCTCTCAGGCGAAGTGTTTTTTGATGCCTCAGGCGCTGCAGCTGACTTGATTGGTCACCCACTGCCAGCCTATTTTCTGGATTTCGAGACGATCCAATTTGCCGTACCCATCTGGACCGGAACACGCCCCTATCAGCAAATCCCGTTCCAGTTCAGCCTGCATTACCTAGCACCCAGCGGCGAATTGACACAACAAGCATTCCTCGACCTTTCGGGCGCGGACCCATCCCCCGCCTTCGCACAGGCGCTGATCTCTGCATGCGGCGACAGCGGTGCGGTCTTTGTCTACAACGCCGGGTTTGAGACAGCACGCATCAGGGAATTGAGCGAACGCTTCCCGCTCCTAAAAGATGCACTGCTTGCGATCAACAATAGGGTGGTCGATTTGCTGCCCATTGCGCGAGAACGCTACTACCATCCAAGCCAGCAGGGAAGCTGGAGCATCAAAAAGGTATTGCCCGCAATAGCACCAGACCTGCGCTACGACGAACTAGAAGGCGTACAGGACGGCGGGATGGCGATGACCGCGTTTCTGGAAGCCATCTCACCAACAACCATACCGGCCAGGAAGGCCGAGATAGAGACGCAACTGTTGAAGTACTGTGGTCTTGACACCTTTGCCATGGTGAGGCTCTGGCAATTCTTCTCTGGCAACAACGATTTGTGACGGAGCAATCATGCCCAAACGCCCCGACACCCTTGAGACCGTCCTCCTGGCGCTTGAGTTGCTGCGGCGGATTCCGCGCAAACGCAAGGTGTCGGCATCGGAACTTCACGAACAATTGACCGCCGCCGGCGTTGAGCGCGACCTGCGGACCATCCAGCGTCAACTTGAAATGCTCAGCGAACATTTCGACATCGAGCGTGACTCCCGCAACAAACCCTACGGCTACCAGTGGAAGGACCGCGCAGTGGGAATGACTCTGCCGATGCTCAGCCAGCAAGAGTCCCTGATGCTGACTTTGGCGGAGCAGCACTTACGAAACCTGCTGCCGGCAGGACTCATGAAGTCAATGAAAGGCTTCTTCGTTCAGGCTCGTTCCAATCTCGACCCACAATCCAGCGCCAAACTGGAGCGCGAGTGGCTGTCAAAAGTGCGAGTGATAAGCGAGACGCAGCCTTTGCTGGCACCCAAGGTCAAGGCTGGAGTCTTTGAGGAAGTCAGCACCGCACTGTACGGCAACAGATGGCTGGAGCTTGAGTACAAGAACGTGTCTGCCAAGGTGACAAAGGCAGACGTGATGCCTCTTGGCTTGGCCCAACAAGGGTCGCGCCTTTACCTTGTTTGTCGATTCCGCGACTTCGACAACGAACGCAGCTTGGCGCTGCACCGAATCATGTCTGCCAAGGCATCCAGCCTAAGCTTCGTGCGGCCCAAGGATTTTGATCTCCAGCAATACGACAACGACGGCAGGTTTGGTTTTGGCGAGGGAAAGCGCATCCTCCTGTCCTTCCTTATTAGCAAGGACTCCGGCTTCTACCTTCTTGAAACCCCTCTATCAGCAGACCAAAAAGTCAAGGAAGTCGGTGACCAATTGCAGATCAGTGCAACGGTAGTGGACACAGGGCAGTTGCAGCGCTGGTTGCTGAGTTTTGGTGATGAGGTGTCAGATATTCGCAAACAACGCGTCGCGGGCAAGGTCGCAAACTGAATGATCTTGATGCGACACGTTTCGTCATGTCCCCATAAGACACTTGTCCATGGACATTTCAACGAGCAAATATCTCATGGATCGCCGCGAACTTTTGATGATCCTCAACGGTCTCGCAATCGGCGCGCTGCTGCCCGCATCAGCATCATCGGCTGAAAGGCTGCTACCAAAGATCGGCGTTATCGCAGTAGGCAGGCTCAGTGAGCTGATCTTTGACAGCGACAACAATCATGTCCCGGTATCGATGCGGTCCATCGCGATTGACACGGATGTGGACTCATTGCACCGCACCGCCGCTCATCGCAAAATCCTGGTGAACCGCGGCTCATCTGCTCTGGGCAATCCCGAGGCGACCGTGCTTCAGGCCAAGAGAACATTGACTGAAATTGCTGATGCGGTGGCAGGCCTGGACCTGGCAATTCTTGTTGTCGGGTTGGGCGGCGCGGCCGGCACAACCATTGCCCCTGTCGTTGCCGGGGCCCTGAAGAGCCAGAACATCCTCACGCTGGCCGTGCCCACGTTCCCGTTCGCATTTGAGGGCGAGGAGCGCCAGCAGCGTGCGCTGTCCGGTTTTCGGCAACTCCAACAGCACGCCGATTCGCTGCTGCCCTTATTCAACACCGACATCGAGACCGATGCGCGAGGCAAGACGTCTCGAACAGGATTGCGCGCGAGCGCACCACTCACGATTGTTCAGTTGTGCCGAAGCCTGGAGGCCGCCCTTTCTGGGAAGAACCTCATCGAAGTGGGTATGGACGATTTGCGCAGCCTCACCCTCGCGCAGCGGGGCATGTGCGCGTTTGGGTACGGGTATGGAGCGGGAGCAGATGGCGCAATGGCTGCAGCACGCCACGCCGTCACCCATCCCCTGCTCGGTCACACGCGCCTTCAAACAGCTTCCACAGTCCCGATCGGCATTGAATGCGCCCCACAACCTGGCTTACTGAAGAGCGTGGGCAGCATTACCGAATACGTGCTCGACCAGATGCCCGCAGGACGCCATGGCATCTACAGCGTCACAACCACCGCATCACTCGACACCCGGTTCAGCGTTTCCATTTTGGCAAGTGGAATTGACTGTCCCGTGACAGCAGACAGAGTTCCGACGACGCAGGTACCAACAACAACATGACTCCACAGCAGCAAGCATCCGCAAGCGCACTCCCAATCTCCGTCGTCTTTGTGTGTGCTTTGGAAGTGAAAAGGCGAATGAAAACGACCCCCCTTTACAGTCTGAGCTAAATAAGGCTATGATGTACATATTAAACGTACATGAATCATGGTTATGTCTATTTCAATCGCACAATCCCGTCAGCAACTCTCCGCTTTGATCGCGGCTGCACAGCAGCAACCTCAAATCATCACCAACCGCAACAAGCCGGTGGCAGTGCTGGTATCGGCAGACTACTTTCAACGCAGCGAGGCTGTTGTGAAGCCCGAGGCCGAGACTTTTTACAGCCAGTTGCTGCAACTGCGTGAAACCTTTGCGCCTCAGGACGACACCGGTCTTGCCGGGCGAACACCTAAATCGCGCCAGGCTGTCTGGCAGCGCACCAATGCCTTTGCAGACCCTGCCTGAGGCTGCGACAGTATGAGCGCAACAGTCGTTCTGGCGGACACCAACGTCATCAGCGAGTTCGTCAAGAAGACGCCAGATACACAGGTCATGCGCTGGCTGCAGGCGGTGGAGTTGCTGGCGATCTCGGTCATCTCCCTGGAAGAGGCTCACTTCGGCCTGGCCTGGCAACCCAACACTCGCAAACTGACGCTGTTCAACGCCCTGGTGGAGCGCCTGCACGCTGTGTACCCCATCACACCCAATATTGCCAAGCGCGCTGGCGTACTGCGCGGGCAGTTTCAAGCTCAGGGCATCATCCGCAGTGCACCCGACATGCTGATTGCCGCTACCGCCATCGAGCACCAATTGGTGCTGGCCACCCGGAATGTGCGCGACTTCATGGGTTGCGGTGTACAAGTGGTCAACCCGTTTGAATCGTCCTAGCGGCAGGTGCGCGAAGCAGTTGCCACTTTTTGTGGCAAGACTAAAAATTCTCGAAAGTTCCATGGCGCAGATTGGCAACTTAACCAGCGTCTCGCACACGCCCAAGCAGGTATGACGCCTGCCAGACCGGTACGTCAAGTGCCAGTCGTTGAGGTTCATCGTAGGCGACCAGTGTTTCGCGCAGCCGCCAGCGCGGGAGCCGCGGTGCCCCTGCCGGCCTGCGAGTCGTCTGAGGCTATGTGTTGACGCCGACCGAAAACTGACCCACTTTTAGGGGTTGTGCCGACTTAAAACTGACCCAGGTGTTTTACTAGCTCTGCCTAATTTTTGGGCAGGAGCAAAAAAGGTGATCACCATGGAAATGTTAGGAAGAATCAAGCG
>CAIYMN010000365.1 GCA_903927295.1 uncultured beta proteobacterium | reverse complement strand
GGCGATGTCGCCGGCTGAAATGCGGCGTTCACTGACCAGGCGATCATCGACCTCGTGGCGGCGCAACTCGCCAAAGTCCAGCACACCGTCAGGCAGCGCTGGTGCGGTCGCTTCACCGATAGGCGCAACCCGCAACACTGCTGTCAGCGTCGGCACCTGAGTGCGGATGCGCATGGCCTTGGACCAGATTCCAGCATCATCATCCGAGCCCCATGCAATCAGGACCTTGGCCTTGCCGGCGTTTAGCAGGGAGACCAGCTTCTCTTCACTCAGCAAGGGATTGAGCGGCTGCACAATGCCTGCAGCCTCGCCGCCCCAGAGTGCCAGGTGATAGTCCAGACATCCTGGCAAGAGGACCCCAATCGCATCTTCAGGCTGCACACCGACTCGAAACAGCAGGTTTGCAGTCTGGTGAATACCAGCAAGCAACTCGGCGTAGGACCAGCGAGTGAGCCCACCATCCGGTTCGGCCGAGTGCAAAAAGGTTAGTGCCGTTTTGTTTCCAAAAGCCCTGGCCGAGCCGCAAAATATGTCGTAAGTGCTGCGCTCGGCAAACGCCTGCTCCAGTGGTGTTTCCTCAAGGCGCAGGACATCGGCTTCACTGCGGATCGGAAAAGACGGAGCAAAAGGCATCAGCCATGGTAGTCGAAAATGGCGACCGAGGCATCTCGAATATGGCCGACCTCAGGCCACAAACACCCTTGCCTTGCGCGGCGTCAGCAGCACGGTCTCATCGGTTTTCAGAGCCAGCGCATGGAATTGTTGCGCCGGAATCTGGGCCTCGATCAGCTCACCATTGCCGGCGGATGCGTCGAGCGGCAACAACTCCATGCGCGCAATCGGACCAACCACGATGGCGCGCGTGAGGCGTGCCACGATGCCGCTCGCCGGGCCGCTGCTCTGGCTGTCGGGAACGTAGCGCTCTACGTCCAGGTCATGCGGTCGCACGTAGGCAAAGGCCTTGGCATCCTGCACGTCGCCATGCTCAGGTGTGGCCAGACGCAGGCCGGCGTGGTTCTCGCCAATCAGCATTTCACCTTCGTGGGCGCGACCATGGAACAGGTTCACGTCACCCAAAAAGCCATAAACAAAGCGGCTTGCCGGATGGTCCCAAACCTCCTGCGGCGAGCCAATCTGCTCCACCACGCCGCTGTTCATCAACACCACCCGGTCCGCCACTTCCAGCGCTTCTTCCTGATCGTGTGTCACGAAGATGCTGGTTACATGCAGGTCGTCGTGCAGGCGGCGCAGCCAGCGTCTCAGTTCCTTGCGCACCTTGGCGTCGAGCGCGCCGAAAGGTTCGTCCAGCAACAGCACTTTCGGTTCCACGGCCAGTGCGCGTGCCAGGGCAATGCGCTGGCGCTGACCACCAGAGAGCTGTGCCGGGTAGCGGTCTGCCAGCCAGTCGAGCTGAACCAGACTGAGCAAATCATGAACTTTTTGCCTGATCTTTTCTTCGCTCGGACGGCTCGCACGCGGCTTCATGCGCAAACCAAAGGCCACGTTGTCAAACACGCTCATGTGGCGAAACAGCGCATAGTGCTGAAAGACGAAGCCGACATTGCGCTCGCGCACATGCACATCCGTCGTGTCCTCACCGCTGAACAGGATGCTGCCGCCGTCGGCTGTCTCCAGTCCGGCAATGATGCGCAGCAGTGTGGTTTTGCCGCAGCCCGACGGCCCCAACAGCGCGACCAGTTCGCCCGAGTTGATATCCAGCGACACATCACGCAGGGCGTGAAAATTGCCGAAGGCTTTGCTGACATTGCGGATTTCGATGCTCATATCACTCTCTCTCTTCGATTTCGAGGTTGTCATCCCGGACTTGATCCGGGATCCATGGATTGCGGGTCAAGCCCGCAATGACAAGCAAGTCCGGGGCGTGGTTTCTCCGGCGGTAACAAAGCGGCGGCTTTCTGCTCGCGTTCAAACTGCCACTCGACCACCGACTTGATGACCAGTGTCAGGACCGCCAACAGTGCCAGCAGCGAGGCCACGGCAAAGGCTGCGACCGACTGGTATTCGTTGTACAGAATCTCAACATGCAGCGGCATCGTGTTGGTCTGACCCCGGATGTGGCCGGACACCACCGACACCGCGCCAAATTCGCCCATGGCGCGTGCGTTGCACAGGATGACGCCGTACACCAGCCCCCACTTGATGTTGGGCAGCGTCACGTGCCAGAAAGTCTGCCATCCGGTGGCGCCCAGCACCATCGCCGCCTGTTCCTCCTCGGTGCCCTGCGACTGCATCAAGGGAATCAGTTCGCGCGCGATGAAGGGGAAGGTGACGAAGATGGTGGCCAGAACAATGCCAGGTACTGCGAAGATGATCTTGATGTCGTGCGCCTGCAGCCAGGGACCGATCCAGCCGTGGGCGCCGAAGAGCAAGACATAGACCAGGCCCGCTACCACCGGCGAGACCGAGAACGGCAAATCCACCAGAGTGGTCAGGAAGGCCTTGCCGCGAAATTCAAATTTGGCGATGGCCCAGGCGGCCGCCACGCCAAACACCAGATTGAGCGGCACCGCGATGGCGGCTGTGACCAGCGTCAGGCGGATCGAGGTCCAGGCGTCGGGCTCCTTGAGTGCTTCCAGGTAGGCGCCGAAACCCTTGCGCAACGCCTCTGTGAACACAGCAGCGAGCGGCAGTATCAAAAACAGAAAGATGAAGCCCAGGGCGATGGAGATCAGCAACCAACGCACCCATGCAGGCTCTGTTGTTCCGGCCTGATTGCCGCGAACGGCTTGCGCGCTGCTCATGATCCCGCTCCGGAACGTCTGCGTTGCCAGGCCTGCAGTGCGTTGATCACCAGCAGCAGGATGAACGAGATGCCGAGCATCACTACGGCCACCGCAGTGGCGCCGGTATAGTCGTATTGCTCCAGCTTGCCAATGATGATCAGCGGCGTAATTTCCGAAATCATCGGCATGTTGCCGGCGATGAAAATGACCGAACCATATTCACCAATGGCACGTGCAAAAGCCATTGCAAAACCGGTCAACAGGGCCGGCGCAATGCTTGGCAGAATCACGTACCTGAAAGTCTGCCAGCGTGTGGCACCGAGGCACGTCGCGGCCTCCTCGAGTTCTTTCTCGGCATCTTCCAGCACTGGCTGCACGGTACGCACGACAAACGGCAGCCCAATGAAGATCAGCGCAATCACGATGCCGTTGCGGTTGAAAGCCAGTTTGATGCCTTGCGGCTCCAGCAACTGGCCAATCCAGCCATTGCCCGCCAGCAAGGCGGTCAGCGCAATGCCGGCAACTGCCGTCGGCAAAGCAAACGGCAAATCGACCAGCGCATCGATGATCTTCTTGCCCGGAAACGGATAACGCACTAGCACCCAGGCAACCAGCAGGCCGAAGAAGACATTGACAACGGCGGCGATCAAGGAGGCACCAAAAGTCAACTGGTAAGAGGCCAGAACACGCGGACTGGCCACTGCCATCCAGAACTGCTCCCAGCTTAGCGTGAAGGTCTTGAATACCAGCGCCGAGAGTGGGATCAGAACAATCAGGCTGAGGTAGAGAACGGTATAGCCAAGCGTCAGACCAAAGCCTGGCAGCACCCGGCGTGTCGGGCGCCTGGGCACAGCCAGGCGCGCTGCAGGCGCATTCAAAATCGCAGCGCTCATCTACTTGACGGTGTAGAGCTTGTCGAACTGGCCACCGTCATTGAAGTGAACTTTCTGGGCTTCCGACAGGGAGCCAAAGTACTCAGCCACCGTGAACAACTGGATCGGTTTGAAAGTGCTGGCATATTTCTTCAGGATCGCGGCCGAGCGTGGGCGCAGTGCGTGTTTGGCGGCAATTTCCTGTGCTTCGTCTGAATACAGATAGTCGAGATAGGCTTTGGCGACTTCCCCTGTGCCTTTCCTGGCCACAGTACGTTCCACGACGGCAACAGGGTTCTCTGCCACGATGCTGACCGACGGGTGCACAGCGTCCACCTTGCCGGCGCCAAACTCCCGGTCCACCGACACCACCTCGGACTCAAAAGTTACCAGTACGTCACCGATATTGCGCTGCAGGAAGATCGTGGTGGCATCGCGGCCGCCTTTGGCCAGCACCGGCACATTTCGGAACAGCTTGCCAACAAACTCGGCGGCCTGCGCATCGGTGCCGCCTTTCTTGCGCACATAGCCCCAGGCGGCGAGGTAGGCCATACGGCCATTGCCGCCGGTCTTGGGGTTGACAATGATCACCTGGATGCCGGGCTTGACCAGATCGTCCCAGTCCTTGATATGTTTCGGGTTGCCCTCACGCGTCAGAAACAGCATGGTCGAGCTGGTCGGTGAAGCATTGCCCGGGAATCGTTTGGCCCAGTCCTTGGCTACAACGCCGGTGCCCGCCAGGAACTCGATGTCGGTGGTCGTGTTCATCGTCACCACGTCCGCTTCCAGCCCGTCATTGACGGCACGGGCCTGGGCGCTGGAGCCACCATGCGCCTGGTCAATCTTGACGTCCTTGCCGGTGCTTTTCTTGTATTGCGCGATGAACGCTGCGTTGTAGTCCTTGTAGAACTCGCGCGCCACATCGTAGGAAGCATTGAGCAGCGTTGTCTGGGCCAGTGCCAGGTTGCTGGCGCCCAGCGCCAGACTGGCCAGCGCCAGCCTCATTGTTCTTTTCAGGTTCATACGGATTCCAGTTGCGATATTGAAAGAGAGGTGCCGGAGGCCGAGGCGCCCAGCGAGGCGTCTCCGGTCAGTGACTGCAGCAGGGCCAGCCCCAGCGGCCAGGGGCCGTAGCCGGCTTCCAGGTTGATGTGCCCTGCCATTTGCAGGCGCACAAACTCGCTGCCCCAGGCGCGCGCATAGGCGCCGGCGGTGCGGATCGGACAATAGGGGTCGTTACTGCTGGCCACGATGATGCTGCGGTAGGGCAGCGCCTGGTGTGGCACCGGGCAAAAGTCGGCCAATGCGCCGCGGCGCTCCGGGTCGGCCGGAGCCACCAGCAGGGCGCCCCGGATGCGTCTGGCAGCGTCGCTCGGCAATTGTGTGACGGCGATGCAACCCAGGCTGTGGGCCGCTACGACCACCGGTTCTGGCTGAGCCAGAATGCTGCGACTGATCGATTCGAGCCAGGCGCTGCGTGAAGGGGTGATCCAGTCGTCCTGTTGCACCCGCAGCGCGGCCGGCAACTGCTCTGCCCAAAGGCTTTGCCAGTGACCTGGGCCGGAGTCGCGCCAGCCGGGAACGATAAGGATGCGAGCCATTTTGCTGAGGTGTGTGGTCAATAGATCAATCGGGGTTGGGGGTCAGGAGGTGCGGATTGTGAATGCGGTTCGTTAAAACTCAAACAACTTATTTAGCATTTGTTTATCGCAAGAATCACATAACGTTTTTTGCGATCATTGCTTGATGAACCCGGAAACCCCAGCACTGCCAGTTTCTGCACTTGTTGTCTGCCTTTGTGCCGCATGGTGTGGTGTCTGTCGTGACTACCAGAGCCGCTTTGCCCACGTGCAGGCCAAGTATCCAAAGGTCGAGTTTCGCTGGATCGATGTCGAGGACGAGGCCGACCTGCTGCACCCGCTGGATATCGAGGACTTCCCAACGCTGCTGCTGGCGGTCGGCAATGAGGCGCGCTTTTTGGGCCCAGTCACGCCACAAGCTGAAATGCTTGAACGTCTGATCCGCTCGCAGATTCACGATGCAGCTGCGCCGGCGCTGGCTGACAAGTCGGTTTCTGACCTGCTGTTGCGGATTCGCGGCAAGACCAGCGCCTGAGTCAGGATTGGAATAACATCGGCCCCCTATGCAATTAGCGCAACCCAAGCCGTTCATGCCGCGCCACATGGTGTGGCTGTTGTGGCTTGCACTGTTGCTGCCGCTGGCGCAGACTGCGGCCAGTTGGCATGTGCTCTCGCATGTGAATTCCGGGCAGGTTGGCGAGCCCGATGAGCAGCAGGCCATCCACCAAGCTCATTGCGAGCTCTGCTTGAGTGCTGCCGCATTGATCGGCGGCGCGCCGCTGGTCTCGCTGCCCGCTACACCTGTGCACAGGGCCCTGGGAGAAGTGGTATTTGCCGGGTTGCAAGGCCTTGCCTGGACGCCAGCAGCACGCGTTTACGAGAGTCGGGCGCCGCCGTTGCTCCTTCGGTGATTTGAACCCCTGGTGTCCGGACCGCGCAGTGTGCGACCGGGCCTTGTTCAATGCATTGTCGGGAGCAACAACCCATGCACAAACTATTTACAGCGAGCCTTGCGCTTGCCTTGGTCGCGCCGCTTGGCGCTTTTGCCGATACCGCATCCAGTAGCGAAGCCGAGATTCAATTGCTTCGAAGTGAAATCGAAGCAATGCGCGCCAGCTACGAAGCCAGGCTGAAAGCCATGGAACAACGGCTGGCGGCCGCCGAACGGGGCGCGGCAACACCAGCAACCGGCAGCATCGACGCTTCAGCAGTCCCCACCGCCGTTGCCGTGCCAACAAGTGCCGGACCAGGTGGTGGCACCAACGCCTTCAATCCGGCGATGTCCCTGATCCTTGCCGGCGGCTATACCGGAACGTCCCAGGACCCAGCCGGCTACCGATTGACAGGCTTGCAACTGCCGGCCGGCTCTGGTGCCGGACCGGGTTCGCGGGGCTTTGGCCTGGGCGAGTCCGAACTCGGGCTTGCCGCCAACATCGATCCCTGGCTGCGCGGTGCGGCCAGTATTTCGCTGCACCCGGACAACACTGTTTCAGTCGAGGAGGCCTTTGTTCAGACCACTTCATTGAGCAAAGGCTTGTCTTTGAAAGCCGGCCGCTTCCTTTCTGGCGTGGGCTACCTCAATTCACAACACGCCCACACCTGGGATTTTGTCGATAACCCATTGGCCTACCAGGCGTTTCTTGGAACGCAATATGGTGACGATGGTGTGCAACTTCATTGGCTCGCGCCGACCGATCAATACGTCGAGCTCGGCGTGGAACTGGGCCGCGGTCGCAGCTTTCCCGGCAGTGACACCGGTCGCAACGGAGCTGGCATGCGTGTGCTGACACTGCACACGGGCGGCGACGTCGGCGACAGCCACAACTGGCGCGCTGGCGTGTCCTTGCTGAACGCTCAGGCCACAGACCAAAGCCTGACGACGATGGACGCCAGGGGCGCCACGGTCATCAACAGCAGCTTTACCGGCAACACGCGGGTCTGCGTAATCGATGGGGTCTGGAAATGGGCCCCCAACGGCAACGCAACGCGCACCAATTTCAAGTTGCAGGGTGAATACCTGCAAAGCACGCGCAGTGGCAGTCTCAGCTACGACCCGGGCAATGGAAACCTGTCGGACGCTTACCGCACTGATCAGTCCGGCTGGTACCTCCAGGGCATTTACCAGTTCATGCCACACTGGCGCCTTGGGCTGCGCACCGAGCGCCTGAACCCAGGCACGACGGACTACGCCATCAATCCGGCGCTGCTTGCAAACAGCGGCTATCAACCCGGCAGAAATTCGCTGATGGTCGATTTCAATCCGAGCGAGTTCTCGCGCATTCGCCTGCAACTGGCGCAGGACAAATCCAGGCAGGGGCTGACCGACAACCAGGTCTTCTTGCAGTATCAGATGAGCTTGGGCGCGCACGGCGCCCACAGCTATTGAACCCTCAGCCGAGCCAAGGAACAAGCTCATGATGAATCGAAAAATTATTCTTGCACTGGTTGTTGCACCCTTGGTGCTGTTGGCCGTCCCTGCGCAAGCCGCGTTGCGCGTCCTTGCCTGTGAGCCCGAATGGGGCGCCCTGGCACAGGAGCTTGGAGGCAATCTGGTCGAAGTTTCAGTAGCTACCAGCGCCTTGCAGGACCCGCATCAGATCCAGGCCAAGCCCAGCCTGATCGCCCGGGCGCGCAACGCCGATCTGGTGGTATGCACCGGGGCCGAGCTTGAGATTGGCTGGCTGCCCGTGTTATTGCAACAGTCAGGCAACGCCAAAGTCCAGCCCGGCCAAAGCGGCAATTTCGCGGCCGCTGATTTTGTCCGCAAACTTGACGTTCCTGGCCAGCTGGATCGCTCGCAGGGTGACGTGCACGCAGCTGGTAACCCGCATATCCAGACCGATCCGCGCAACATTGCGCTGGTGGCAACAGCGCTGGGTTCACGGCTGGCTCAAATCGACCCGGCCCACGCCGGCGACTACGCGCAACGTCAGAAGGATTTTTCGCAGCGCTGGCAGCAAGCCATGCAGCGCTGGGCTGCTCAGGCTGCGCCACTAACGGGAGTGGCTGTGGTGTCGCAGCACAAAGCCTTTGTCTACCTGTACGACTGGTTGGGAATGAAGGAAGTTGCTGTGCTGGAGCCCAAACCGGGCGTCGAGCCGACCGCCTCGCATTTGCAGGAGGTACTGGTAGCCTTGAAGAATGTACCCGTTCGCATGACCTTGTACTCTGCTTACCAGGACGCCAAGCCAGCCGAATGGCTGAACAGGAACGCCAATGTCCCGGCAGTGAAGATACCCTTTACGGTCGGCGGCACCGACGGCGCCAAGGACTTGTTCGGCCTGTTCGATGACACGCTGGCCCGGATTCTGGGCGCAGGAGCTAAGAAATGAACTGGAGTGCTGTCGATTGGGCCATCCTCGGCCCGGCTCTGGTCGCCGGCTTGCTGGTGCTGGCAACCCATGTGCCGCTGGGTACGCAGGTGCTGGAGCGGGGCATCGTCTTCATCGATCTTGCCATTGCCCAGATCGCTGGTCTGGGCGTGATAGGCGCCGACGCGCTGGGCTTGCCCGAAGGTGGCGTGGCGGTTCAGATTGCCGCCGTGTCCGCTGCCCTGCTCGGCGCTTTGCTGCTGACCTGGACCGAACGGCGCGCACCACAGCAGCAGGAAGCCCTGATAGGCGTTATGTTCATTCTGGCGGCTTGCGCCGGCATTTTGCTGCTGTCGGGCAATCCGCACGGCGGGGAGCATCTGAAAGACCTGTTGGTCGGACAGATTCTCTGGGTCCATACGACGCAGTTGCTGTGGCTTGCGGGTGTCACTGCACTGCTCTTGCTGGCGCTCTGGCAGGGCTGGGTGCAGCGCCTTGGGCGCTTCGGCTTTTACGCGGTCTTTGCACTCGCAGTGACGGCTTCCGTCCAACTGGTGGGCGTTTATCTGGTGTTTTCCAGCCTCATCATTCCGGCTCTGGGGACGCGCCGGCTGCAAGGTCGACGCCGTCACCTCGCGGCTTATGCTGTCGGCGCTCTGGGGTACGCCAGTGGCTTGACCTTGTCAGCCCTGTTTGACTTGCCTTCTGGTGCCGTGATTGTCTGGACGCTGGCGGCTTTCGCGCTGGCGTTCAACGCGATTCAGGCTGCCAAACCCGTCGCGTCGAATACACCTTCAAACAGCACGGAGCTCAGGTAGCGCTCGCCCGAATCGGGCAGGATCACGACGATGGTCTTGCCAGCGTTTTCAGGCCGTTTGGCCAGGCGTACCGCAACCGCAGCAGCCGCGCCGCAGGAAATGCCTGCCAGAATGCCTTCTTCGCGCGCCAGACGGCGGGCAAATTCCACGGCCTCCTCGTTGCTGACCTGTTCAATCTGATCGACCAGGGAGAGGTCAAGCACATCGGGCACAAAGCCAGCGCCTATGCCCTGGATCTTGTGTGGTCCTGGTTTCACTTCTTCACCGGCGCGCGTCTGCGTCAACACCGGGCTGGCGGTCGGCTCTACCGCCACTGAAGTGATGGCCTTGCCCTTGGTCTTCTTGATGTAGCGCGAGATACCGGTGATGGTGCCACCCGTGCCCACGCCGGAGACCAGAATGTCGATTTTGCCGTCGCTGTCATCCCAGATTTCGGGGCCGGTGGTTGACTCGTGAATCGCCGGATTGGCCGGGTTTTTGAACTGCTGCAGCAGCACGTACTTGGGGTCGCTGGCGGCAATTTCCTCGGCTTTGGCGATGGCCCCTTTCATGCCCTTGGCGCCTTCGGTCAGCACCAGTTTGGCGCCATAGGCCAGCAGCAGCTTGCGTCGTTCCAGGCTCATGGTCTCAGGCATGGTCAGCGTGATCGGGATGCCACGTGCCGCAGCCACAAAGGCCAGCGCAATGCCGGTGTTGCCGCTGGTGGGCTCGACCAGTTCCTTGCCGGCCCCGAGCACACCGCGCTTTTCGGCGTCCCAGATCAGCGCCGCACCAATGCGGCACTTGACCGAGTAAGCCGGGTTGCGACCTTCGATCTTGGCCAGTACGGTGGCGCCAGCGCCATCGGTGATGCGATTGAGCTTGACCAGTGGCGTGTGGCCAATGGTGAGTGAGTTGTCGGCATAGACGTGTGACATGGGAATCCTCTTGGGTGTTGTCCGGAATGCGGACTTTATAGGTCATCGATGAAATTTCAAACAACTTATTTCTTGGTTTCAAATAACCAAACCAATCTAAAGAACAGTCTGTTATAAATCCCCGCATCCATGACGCACAAACTGATCACACTCGAAGCTGCCGTGCAGCGCTACACGCGCGACGGCATGCAGTACGCCAGTGGCGCTGCGTTGCCGGTGGGGTCGGATGCGGTCGTCTTTGGCCGCGAGCTCTTGCGCCAGCGGCGCCGCGAGTTGCACGCGATTTTTCACTGCAACACGCAGCAGCTCAATCTGCTGGCCGCCGCTGGCGCCGTCACGCTGGCCGAGTGCGGCTTTACTGGTCTGGAGGGCTTCGGCTTTGCCAACGGCCTGCGCCGCGCCGTCGAGAGTGGTGCGATGTTGCTGGAAGATTATTCCAATTTGTCCTTGCCACTGCGTCTGCTCGGCGGTGCCTTCAACTGGCCGTTTGTGCCGATCACTTCCAACATAGGTTCCGATCTTCAGCACCTTGGCGTTCAGACGCCGGGCGAATACCCGGCGCGACGCAAGATTCCTGAGGTTGTGGACCCCTTCAGCGGCCGCATCGTTGGCGCCCTGTCGCCGCTGCGCCCGGACCTGGCCGCGATCCACGTCACGATGGCCGATGTCGAGGGCAACGCCATCATGCTGGGCACCGAGTGGAGTCGCTTCGAGCTCTCGCGCGCTGCCAAAAAAGTGGTGCTGCTGGCAGATCACATTGTGGACGGCGCCTGCATCCGTCAGTATCCGAACCTTGTGCGCATTCCGGGCCTGCTGGTGGAGGCGGTTGTGTACTGGCCCTTCACCGCCTGGCCACAAGCTTCCTGCGGCGTGCATGACAGCGACGACGCGCACATGAAGGCCATGAACGAGGCACTGGCCACTGCCGAAGGCACGGCACGTTACCTGGACGAGTTTGTCTATTCGTGGCAAAGCCGCGACGAGTATCTGGACCTGATTGGCCGTGACCTGATCGAAACACTCCGCCACGGCCCGACTTCTTTCCTGCTCGATCCGTATCGCCAGTGGATACTGCCCGATGCCATCATCGATGCCCTGACCGCCGCAGGAACCCGCGCATGAAGTACACGCGTCAGGAAATGATGGCGATTGCCACCGGCCGCGAAATCCGTGATGGTGAACTGGCGATCTTCGGCGTTGGCCTGTCGATGCTGGCGGGCTACTTCGCCCAGGCCTGCCACGCGCCGCGTGTGCGTGCCATGACCGAAGGCGGAATTTACGGCTCCACCCCGATCGGCGGTCTGCCCTGGGGCATCGAGTGCAACCGCATCTCGGCCAATGCCACCAGCTTCACCAACGGTCTGGATGCGCTGGGATTCATGGTGGCCTCCGGGCGCTGCGATGTTGGCATCATCGGCGCCGCGCAGGTCGACAGGTTTGGCAATGTCAATACCACCGGCATCTGGGGCGACCCCGACCGCAAGCACCTGGAGCCACCGAAGACGCGCCTGACCGGCAGCGGTGGCGCCAACGACATCGCCTGCGGCGCCAAGCGCGTCGTGATCATGGCAACGCACGAAAAGAAGCGCTTTGCCGAGCGTGTTGACTACATCTCTTCACCCGGTTATCTGGAAGGCGGCCAGGCACGCGAACGCTACGGTTTTGTCGGCGGCGGACCTTGCGCCATCGTCACGACACTGGGCATCCTGCGGCCCGACCCGCAAAGCAAGGAATTCATGCTCGATGGCTGGTTTGCGTTTTCCAGTCCCGATCAGATTCGCCAGCATACCGGCTGGGACTTGCGCATTTCCGCGCATGCTGCCACCGTCCCGGAACCGAGTGAGACAGAACTGGCGGCGCTGCGCAAGGTAGATGTGACCGGGATGCTGCGTCGCGAGTGACGGTCTTGGGCAACGGCGGCAACGGAGAAGCGGTTAACATGAAGCTCGACCGTCCAGGACATTCAACTTTACGTGAGCCGAGGTAATAGCGATGCTCGATCCAATCGAACTTGATCGTCAATACAACGCCAGAGCCGCCGTACCTGACCACCCTGCTTTCATTGCCCGTTGGCGGGCCGACTCTGAGAGCACGCGCAAATCGCTGGCTGCCGAAATTGACCTCTCTTTTGGAGAGTCAAAGAGCGAGAGGCTGGACTTCTTTCGAGCTGGCCATGCTGGGGCACCCCTTCTGATATTTATTCATGGAGGCTATTGGCGCAGTCTTGACAAGAGCGACTTCAGCTTCCTTGCACCGGCGTTTGTCGCCAGCAATGCAAATGTTGCAGTTGTCAACTATGGCCTTGCTCCGGGTACCTCGGTGGAGGAAATGGTCCGGCAACTGCTGCGTGCAGTCAGTTGGCTTTACAAGAATGCCACTGCAATGAGTTTTGATGCCCAAAGAATCGTCATTGCCGGCCACTCTGCTGGCGCCCACTTGGCTGCAATGATGGCCGCTGCCGACTGGGAAAGGTGGGATCCAGCGCTGCCAGCCAACGTGGTGCGTGGCATCGTTTGTATCAGTGGACTCTACGACCTTCAACCACTGGCGCAGGCACCCTTTCTCAAAGACGATATTCGGTTGGATAGCGCTGGTGTACGCAAACTGAGCCCGATAAATTATCAACCGAGGTTCAATGTGCCCATGGTGACTGCCGTTGGTGCAGACGAAAGTTCCGAGTTCCATCGACAGAGCGCGCTGATTCGTAGCGCATGGCCCTCCTGCTTTCGACAGCGCATTCCGATGCCGGGGCGGAACCACTTTTCTGTAGTGGATGCCTTTGGAGACCCGTGTCACCCGCTATTTCAGTCCGCTGTCAGTTTGCTTGGCGACGAACAGGAAGTTTGACGAAGAGGCATCGGTTGACCCAAGGCTCAGGCCCCGCCTGTGCCAACGCCAGCGCCGATCTGCAAATCGGCTTCACCTTGGACTGCGGTCATTCAGCAGGAATTGGTGAGCGCGAGCAATGTGCCCAAAGGAGTCAACGAGGGAAGTGCAGAACTGTCGTGCTCAGCCGTGATCCGGCAGGTTAGTAGAAAGCAAGCGAATTTGCCCAGACGACGCTGGACTGAGTGTCCCCAGGATTGGCGAAACGGTGGGGCAATGAACTGCTGAACCGGAACGAGTCGCCTTCGTACAAGACCACGATGCGGTCGTCAACCGTCAATTGCAACGCTCCGGCAAGCACGAGTCCGCCTTCCTCACCTCGATGTGTATAGGTCTCCGGGCCTGAGTGCCCTCCCGGGCGGATCGTCACGAGATAGATTTGCATCTCACCGCCAAGGTCGGGCGATAGAAGTTCCTTCTTCACGCCATAGCTCCCAAGATCGAGACGCTTGCGCGAACTGCGCCGCACGATCAGCCCCTTCTCGGCAGGGTTCTCTGACGAACCGTTATCAAAGAGCCAGCTCACTGGAATGTCCAAAGCCGAGCAGATTTGCGTCATCGACTTCAACGAGGGCGAAGAGATGCCACGTTCGATCTGACTTAGCAATCCAACAGACAAGCCAGACTTCTCCGCAAGTTGCGTCAACGTGAAGTCCTTAATTCGTCTGCGCTGCCGGATCTGTTGGCCAAGTCCTGATTTCTGAGAGTCAGTCGGCGCTTCAATTTGCTTTTTCATTTGGCTCAAGCTTTGATTTCCTGGTCCCGTGAAAGTTGGGTGAATCCGTATTGACACCCACTCTTGCTGTGTTTATTATGAAATAACTTAATCACTTTTTCAATCTAATTGAAATTCTTCCTTATAAAGTGAAAATGGAGCCAGCATGCCAGAGTCGACAAGTTCTTCCCTTTGGGCGAACACTGCAGAGCCAGAGGTGCAGGCAACAGCGCAGCACGGAGCAGCGTTCGCCGATGTGGTGATCATCGGCGCCGGGTTCACCGGTTGCGCCGCGGCCCTGGCATTGGCTCAGAGCGGCGCGCGGGTAACAATTCTCGAAGCGAAGACGGTCGGGTGGGGTGCCTCAGGCAGAACGGGAGGCCAAGTGATTCCGGGCCTCAAATACGACCCCGATGAACTCGAAGCCATGTTTGGGTCGGATCTCGGTCCTCGCATGGTAGCTGCTGCAGGCAGCGTTGGCGACGAGGTGTTCGGCCTGATCGAACGCCACGCCATTTCGTGCGATGCACAGCGAAAGGGCTGGCTCCAGCCGGCGTATTCCGCCAAGTCCCTCGACCTTGGCTTGCGACGTTGCGACAGTTGGAAGCGGCGTGGCGCCAACGTGCGCCCGGTTGACCGATCGAGAATGGCGCAACTGCTTGGAACAGATCATTACCTTGGCGGATGGGAAGACGGCCGAGCCGGGCATGTGCAACCGCTGTCTTATGTGCGCGGACTTGCATTGGCGGCGCAACGCTTTGGTGCTGAGATCTACGTTGAATCACCTGCGCTATCTTTGACCAAGGCGGGAACAAAGTGGCGCGTGAAGACCCCGAACGGCTCTGTCGAGGCCGATCAGGTATTGATTGCCACCAACGGCTACACCGACGGACTCTGGCCGGGGCTCGCCAGGACCGTTGTTCCCATGATCAGCTATCAAGCTGCCACCGTTCCCATTCCAGAGGCTTTGGGCAAGAGCATCCTGATCGAAGGCCATGCCGCATCAGACACGCGGCGCTTGTTGTGGTACTTTCGGCGCGACGCACACGGTCGGCTCATCATGGGCGGACGCGCTCCCTATCGTGAGGACCTCGGCCCGCGGGATGCAGGCTATGTCAGAAATGCGGTGAATCGCTTGTATCCGCAGCTTCGCGAAACGCCGTTCGAATTTCACTGGTTTGGACGGGTTGCCATGACCCAGGATCACCTTCCACACCTGCACCGACTTGATGACGGGCTTTGGACCGCGCTCGGGTACAACGGTCGTGGGGTCGGTATGGCGACTCTTTTGGGGCGCTTCCTGGCTGAACTGGCTTCAGGCGTTTCGCCTAACGACATCGCGTTTCCAGTCACTTCAATGCGTCCCATCTTCGGCTACCCTTTCACTCGTCTAGCTGCTCGCGTGCTGACCGGCTACTATCGTGCACGCGACCAAATGGAAGCCGCCTGAGCGCGGCACCAACAGTTTCAGTCATTCCAAGCCCCCATAACCCTGAAAGGAAATATCATGTTCAGACTTTCGCGACTGTTAGCGCTGTCCCTTGCTTTCGTTGGCCTGATGGCCACCGCTCAAACCACGCTGCGCGTTGGTTCGACACCGACTGGAATACCGTTTACGTTCCTGGATACCAAAACCAACCAGATCTCTGGCGTGATGGTTGACCTGATCAAGGAGATCGGGAAAGACCAGGGATTTGCGGTCGAGATCACCCCGATGTCCTTCAGTACACTGATCGCGGCACTACAGGCCAACAAGATTGATGCGATCGCGGCCGCCATGTATATCACGCCACCGCGGCTTGAAGTGGTCGATTTCAGCGATCCAATCTACACCTACGGTGATGGCCTCTTTGTGGCTGCGAAAGACACAAAGGACTACAAGGGGTATGAGGACCTCAAGGGCGAGGTCGTCGGCGCCCAAATTGGCACCGCGTATGTCAAGCCGATGCAAGATTCGGGGATGTTCAAAGAGGTCAAGGTCTATGACTCGATCCCGGACATCATGCGCGACGTTAATCTGGGTCGCATCAAGGCTGGGTTCGCCGACTACCCGATCGTCGCCTATAACCTGAGTCAAGGAGGTTTCCCCGATTCGCGTCTGGCAAAGAACTATAAGCCGGCCGTGGTTGGCAGCGTGGGTATAGCCGTCCGCAAGGGCGACAAGGCGACGCTCGACAAGGTCAACGCTTCGCTGCGCAAATTCAAGACTGACGGTACGATCGATCGGATCCTTGCACGCTGGAATTTGAAGTGAGCTGACCTGGAATAAATCCAATGCCGGCTTTCGCTGTCAAAGATCTGGTTGAGTTTGCGCCCCTGCTAGCGCAGGGAGCAGTGATCACCGTCGAGGTCTTTGCCTGTGGCCTGATCGTGGCCACTTTGCTTGGTTTGGTCTGGGCGCTCATGCGCGTCTCTGGCGTACCAGTTCTGGTCGGACTTTCCAAGTGGTTGATTAACACGATCCGGGGCATCCCAATTCTGGTGCAGTTGTTCTTCATTTACTTTGTACTGCCCGATCTTGGCGTCCAATTGACTGCCTTCCAGGCCGGATTCATTGGGCTCGGATTCGCCTATTCATGCTATATGGCCGAGGTCTTTCGCGGCGGGATTGAGGCTATTGATCCGGGGCAGATAGAAGCTGCAAAATCCTTGGGCATGGGTCGCGCGATGACGATGTGGAGAGTGGTTTTACCGCAGGCATTCAAAGTCGCACTGCCTCCTTACGGCAACACCTGCATCATGCTGATGAAGGACACCTCGCAAGCATCGATCATCACAGTGGCTGAGTTGTCTTTTCAAAGCAAGATCATCGCAGCTTCAACGTTCAAGAACGCCGAGGTATTTACCATGGTCGCGGTGTTCTACCTGATTTTGTGCGTGCCGCTGATCCTGATTGTTGGGCGACTTGAAAAGAGGTTCGGACGCAGATGATCTCGATACGCAAAATCTGCAAGTCTTTCGGCAGCAACTTGGTTCTCAACGGCATATCGCTTGAGGTCGGCCAGGGGGAAGTAGTCTGCATCATCGGGGCCTCGGGATCGGGCAAGTCCACGCTGCTGCGTTGCGTCAATGGTCTTGAGACCTACGATTCAGGTGACATCACTGTTGAAGGTGAGCGAGTGGATCAGACAGGAAAGCACATGGTGGCGATCCGAGAGAAGGTTGCCATGGTCTTTCAGCGTTTCAACCTGTTTCCGCATCGCACCGCGTTGGAAAATGTGATGGAGGGCCCGATCTACGTCAAGCGTGAGCCCAGGGCTGATGCTGAGCGCAATGCGCGCGCGGTTCTTGTGCAAGTTGGACTGGCCGGTAAGGAGAATGCGTACCCCGAAAACCTGTCTGGAGGTCAACAACAGCGTGTCGCAATTGCCCGAGCCCTGGCGATGCAACCACACGCCATTCTCTTTGATGAGCCAACCTCCGCACTCGATCCTGAACTCGTGGGAGAAGTGTTGGCAGTGATGCGTACATTGGCCGATCAGGGGATGACGATGATGGTCGTCACCCATGAAATGGCCTTTGCGCGCGAAGTTGCTGATCGTGTCATCTTCATTGATCAAGGCCATATCGTTGAACAAGGGCCAGCGCGCGAGGTCCTGGGTTCACCACAGCACGAACGCACACAAGATTTCTTGCGGCGGGTCACGCATCCTATATAGTTTTGATTCGCAGATGTCTTTGCCATTCTTCTGACCTGGCCAATGTGAAGTGCACTGCGCTGTTGGGCACCGACATTGGGCCCACGTTCTGATGCGCTACGATCACCAAGTGGCAGGGAGTGCGCAGATCAAAGGACAGATCATGATATTGGAATCAAACACCGTCGCGCAGCGGGGCGCTCAGGGGCTGGCGCGGCGCGACTTCTTGAAGGTCGGCGCGGGCTTTACGCTGGTGTTGAGCGTCGCTGGCACGCTGGGCGTGCTCAGTGGCTGCGGCGAGACGGCGAAGTCTGCCGCCAAGAGCTTTGTCTTTCTGCAGGACGGTGACCTGCAGCTTTTTGGCGCCCTGACACCCGCGGTCATCATCGACTTCACAACCCTGGACGGCACCGAGCGCGCTGCACGGGTCAGCGCTGTCTTGCGCAACCTCGACAACACTTTCAGCACGATGGACCTTGCCGCCCGGCAGGAACTGCGCAAGCTGCTGGACCTGCTGGCCATTGCGCCCTTGCGCTACCTGCTGACTGGTGTCGGTGCCTGGAACGAAGCCAGCATCGAGACCCTGCAGGCGTTTCTGACGCGCTGGCGCGCCAGCCGGTTCGAGACGCTCAACGCAGGTGTCAACGTTCTGGTCAAGCTGATCTCGGCCAGCTACTACGTCATACCGGCCAGTTGGCCCGCTGCCGGCTACCCGGGCCCCCTGGCGCGCATGTACCAGGCAGTCAACTCATGAAAGAGAATCATGGCCATTTCTGATATTTACGCCGAGGGGATCGCGTCGGGCTGGAAGGTCATCGACGCATCCAGCTTGAAGGCAGCGCAGACGATTGAGGCAGACGTGGCGATCATCGGCAGCGGTGCCGGTGGTGGCGTCGCCGCCGAAATCCTGAGTCTCGCCGGTCTCAGGGTGGTGCTGATAGAGGAAGGCGCCTTGAGGACCTCGAACAGCTTCAAGGACATGGACGAGGCACGCGCCTACCGCGAGCTGTACCAGGAAGCCGCCACGCGCGCCACCTCTGACGGAGCCATTTCCGTGTTGCAAGGGCGCACCGTCGGCGGCACGACCACGGTCAACTGGACGTCGAGCTTTCGCACGCCAGCACCGACGCTGCAGCATTGGGCGGCCCAGCACCAGGTTGTCGGCCATGGCGTCGATGACATGAAGCCCTGGTTTGAGAAGATGGAAGAGCGACTCAGCATCGCTCCCTGGGCCGTGGCGCCCAACGCCAACAACAGTGTGCTCAAGCGCGGCTGCGACAAGCTTGGCTGGGAGTCGCACGTGATCCCACGCAACGTCAAGGGCTGCTGGGACTCGGGCTATTGCGGCTTCGGCTGCCCGGTCAACGCCAAGCAGTCGATGCTGGTCTCGACAATTCCGGTCGCGCTTCAGCACGGCGCCACACTGGTGCACCGGCTGCGTGTGCGGCAGTTGCAGCACGCTGATGGCAAGGTCACCGGCGCCGTCGGCGAGGCTCTCGGCAGTGATGGCCGCACGCCCAGCGGTGTGGTCGTGACGATCAAGGCCAGGCACTTCGTCGCCGCCGGTGGCGCCATCAATACGCCGGCCTTGTTGCTGCGCTCGCAGCTGCCTGACCCGCACCAGCGTCTGGGCAAGCGTACGCTGATCCACCCGGTGGTGGTCACGCTGGCCACGATGCCAGAGCGCATCGACCCCTTCTACGGCACGCCACAGTCGATCGCCTCCGATCATTTCCAGTGGAAGGATGGCGCGACCGGGCCCATGGGCTACAAGCTCGAAGTGCCGCCGATCTTCGCCGGTCTCGGCTCCGCTGTGCTCAACGTCTTCGGTGAGCCGCTGCGCAAGGAGATTGCCGCCTTGCCGCACACCAATTCACTGCTCGCCCTGCTGCGCGACGGCTTTGTCGCACAGAGCGAGGGCGGCAGCGTGCGTCTGGCCGCTGACGGTAGCCCAATTCTCGATTACGACCTGAGCGATTACGTCTGGGACGGCGCCCGGCGCGCCTATCTCAGCATGGTCGAGGCGCAATTCGCGGCCGGCGCCAAACAGGTGCGCCCAGGTCACCTTGATGCCCCGTACTACGCGAGCTGGTCGGAGGCACGCCAGGCGATCCAGGAACTGCCAATGAAGAAGTTTCGCGCCTCGCTGTTTACTGCCCATTTGATGGGTGGCTGTGCCATGAGCGAGAACGCCGCGCACGGTGTCGTCAACAGCCGTGGCACGCATCACCAGATCGCCAATCTTTCGGTCATCGACGGTTCTGTCTTTCCGACCAGCATAGGCGCCAATCCGCAACTCTCGGTCTACGCGCTGAGCGCCCAGAACGCCAGCGCGCTGGCAAAGGAACTGCGTCACTAGTCAAGAGTCTGTCAGTTGCTGAAGAGTTCGGAGTGAGTGCCCGATCGCACAAAGTTG
>CAIYMN010000364.1 GCA_903927295.1 uncultured beta proteobacterium | reverse complement strand
CGCGTCTGCGCCAGTTCGGCGCGCGCCACGCTGCGCAAATGCACTTCGTCCGGACCATCAAGCAACTGCATGGCGCGGCCCCAGGTCCAGAAGTAAGCCAGCGGCGTGTCAGGCGACAGGCCCATCGCCCCAAAAACCTGCATGGCCCGGTTCACCACCCGCGTCTGCAGTCGCGCCGTCACCACCTTGATGGCCGCCACATCAGCACGCGCCTCTTTCTGCTGACCCTGATCGAGCCGCCAAGCGGCGCGCAGCACCAGAAGACGCGCCTGGTCGATCTCCAGTCGCGACTCGGCAATCCATTCCTGCACATTGGCAAAGTCGGCAAGGTACTTGCCAAAGGCGTGACGTTCCAGCGTGCGCTCGCACATCAGCGCCAGCGCCAGCTCGCATTGCCCGATGGTGCGCATGCAGTGGTGCACCCGCCCCGGCCCGAGTCGCGCCTGAGCCATCGCAAAGCCCGCTCCCACCTCACCCAGCAAGTTACCAACAGGCACGCGCACATCCCGGAAAACGATTTCGCAGTGACCCTCGGGCGTGTGGTGTTGCATGATCGGGATATTGCGCTCCACTGTCACACCGGGCGTCTCCATCGGTACGAGCAACATGCTGTGACGTGCATGCTTGGCCGCTTCGTCGTCACCACTGCGGCACATCACAATCAAGAGCTTGCAATTGGGGTGCGCTGCGCCGGTAACAAACCATTTGCGACCGTTGAGCACCCAGTCGTCACCTTCGCAGCAGATACGGGTCTGCAGATTGGTCGGATCGCTTGACGCGACGTCGGGCTCGGACATGGCGAAGGCGCTTCTGATTTCCCCTTCCAGCAAGGGGCGCAGCCAGCGATCAGTTTGCCCCTGGGTCGCAAACAGGTGCAGCAGTTCCATGTTGCCGGTGTCGGGTGCGCTGCAGTTGAAGACTTCCGAAGCCCAAGGCATGCGACCCATGATTTCAGCCAAGGGCGCGTACTCCATGTTGCTCAGGCGTTGGCCCGGCTCGTCCTCACGCAATCCCGGCAGAAAAAGATTCCACAAACCTTCCGACTTGGCCAGCGCCTTCAGGTCTTCCAGAAACGCTGGTGGAAAGATGCCTTGCGCCACAGATCGATGCCAGGCTGCGTTATAGGGCAAGACGAATCGATCGATGAATTCTTCCAGCCGCCGGCGCAGTTCCAGCACCTGCGGCGAGTACGCAAAATCCATGATCGACCTTTCTGGCAAGGTGAGGACCTCCCTCACGAATCCGCAGTCTGCCAAAGTTATTGCGCTTTGGCTGTCACTTTGGTGCTCGCTTGCAGCAGGCAGATTCCTAGCGGCAACTCATCGCCAAGGTGGTTCCCTCGGCACCCGCCACGCGCTGTTCCGGACCATCGCCGCAGCGATAGACGATGATCAAGCGTTTGACTTGACCGGACACTGGATCACCGCACAGATCGTTGTTCACCCGCACATCGACATGGCGACGCATCGCAGCGATTTGCTGGACCGCCTGACGAGCATCGCATACGTCACCGCGAAAACCATACTTGGCATCCAGAACCGTCATGCGTCCCCGCGCCGGCTCGGAAGAACCATGTTGTTCCCTGGACGCTTCCACGGCATCGCGATACCCTTGCTCATAGCCTCTTTTGTAGTCTGCGCTTTGCGAGAATGCGGACCCGGCCAACAGGCCAAGCATCGCAAAGGCAAGGACCGAAACGACTTGTTTCAACGGGAAAGGGTTGTTCATTGGAGACCTCCTTGAATGTTGTCACGGTCAACTATACACACTGCACGCAGGGACGCCAAGGCTGCGGATGCGCAAGCGCGATTCAGGTTGTCAACAGCACACGGGAACGAGAAAATCCAAATGTCCTATTGACAGAACAATAGGACTGTTCTTAGGATGCGGTCATGTCGCAGTCCATGCCCATGACGAAATACCATCAGATCTATCTGTTGCTGCGCGAGCAATTGCAAGAAGGCAGGTTTGCGCAGGGTCTGCCGGGTGAACTGGCGCTGATGAAGCAGTTTTCGGTCGCTCGCGTCACGGTGCGCCGGGCTCTGGAGCAACTCGCGGCCGAAGGCATGATCTCCAGGGAACCGGGCCGCGGCACCCGCGCGCTTGATGTCGTCGCGGCGAACGCTTCAATTGGCCCTGAAAAAGGACAACGCGCAAGCCTCACCGGTCTGCTGGAAAACCTGGTCAGCATGGGTCTTCAGACCAAGGTCAGCGTGCTCGAAGTGGAAACCGTGACCGCCTCGGCCAGCGTCGCCCGGGCCTTGCAACTCAGCGCCGGCGACCCCGTGCAAAAGGCGATTCGCGTGCGCAGCACCAAAGAAGGCCCGCTGTCGCATATCACGACCTACGTACCGGGCGACATTGGCCGCAGGTTTGGCCGGCGCGAACTCGCTCGCAAGCCGATTCTGGTGCTGCTGGAAGAATCAGGCGTCAAGGTGGGTCGCGCGCAACAAACCATTTCTGCCAAGTTGGCTGATCTGCTGGTGGCCCGGCACCTCGATGTCGCCGTCGGCTCTGCTTTGCTGGCCGTGCGCCGATTGATTTACGATGAGCAGGACCGCCCGATCCAGTGGCTCCACGGTCTGTATCGGCCGGACCGTTACGAATACGAAATGCAGTTGTCCCGCGTTGGCAGCATCGATGCCAAGGTCTGGGTCAGCACGGAATTGTCAGCGCAATTTAACTAAAACCCAAGGAAACACCATGACTACTCGCCGCCAGTTTGTTACTTCCACCGCTGCCGCCGCCTCGGCGCTCGCCTTCCCGCTCGTCGGCGGGGCCCAACCCAAGTCCGTCAGGATTGGCGTGCTGCACCCCGTCACCGGCTCGCTCGCTTACTCGGGCCAGCAATGCCGCGAGGGCGCCTTGATGGCGATTGAAGATATCAACAAGGCCGGCGGCATCAAGTCCCTGGGTGGGGCCAAGATTGAAGCGCTACTGGGCGATGCGCAATCCACGCCGCAGGCAGGTAGTGCCGAAATCGAAAAGATGAACGAGGCCGGTGTTTCTGCGGTGGTCGGCGCGTTTGCTTCCGCCATCTGCCTGGCTACGACGCAGGCCGCAGCCAAGTACAACCTGCCGCACGTGGTGGACGTCGGTGTGGCAGACCAGATCGTCGAGCGCGGCCTGAAGAACACTTTCCGCTTTGGCCCGGGCTACCGCAAGTGTGCTGAAGTGGCCGTGGCCAATCTGCATGTGCTCAACACCGCTGCCGGCAAACCGGCGCGCACGGTGATGATCATTCACGAAGAATCTCTTTTCGGCTCCGGCACGGCCCAGTTGCTGGCGCGCGAACTGCCGGGCTATGGCTACGAGGTCAAGGAAATCATCAAGCACGCCAACCCGACACGCGACTTCAACAACATCGTGCTGCGCATGAAATCGGTCAACCCCGACATCGTGATCCCGGCCAATTACTACAACGAATACGCGCTGCTGGTGCGCACCATGCAGCAGCAGAAGGTGACACCGAAAGCGATCTACTCGGTGCTGGGTGGGGCCGCTTCAAGCTACAAGTTCGTCAAGGAGTTTCCGGAGGCAGCGAACGGCATCATCGACTGCAACCACTGGTTCAACCCGAAAGACAAGCGCAGCGCAGAACTGAAGAAACGGGTGGAAGCCAAGGGCCTGTTTTTCAGTTACGAAGTCTTTATGACTTACACCTCGATGCGGGTCCTGGCCGATGCCATCGAACGCGCCAAATCAACGGACCGCGCCGCCATCATCGACGCGCTGGAGAAGAGCGCCTTTGCCGATCACATCATGCCTTACGGCGCTACCAAATTCGTTAGCGGTCAGAACATGGGTGCACAGCCCTTGATGACCCAGGTGAGCAAGGGTGACATCAAGGTGATCGTGCCGCGCGAGTACCGCGAGATCGATCCGATCTTCCCGCTCAAGGCCTGATTCCCCGCCGCTGATGCCTGACATCGGGATCCTTTTCCCGTCGCTTCTGAACGGCCTGACGACCGGGGCGGTCTACGCCCTGATCGCGCTCGGCCTGACGCTGATTTACGGCGTGCTGCACATCATCAACTTCGCGCATGGCGCCGCGCTGATGCTGGCACTCTACGGCGTCTATTTCCTCAAGGAGCAGTTCGGACTGGACCCCTATCTGGCACTACCGCTGGTGGTCCCGGCGATGTTCGTGCTCGGTTATGGCCTGCAGCGCATCGTGATCAACCGCGCCAGCCACGGCCGCGACGAGAACATCCTGCTGGTCACGCTCGGTCTGTCCATCGTTATGGAAAACCTGGCGCTGCTTTTCTTCAAGTCCGACACTCGCACCATAGACACGGCCTACACACTGACGACGATTCCGATCGACATCGGCGTCGCTCAGGCCATGATCTCGCTGCCAAAGCTGGTGGCGTTTGGCGGGGCGCTGGTGGCGTCTGCGCTGCTGATCCTGATCGTCGGGCGCACCGACCTGGGTCGCGCCATCCGCGCCGTGGCGAAGGAAAAACATGGCGCCAAGCTGATGGGCATCGACGTTGACCATGTCTATGCCATGAGTTTCGGTATTGGTCTGGCCTGCCTCGGTGCCGCCGCCTGTTTTCTGCTGCCGGCCTATTACGTCAACCCGCAGGTGGGAAACGGTTTTGTGCTGGTGGCTTTCACCATCGTCGTGCTCGGCGGAATGGGAAGTTTTATCGGGGCACTGCTGGGTGGCCTGTTGATCGGGATGGTAGAGTCACTCGGCGGCCTGATTCTGGGCGAGTCGCTTGGCCAGATCGGCATCTTCCTGATCTTCATCGCGGTGCTGCTGTTTCGGCCGCAAGGCCTGTTCGGAGCCAGAACATGACGGCCCTGCAAAAGGAAGTGCTGCGCATCGGCCTTTTTGCATTGGCAGTTGCGCTGTTTCTGAGCAGCACGTCCTCGGGTGTCGTTCTCAACTTCGTCATGATGGCTCTCTACGCCGCCCTGCTGGCGCAAGCCTGGAACATTCTGGGCGGCTACGGCGGCCAGTTCTCCTTCGGCCACGCGCTGTTCTTTGGCACCGGCGCCTACATACAGGCGATCGCGCAGATGCAGGGCGGCCTGAACCCCTGGCTGGCACTGCCCCTGAGCGCGCTGACCAGTGCCGGCGTTGGTCTTTTTGTCGGTGCCCTGAGTTTTCGCTATGGGCTCAAGGGCTCCTACTTCGCCCTGGTGACGCTCGCCTTTGCCGAGGTCTTTCGCATTGTGGCGCTGTCGGTTCCCTTCACTGGCGCCGGGGTCGGCCTGATGGTGCCGCTGCGCGAGGGTTTTGCCAACATGCAGTTCGGCTCAAGGCGCGGCTACGCCTTTCTGATTCTGGCGCTGATGGTACTGGCGCTCTGCGTCACCTGCTGGCTCCAGCATTCGCGTTTTGGCGCCTATCTGCAGGCTGTGCGCGACAACGAGGACGCGGCGCGCGCCAGCGGTGTCAATCCGTTTCGCATCAAGCTCGGAGCGATCGCGCTCTCCGGCGCTTTCATGGGTGCGGGTGGCGCCTTCTACGTGCAAGTCTTCCAGTACCTTGACCCCGGTATCGCCTATGGTTCGCACACCTCGGTGGAAGCTCTGGTGGGTGCCATTGTGGGTGGCATGGGCACGCTGTGGGGGCCGGTGCTGGGTGCCTTGGCGCTTCATGCGCTGGCCGACCTGACGCGCAATCTGTTTGGTCAGTTGCCCGGTATCAACATGGTGATTTACGGCACGGTGCTGGTGCTGATGATCATGTTCGCACCACGCGGCCTCAGCGACGCCGGCAAGAGCCTGCGTACCCTCTGGAAGGGCAGGACGCCATGAGCGCGAACCTGTTGACGGTACATCACGTTTCCAGGAGTTTCGGCGGCCTCAGAGCCGTGCATGACGTCAGTCTGGCCGTAGCACCGGGCAGCCTGACGGCGCTGATTGGTCCGAACGGTGCCGGCAAGACCACGCTGTTTTCGCTGATGTCGGGTTTTTATCTGCCGGATGCCGGACAGATCGAGTTTGACGGCCACGACATCACGGGACAGGCACCCGACGCCAATGCGCGTGCCGGTATGGCACGCACCTTCCAGATCGTGCAACCATTTGCGGCGCAGACGGTGCGTGAAAACATTGCCGTCGGCGCCCATCTGCGCGAACCCCGGCGCGTGGCGGCGCTGGAGGCTGCACAGAGTGTGGCCGAACGGGTAGGACTGGGCTCTCAGCTCGATAAGCCGGCGGCGGATTTGACGGTGTCAGGGCGCAAGCGTCTGGAACTGGCGCGTGCCCTGGCAACGCAACCCAAACTCCTGCTGCTCGATGAAGTGCTGGCGGGCCTGAACCCGCAGGAAATTGGCGAGATGATTCCGGTGGTGCGCGGCATCGCACAGTCGGGCGTGACCGTGCTGATGATCGAACATGTGATGCAGGCCGTGATGAACCTGGCCGAACACGTCTGGGTGCTGGCGCAAGGCCAGTTGATTGCCCAGGGCTCACCGGCACAGGTAACGTCGGACGCCGCCGTCATCGAAGCCTATCTGGGTCATGGCACCGCAGCCAAGCTGCGCCAGATGGCAAGCACAGGCCAAGTGGAAGCAAGATGACGCCATTGCTCGACATTCAAGGTCTGCGCGGCGGTTACGGCGCGGTCGAAGTGCTGCGCGGAGTCGACCTGCATGTCAACGAAGGCGAGATTGTGGCGCTGCTGGGCAGCAATGGTGCGGGCAAGTCAACCCTGAACAACGTGTTGTGCGGTATCTACCCGGCCTGGGCGGGTCGCGTGCACTTTGACGGCCAGGACATCAGCGGTGCGCACTACCGCGATGTGGTGAAGGCCGGCTTGATCCAGGTCCCCGAGGGGCGCAAGATATTTCCCAACCTGTCGGCGCTGGAAAACCTGGAGCTTGGCTCGTTCACACGGGCGCGCCAGCGTCGCGCGTCGAACCTGGAGCGCGTGTTTTCGATTTTCCCGCGCCTCAAGGAACGTGCCACGCAGTTGGCTGGCACCATGAGCGGCGGCGAACAGCAGATGCTGGCGATCGGGCGCGGATTGATGGCCGAGCCGCGCCTGCTGATTCTGGATGAGCCATCGCTCGGACTCTCGCCCTTGCTAGTGGAGGAGATGTTCACGCTGATCGCGCAACTGAACACACAAGGACTGGCGGTTCTGCTGGTGGAACAGAACGTCGGGCAATCACTGGAAGTCGCGCAACGCGCCTATGTTCTGGAAAACGGTGCCCTGCGCTTTTCCGGATCGGGCGCAGAACTGCTGGCCAGCGACACCTTGCGCCGGGCCTACCTTGGAGTGTGAATGAAACATCCTGGATTGCCACGCTTCGCTCGCAATGACAGCCCCCCTCTCGTCACTGCGAGGAGCGCAGCGACGCGGCAGTCCATGCAGTCTATGGAACGCCGTCGCGCCATGGTGCTCGGAGCGCTGTCCGCCGTCAGTATGCTGCCTCTGGGGGTATGGGCGCAGAACCTGGCCCCGATCCGCATCCTGGTCGGAGCGCCGGCGGGCGGCTCCACCGACACCATGGCACGCGCGCTTGCGCAAGAGCTGGGTCGGCAACTCTCACGAACCGTGATCGTGGACAACCGGCCGGGCGCTGGTGGCAATATCGCTGCCGACGCTGTCGCCAAGGCCGCGCCAGACGGCAATACGCTGCTGATGAGCTTTACCAGTCACGCCATCAACGCCTCGCTCTACGCCAACCTGCCCTTTGATCCGGTAAAAGACTTCACGCCGTTGACCTGCGTAGCGACTTCACCTTCCATACTGGTGGCACATCCCTCCCTGCCAGTGAAAGATGTGCGCGAACTGATTGCATTGGCCCGGTCCAGACCCGGCAAACTCAACTTTGCGATCGGCTCGGTGGGATCCTCGCTGCATCTGGCGGGAGACGCCTTCAAGATGCAGTCGGGCGTCTACATTGTCAACATCCCCTACCGTGGTACGGCACCCGCTATCCATGATGTATTGGCTGGGCAGGTGGAGCTGATGTTCGCGGCGGTTGGCAACGCGCAGGCGCAGGTCAGAGCGGGCAAGCTCAAGGCACTCGGCGTAACCAGTGCAAAAAGACTGACTGCCTTTCCCGAAGTGCCGGCCATCAGTGAGGTGCTGCCAGGATATGAGTCCAGTGCCTGGTTCGGCTTGTTCGGCCCGGGCCACATGGACGCGGCTCTCAGCAAGAAACTGAGCGACGCGGCGCGACAGGCCATTGCAACCCCGGAGGTCAGGCGGCGCCTGGAGGCCGACGGCTATGTCCCGGTTGGCAACGCTCCTGAAGAATTCAATAGATTCGTGCAGACCGAGATCACGCGCTGGGGCAAAGTCGTCAAGTTCGCAGGAGCCAAACCGGAATGAGGAAGACGGAGGCATCGTCCCTGGCACAAAAGATCATTGCCCGCGCGTGCGGCCAGGGCGCCGTGCGGGTGGGCGAGATCGTCACCTGCCAGGTCGATCTGGCCATGTTCCACGACTCCTCCGGCCCGCGTCGTCTCAAACCGATGTTGCAAGAACTGGGTGCGCAAATCTGGGACACATCCAAAGTCGTGCTGGTCATGGACCACTACGTTCCCGAACGCGACGAGGCGGCGCGAAAAATCGTGCGTCTGGCGCGCGACTGGGCGGCAGAGCAGAAGCTGCCACACGTCTACGACAGCCAGGGCATCTGCCATATCGTGGTAGCGCAACATGGGCACGTCCAGCCCGGCATGTTGTGCGTCGGTGGCGACTCGCATTCGCCCACGGGCGGTGCGTTTGGCGCCTACATGTTCGGCATTGGCAGCACCGAGATGCTTGGCGTAGTGGTGACCGGAGAAATCTGGCTGCGCGTGCCGCAGACCATCGCCATGCACTGGTCCGGACGACTCGCCAGCGGCGTCTGCGCCAAGGACATGATGCTGTTCATGATTCATCGCTTTGGCATGAATGGCGCCAATTACCAGGCAATCGAGTTCACGGGCAGCGCGGTGCAGTCCCTTTCGATGCAGGAGCGCATGACCCTGTGCAATATGGGCGCCGAGATGGGCGCGCAAGCCGCGCTGGTGGCGCCGGATGAGGTGACGCACCAATGGCTGGAACAAACCGGTGCAACGCAAGGCATGGCGGCAGCCGACTGGAAAGAGCTGCACTCCGACCCCGGCAGTTTCGATACCCGGCATGACTTTGACGCGAGCACGCTCTGCCCGCAGCTGGCCGCGCCGCACAGCCCGGCGCATGGCGTGGCGATGATGGATCACGCCCAAACCCGTATCGATATCGCCTACATAGGCGCCTGCACTGGCGCCAAACTGGACGACTTGCGTTTTGCTGCGCAGGTTTTGAAGGGACGCAAAGTGGCCAGCAGTGTGCAACTGATGGTGGCCCCGGCGAGCCTCAAGGACAGAGCGCAGGCCGAGTCGGAGGGAACGCTGCAAGTGCTGACCGATGCGGGTGCCACTGTCCTGGCCAGTGCCTGCGGGGCCTGTGCCGGTTATGGCGACAGCTTTGCCGGCGGCAAGACCGTGATCTCCAGCACCGCACGCAACTTCAAGGGCCGCATGGGACCGCCCGACACCCAGGTCTTTCTGGGCTCGGCCTACACGGTGGCGGCGTCTGCGCTGCGCGGCTTTATCACCGACCCGCGGACGGTCATGCCATGAATGCGAGCACGCCAAAGCCTGTGGTCTGGCACAAAGTCTGGCGTCTCGGTGACGACGTGGACACCGACGCACTGGCGCCGGGAGCCTACATGCAGCACGGCATCGACATCATCGGAAAACACTGCCTGGAGCACCTGCTTCCAACCTTCGCGCAGGAGGTGCGCAAAGGCGACGTGATCGTTGCCGGACGCAATTTTGGCATCGGTTCCTCACGTGAGCAGGCCGCTGCGGTGCTGGTGCACCTGGGCGTGGCGGCGGTGATCGCGCCGAGCTACGGCGGCCTGTTCTTCCGAAATGCCTTCAACCTGGGTCTGATCCTGCTGACCTGTCGGCAGATGGATTTGCTGAAGGATGAAGAGCAGATTTGTATTGTCGAACCGTCCCTGTCGGTGCTTGGGCGCTCCGGGGTGGAGCTGCTCTGCGAACCGGTCCCCGAGTTCCTGCTGCAGATGGCGCGTGCCGGCGGCTTGCTTGCCAGTCTGAAGCAGCGGCGGCTGCATTGTCATTGCGGGCCTGACCCGCAATCCAGTGGTGGCGAAGCAATGGATCCCGGATCGGGTCCGGGATGACAGCCGCTGAGTCTATGGAAAGCTCAATAGTGAATTCGAAACCATTTCAAGAAGGAAAAACCATGAACAAACCCGAATTTGACCTGCTCATCAAGAACGTTCGTGTCGTGCGCCCCCATGGCAATGTCGTGCACGAAGCCGATATCGCCATCAAGGACGGCAAGGTGGCGCGCGTCGCTCCCGGCATGGATGTGCTTCGCGCCAAGGCGGTACACGAGGGCAAGGGCCAGCTGGCTTTCCCGGGCGTGGTCGATGCGCATATGCACAGCGGCATCTACTCGCCTCTGGCCGAGGACGCGGTGTCCGAAAGCAAGGCAGCTGCCATGGGCGGCGTGACTTCCAGCCTGAACTACTTTCGCACTGGCCAGTACTACCTGAACAAGGGCGGCCCGTACAAGAAGTTTTACCCCGAGGTGCTCAAGACTGCAAAGGGCCGCTTTCACGTGGACTACGGCTTTCATCTCGCGCCCATGGACGGCACCCACATCAAGGAAATCCCCGAGCTGATCGAGAAGTACGGTGTGTCGAGCTTCAAGATCTTCATGTTCTATGGCTCACACGGTCTGCACGGGGCCTCGGACGCGCAACGCGACTTTCTGATGATAGGCAAGGACGATCGATACGATTACGCACACTTCGAATTCATCATGCGCGGTATCCAGGCCGCGCGCGAGCAGTTCCCGGATCGGGCGCATCAGATCTCGCTGTCGCTGCACTGTGAGACCGCCGAGGTCATGACGGCCTACACCAAGATCGTCGAGAAGGACAAGTCGCTCAAGGGACTGGCGGCCTACAGCGCCTCCCGTCCGCAGCACTCGGAAGGGCTGGCGGTCTTCATCGCCAGCTACCTCGCAAACGAAACGGCGCTGCCCAATATCAACCTGCTGCACCTGTCATCCCGCAAGGCGGTGCAGGCGGCGATGATGATGGGCGATGTTTTTCCACATATTGATTTCAAGCGCGAGGTGACGATCGGGCACCTGATGCTCGACATCAATTCCAAGGCGGCTGAACTGGCCAAGGTCAACCCTCCCATCCGGCCGCGTGAAGACGTGGAGTTCTTGTGGGAAGCGCTGCTGGCCGGCGAACTCGACTGGATCGTCAGCGACCACGCCTGCTGCCGCCACGAGATGAAAATTCCCAAACATTACTTTGGCAACATCTGGATGGCCAAGAGCGGCTTTGGCGGCACCGAGTACCTGCTGCCGGCCCTGATCAGCGAAGGCACGCGCCGCGGCATGGGCTACAACCACATGGCGCGTGTGACCAGCTGGAACCCGGCGCAGCGCTACGGTTTGAACCGCAAAGGCGACATTGCAGAAGGATTTGACGCCGACATTGCGCTGGTGGACCCGGCCAGAACCTGGACCATAGCGGCCAAAAACTCGCCGTCAACCCAGGGTTACACGCCGTTTGAGGGGCTGGAGATGTCGGCCCGCGTTGAGGCCACGTTCCTGCGCGGTCACCTGATCTACCAGGACGGGCAGGTGCTTGGCAAACCTCGCGGTGAATACCTGTTTCGACCAACCGCTTGATCGCCCATGACGCCGGGCATCATCAGCAGGACCTTGCCACCCGACACGCCACACATTGCGGTGGCCATCGTAGGTGCCGGCGCCTGTGGTCTGACAGCGGCCCTGATGCTGTCGGATTCAGGTGTGGACTGCGTGCTGCTGGAGCGCGATGCGGCACCAAGCGGCTCCACGGCCCTGTCATCGGGTTTCATTCCCGCCGCCGGCACCCGGGTGCAATTCGCCACTGGCGTTGCCGACAGCCCCGAGCGCTTTGCCGCCGACATCCAGGCCAAAGCCCATGGCACCGCGGCCAACCATCTGGCAGCCGCCTACACCCGGGCCATCGCAACGGCCATCGACGCGCTGCAGAGCCGGCACGGTATCGAGTTTGTGCTGCTCGACGGTTTTCTTTACCCCGGCCACAGCACACAGCGCATGCACGCGGTGCCCGAAAAAACCGGTGTGGCTCTCATGGCCCGGTTGCAACAGGCGGTCGCCAGTGCTCAGATACCTGTCATCGGCAATGCGCTGGTGCGCGAACTCTGGATCGACGATCAGTCCGGCGCGCCCGAGGTACAGGGCCTGGGCTACCTGCGCCCCGACGGAACCATGGAATATCTGCGCTGCGATGTGCTGATCCTGGCCTGCAACGGCTTTGGCGGAAACGCCGACATGGTGCTTGAGATGCTGCCCGAAATGCGCGGCGCCACTTTTGCCGGTCACGCCGGCAACGACGGCAGTGCCATCGCCTGGGGCAAGGCGATCGGCGCGCAGCTCGCCGATCTGGGCGGTTACCAGGGGCACGGCTCCTGGGCCATACCGCAAGGCGCGCTGATTTCCTGGGCCCTGATGATGGAGGGCGCTGTTCAGCTCAACACCAGCGGACAACGCTTTCACGATGAAACCCAGGGCTATTCGGAAGCCTCGGTCAAGGTGCTGGCGCAGCCCGGCGGTGTCGCCTGGAACGTGTTCGATGCGCCGCTGCTGGCGCTGGCTCGCAGCTTTCCGGACTTCTGTGAGGCCGAGGCCGCCGGCGCCCTCAAAACCTGCGCTGATGCCACGGCGCTGGCCGCGCTGATCGGCTGCGAGACGGGCACGCTCAACGCCACGCTGGCGTCCATAGCCGCCGGCGCCGTCAACGCCGACGGCCGCGCTTTCAAGCGTGCGCTGAAGGCGCCGTTTTACGCCGTCAAAGTCACCGGCGCCCTGTTTCATACCCAGGGTGGACTGGCCATCGATGCCGACTGCTGCGTGTTGCGTGATGATGGATCCCCCTTTTCCAATCTGTTGGCGGCAGGCGGCGCGGCGCGCGGTGTCTCCGGCAATGCGGTCTGGGGTTATCTGTCAGGCAATGGCCTGTTGAGCGCTGTGGCGGGTGGCTTTATTGCCGCACAAACGGCAGAGCGACTACTTCAGAACAATGCCAAGCCATGACCCAAACCATGAACCTGCAAAGCCGACTGGCTCAGCCCGAAATCCTTCTTGCGCCCGGTGTCTATGACGCCCTGAGCGCACTCCTGGCCGAACAAGCGGGCTTTGAGGCGCTTTACCTGTCGGGGGCGTCGGTGGCGTACACAAAAATGGGCCGCTCGGACGTCGGCCTGACCACTTTCACGGAAGTCGCCGACACCCTGTCCCACATCACGGAGCGGGTGCGCGTGCCGGTGATCGTCGATGCCGACACAGGTTTTGGCAATGCGCTCAATGTGATGCGCACAGTGAAAGGCTTCGAGCGCGCTGGCGCGGCCATGATCCAGCTTGAGGACCAGACCTTTCCCAAGCGCTGCGGACATCTCGATGGCAAGTCTGTCGTGCCGGTGCAGGAGATGGTTGGCAAACTCAAGGCTGCCCTCGATGCACGCAACAAGGCCGACACCCTGATTCTGGCGCGCACTGACGCGCTTGCCGTGGAGGGGCAGGAAGCCGCCTTCGATCGAGCCCAGGCGTATCTGGAATGTGGCGTGGACGCGCTCTTCATTGAGGCGCTGCGCACGCCTGAGCAGATGGACGCCGCCTGCCAGCGCTTCGCGCAGCGCATTCCCCTGTTGGCCAATATGGTGGAAGGCGGGAAGACGCCACTGCAGAGCGCCACGGTATTGCAGCAGCACGGGTTTTCCATCGCCATCTTTCCGGGTGGTACGACACGCGCCGTAGCGCACGCCATGCAAAGCTACTTCGCCCATTTGCACGAGCACCAGACGACCACGGGCTGGAAGGACAGGATGCTGGACTTTGACGGCCTCAATCAGCTCATTGGCACGTCAGAACTGCTGGCCACTGGCAAGCGCTACGACGGTTCCTGAAGTGCTTCAGTCGGCCGTCAGGCCCACGTGCCTGATCACCGGCGCCCAGCGCTCGCGCTCCTCGATCATCCACTTGCCAAGCTCTTCCGGCGTCGAGCCGATCGGCTCCATGTAGGAGTTGGCCATCTTGCGCTGTGTCTCAGGTTCTTTCAGGATGGCGACGATCTCGCGGTTCATGCGGTTGATGATCTCCGGTGGCGTCCTGGCCGGTGCCATGATGGCCATCCAGGCCAGCGCCTGAATGTCGGGCAGACCCGCTTCCTTCAGGGTTGGCAGATCGGGCACCAGGGCACTGCGTGTTGCGGTGGTAACCGCAATCGCGCGGATCTTGCCGGCCTTGGCCTGCGGCATCACAGCCACTGGCGGCACGCAGGCAAATTGCACATCACCCTGCAGAATGGCCATGATGGCAGCTGGTGAGGACGCATAGGGCAGGTGCACGGCGAAAGAATTGGTCTTGAGTTTGAGAATTTCTACCGAAAGATGCGACATGGATCCTATGCCGGTGGAGGAATAGTTGAACTTTCCCGGGTCCTTCTTCATGGCCGCAATCCAGCCCTTGACATCGGTGACGTTCATGCTGTTCGATACCGCGCACACATTGGGTTGTCCCCCGGCCAGCGTGACGGGCGCCAGATCCTTGAAGGGGTCGTAAGGCAGTTTGGAATTGAACACCGTGCTGTAAACCAGTGGTCCGTTGGTGCTGACCAGAAAGGTGTAGCCGTCGGGCGCGGCTTTGGCGACATGGTCCGTGCCATTGTTGCCGCCGGCACCGGGTCGGTTGTCGACGACGATCGCCTGACCCAGGCGCTGGCCCAGTTTGTCGCTCAAAATGCGCACCAGCACGTCCGGTGATGATCCCGGTGCGTAGGGGACCACAATGCGAACCGGCTTGCCGGGCCACGCGGTCTGCGCCAGCAGCGGCGTCGCCAGCGTGGACAAAAGTGTCGCCAAAAGCAGAAGGCGCCGGTGCATCATCGTCATATCTCCAGGGTTTGTTGTGCGATGAATTCTAGGCTTGCGCCGGAGCCAGCCATGCCAGCGCGACCAGCAGCGACAGGTGGCCGGCTGATCGGTGCAGGGACAACACGGCATCGGGACGGAACAGCAGCGCCACCATTCTGCGCACCGGCTGCACTGCGGCAATGACGCGACCGTCGGAGCCCTGGGCGGCGAGCACCCAGCCTGCTGGCAAGGCATCTGAGCGCACGAAGTGTGTGGCGTAAATCCCGACCCGGAAATGACCCAGGGCGTCCAGCAGACCACCCGCCATGGCCTCGCAATCCAGTGCGCGACCGAACTGCGGCACATCGAGCTGCTCCAACACGGCGCCGTCGTGTTCCAGCAAGACAAGCGCGGCGTTGTTGAGCGCCAGGGTCGCCCGTCCATTAGACACCGCATGTTGGCTTCTAAGCAGATCGAGCGGACCGTCGCCACGCACCAACAACGGAGCTGTCGCCTCAAACTCGCAGCCAGCTTGCACCAGGGCTTCCCGCGCCAGAGCGGCCAGGGCGTCGCCGCCATCGAGAAAACTCACGCGCCGTTTGGGTGGTTCAGGAAGCGCGGGCGCGGGCGCGCGCGGCGATTGCCCTGAAAGCACCCGGAACATCGACTCCGCCTTGAGTCTTGTTTCTTCTTCCTCGCGCACCGGCTCCGAATCCGCCAGCAGGCTGCCACCGGTACGCACTTCGGCCCAGTCGCCGAGCAGGCGCGCAAACCGCAGAATCGTCAGCGCCTCGCAACTGCCGTCAGCGCCAATGCGGACAGCTGCGCCGGCGTACCAGCCGCGCCAGACCGCCTCCAGCGATGCTATTGCCACACGAGCGTCAGCCTTGGGCATACCGGTGACGGTGGCAGGTGTGGCGTGCGCCAGCACGATGTCAAAACCATCCACATCGCTGCGGCGCTTGCCGCGTGTGTGGTCGATCGTGTGGATGATGGTCGAAAAGAAATGCAGGCGCCGCCTGGAGAGCAACTCGACCGAGCCCGGTTCGCACACCATCGCCTTGTCGTTGCGGTCCGAGTCCGCACACAACGCCAGTGAAGCCTCATCAACGGCAGAGTTGATGAGCGCCTTGGCCTGCTCGTGATCCTCCACCGGGTCGCCGCCACGGCGAAAGGTACCGCAGACGGGTGCCGTTTCGACCCATCTCTCGTCGGCTCGTACCTGCACATCAGGTGACGCGCCAAAGATGCGCTCGCCGCCACCCAGATTCACGAAGAACATCGCCGGATAGGGATTGTCGCGGCGCAGGCGGGCAAAGGCGCCGGGCGCATCAGCCTGCACCCGGCGCCGGAAGGTCTGCGACAGCACCAGCGAGCGCAGCGCGCCACGGCGCATCTGCTCCACACCGCGGGCCACGGTTTGGGCATGACCGCCTGCGGGCAAGTCATCGTCGAAGCGCTCGGGCTGAACAGTGTCGATGACCGCCTGCGGCCCGGGCACGCCTTGCAGACCGGGAAACTGGAATTCGACCCAGCGGTGCCCGTTGTCCCCCGTGAGCAGCACACGGCTTGGCAGGAACAGTGCGAGACGGCGTCGACCATCTTGCGGTACGGCGTCGGCACGGGAAAGCCGGTAGTAGTCAAAGGCGAGAGCACCGTACAGGCCGAGTTCACGCGGCTTCTGGGTAAAACGCTGCAGGAAGCGCCGCAACAGGGTGATGACCGGGTGCGGTGCCGCATCCACCGCGGCAAAAACAATTTCAAGCCGTCCCTGCACGCGCTCGAACGCGGCCAGTGTCGCCACGTGCTCGGCCAGCGCACGGCCGATGTCGCCGTGCGGAACGACCCGCAGCACCTGGCCGTCCAGGTAGAAGCTCAGCAGGGGGTCCAGCGCGACCATGGCTTCGCGCCGGAACTGTCCCGGCGCTGTCACGTCGCAGCCAAGCCAGGCGCCGGGGCTGTGGTCCAGAGTGGCCAGCGCTGCCTCGGCATCGACCACGCTGGCCGCTTGCTCGACACGTTCGACGGAAATCATTGCTGCCTCCAGTGCTCGCGCTCGGCGTCGGTAAAGGCCGCAATCAGCTCACGGTAAACGCGCTCGACAACATCCGCACTGGCACCCCGCGCCTCAGCCAAGGCCCGAACACGGGCAATCACCTGTTCCACACGCTGTGGCGCGGTCACCTCCGCCTCGCTTTGCTTGAATCTGGCGGCTGCCAGCACATAGCTGCCACGCGTGACCAGCAGTTCCACCATGGCCTGGTCGATCCGGTCGATCTGAGCGCGAATTTCGGCCAGCGACTGGCAATCTGCAGCTGATTTATCTGGCGTCATTGAACACTTTCCTGGGGCGTCCGGCAGACACCCGATCTCACAAACCCAGCGTCTTCCAGAGTTGCTCGACTTTGGCGGTCACCGCCGCGTCCATCTGCAAGGGCCGCCCCCACTCGCGGCTGGTTTCCCCCGGCCACTTGTTGGTGGCGTCGAGCCCCATCTTGCTGCCCAGGCCGCTCACGGGCGAGGCAAAGTCAAGGTAGTCAATCGGTGTGCTGTCCACCAACAGGGTGTCGCGTGTCGGATCGACGCGCGTTGTCATGGCCCAGATCACATCCTTCCAGTCGCGGATGTTGACATCGTCGTCCACCACGATGATGAACTTCGTGTACATGAACTGACGCAGAAAACTCCAGATGCCAAACATGACGCGACGCGCGTGCCCCGGGTAGGACTTCTTGATGCTCACCACGGCAAGGCGGTAGCTGCAACCCTCGGGCGGCAGAAAGAAGTCGGTGATCTCGGGGTACTGGCGCTGCAACAGCGGCACAAACAACTCGTTGAGCGCCAGCGCCAGCATGGCGGGCTCATCGGGCGGCTTGCCGGTGTAGGTGGAGTGGTAAATGGGGTCACGCCGCATCGTGATGCGGTCGATGGTAAAGACCGGAAACCAGTCCTGCTCGTTGTAGTAGCCGGTGTGGTCGCCGTACGGACCTTCCAGTGCATGCTCAAAACCACTGGCGTGCGAGGCATCGGGATAGATGTGGCCTTCGAGCACGATTTCGGCCGAGGCCGGGACCCGCAATTCGCTGCCCAGGGCTTTGACCAGTTCGGTACGGCTGCCGCGCAGCAAGCCGGCAAACTGGTATTCCGACAGGCTGTCGGGCACCGGTGTCACGGCACCCAGAATCGTCGCCGGGTCGGCACCCAGGGCCACGCAAACCGGATACGGTTGACCCGGGTTTGCCGCGCAATGTTCCCGAAAATCGAGCGCACCACCACGCTGGGCCAGCCAGCGCATGATGACCTTGTTGCGAGCCAGTACCTGCTGGCGGTAAATGCCCAGGTTCTGCCGCGCCTTGAGCGGTCCTTTGGTGATCACCAGACCCCAGGTAATGAGCGGTGCCACGTCGCCGGGCCAGCAATACTGCACCGGCAAGCGTGCCAGATCAACGTCCTGCCCCTCCCACACCACATCCTGGCAGGCCGCGCTGCTGTGCTCCTTGGGCGCCATGTTCCACAGCGTCTTGACCAGGCTGGACAGTCCCACCAGTTCCTTGAATCCCTTGGGTGCCTCGGGTTCCTTGAGGGTCGCCAGCACATGGCCAAACTGGCGCAATTCGCTGACATCGTTCACGCCCATGCCCATGGCGACGCGGCGCGTGCTGCCAAACAGATTGCCCAGTACCGGCATGCTGTGGCCGGTCGGATTTTCAAACAGCAGGGCTGGCCCGCCGGCGCGTAAAGCGCGGTCGCACAATGCCGTCATTTCCAGATGGGGGGACACCGGAACGCTGACTCGGCGCAGTTCGCCGATCTGCTCCAGTTGCGCAATGAAATCTCTCAGGTCTCGATAAGCCATGGTGTTACAGCACTCCTACGAATCCAAATCTGTCATGCCGGACTTGAGGAGCCTGCCCCGGACTCGGATCCGGGGGCATCCAGTGCGGCTCAAGCGCTGGATCCCGGATCAGGTCCGGGATGACAATCAGCCGCCTTCAAGCCACCCCAACGCGGCGCGCTGACTTGCGGCAGTCCGAGCAGATCCAGGATGCGGCCAACGGTGTGATCAATCATCTCGGAGAGCGTTTGCGGTCGATGGTAAAAACTCGGCACCGGCGGAAAGATGATGCCGCCCATTTCGGTCACGCTGGTCATGTTGCGCAGATGGGCCAGGTTCAAGGGGGTCTCGCGCGTCAGCAGGATCAGGCGCCGGCGCTCTTTGAGTACGACATCAGCGGCGCGTGTGATCAGGTTGTCCGACAGGCCCAGGGCCACCGCTGCCAGCGTGCGCATGGAGCAGGGCGCCACTACCATGGCGTCACACTGAAAGGAACCGCTGGCAATGGCCGCGCCCACATCCTGCACCGGGTACACCACATCAGCCAGAGCCTCCGCCTGAGCGCGCCCCATGTCAAGCTCCTGCTGCAGATTGAGAAATCCGGCCTCCGACACCGTCAAATGCGTCTGCACGTTGCTCATTTCCCCCAGCAGTTGCAGCAAGCGAACACCGTAGATCGCACCACTGGCACCCGAGATGGCAACCACGATGCGTTTTTGCGGTGAGGTGTGAGCGAGATGCACAGGCTGACCGGTGTTGGCAAGCAACTGGCGCTAGCGCGGCGCCAGCTTGGCCTTCAGGCGCGCCAAAACTTGCGCGGGCTTGAACTGCTCCAGATTGAATACCGGCAATTCAATGGCATCAATCGTGTTCTTGACCAGCAAGCCGAGTTCGGTATCGCCTTCCATCGCCAGACGACGGCTGAAGAACAGGGTGTCGGGGTCTTCCTGACGACGTGCCAGCAAGACAAAATCGTAGGCACTGGCGCTGATCGTCAAATCGGCTTCGCCGTGGTTCAGGCAGGCCGAGAAGCGCTCGTTCAGCCACTCAAAATCAAAGGCCACCTGTGCATCGGTGACCTTCAGGCGGAGTTTCTTGCCCAGCAGCATCTGCCTGACATCGCTCGCCAGGTTCTTCGCCAGTGCCAGATTCAAACCCGTCACAAACATCAGCGAGCCAGGATAAGCCGGCAGATAGGACAGCAGATTACCGAGCGGTTTGGGCAGCACAAAGGGGCTTACTTGCATGGTCAAATCCTTGTTATCAGGCCGGCACAGCCAATTGTTCCAGCCCGGGCTTGCCGTACCAGTAGCCATTGCAGGCGCGCTCGGGCATCAGCGCCGTCATGGCCTGCATCGCGTCGGCAGCCGACGTTTCATTCGAAAGCACACGGCGGAACAAGGCAATGATTTCAGGCGTGTGCTGCGACTGCGGACTGATGCGCGCCACATCCACACCCATGTCCT
>CAIYMN010000363.1 GCA_903927295.1 uncultured beta proteobacterium | reverse complement strand
GTTGGGCCGAAAGCCGTCCCGGTCAAGCATAATCAAACCCCAATTCTTAAACTGCGTCCATTATGCACAGCAAGCGCCGCGTATCAAGAGGCCTAGCCCCTAGTTTTTTCAAAGTCCTGCCATGAAAGCCTCCCAATTCTTCATTTCCACGCTCAAGGAAGCGCCGGCAGACGCCGAGGTGGTCAGTCACCAGTTGATGATGCGTGCCGGCATGATCAAGAAGCTTGGCGCCGGCATATACACCTTGATGCCCATGGGTTTGCGCGTTGTTCGCAAGATCGAGGCGATCGTGCGCGAGGAAATGAACCGTGCCGGTGCGGTGGAACTTAGCATGCCTGTGGTTCAGCCGGCTGAACTGTGGCAGGAGACAGGGCGCTTTGAGACGAACGGACCCGAATTGCTGCGTGTGAAGGATCGCCATGATCGCGACTTCGTGATTCAGCCGACCAGTGAAGAGGTAGTCACTGACATCGCACGGCAGGAAATCAAGAGTTACAAACAGCTACCGAGGAATTTCTATCAGATCCAGACCAAATTCCGGGATGAGCGTCGCCCCCGCTTTGGTCTGATGCGTGGGCGTGAATTCATCATGAAGGACGCCTACAGTTTTGACCGTGACCAGGCCAGTGCCAAGGCCAGTTACCAGGTCATGGCCACTGCCTACCGCCGGACCTTTGACCGCTTCGGACTGACGTATCGCGCAGTGGCGGCTGACAGCGGTGCCATCGGTGGCGACTTGAGCGAGGAGTTCCAGGTCATTGCTGCTACCGGCGAGGATGCGATCGTGTATTGTCCAGGTAGCGATTACGCCGCCAACATGGAAAAAGCAGAAGCGTTGGCGCCCGTCGGACCTAGACTGGCCCCGGCACAGCCACTTGCAAAGACCGCGACACCGGGAAAGAGTACATGTGCCGACGTTGCCGAGTTGCTGGCAGTGCCGCTGCAAAGCACTGTCAAATCACTCGTGCTGGCGACTGACACGATCGATGCGGCCGGACAAGTCACGAAGACAGCGATCTGGTTGCTGCTTCTGCGTGGCGACCATGACATGAACGAAGTCAAGGTAGGCAAACTGGAAGGTCTTGGCGGCTACCGCTTCGCGACGATCGCAGAAATTGTGGATTGCTTTGGCTGTCAACCGGGCTACCTGGGTCCGATCGGATTGAAGAAGCCTGTCAACATCGTGGTTGATCGGGAGGTCGCCATCATGAGCGACTGGATTTGCGGCGCGAACGAGGCCGACTATCACCTGACGGGCGTCAATTGGGGGCGGGACTTGCCGGAGCCGCTTCGGGTCGCGGACATGCGCAATGTGATGGCTGGTGACGCATCACCGGACGGGCAGGGCGCGCTGGCGATAGAGCGCGGTATCGAAATTGGCCATGTGTTCTACCTTGGCACGAAGTACAGCAAAGCGATGAATGCGAGTTACTTGGACATCAACGGCAAGCCGCAGCTGATGGAAATGGGTTGCTACGGCATCGGCATCACGCGCCTGCCAGCGGCGGCCATTGAGCAAAACCACGACGCGCGAGGCATCATCTGGCCCGACGCGCTGGCGCCGTTTACGGTTGTGCTCTGTCCTATCAGCCCGGATCGCTTCCCCGACGTCAAAGCGGCTGCAGATGGCCTTTATCAGCAACTGCTGGCAGCCGGTGTGGACGTGATTCTGGACGACCGGTGCGAGCGCCCGGGCGCCATGTTTGCCGATTGGGAACTCATTGGCGTGCCGCACCGCGTAACGATTGGCGACAGAGGGTTGAAAACCGGTGAGGTCGAATACCAGCATCGGCGTGACGCTGCGGCGACGCCGACAGCGCTGACTGAAGTTGCCGGATTGATTCAATCCAAACTGAAGGCCTGAGCGCGCTGCCGGGAATGCGAATGGTTTCACGGCGAAGCAGCCTCGTGTCCCTGCTGGCAGGGCTGGGGCTCTTGTCAGTTGGAGACCAGGCGCTCGCGGGCGCCCAACTGGAAGAACCGCTTGCGGATTCGGTGCGCGGCGCCCTGACGGCGGCTATCTCCAACAGTGCACCACCCGTACCGGAATTTTCCGATACGGAGTCGCGTCTGGCGTACTTGCGCTGGCTGGGCCGCGTCAGTCCACGTCTGCAGAAACAAAAGCCGGAGTGGAACGTTCGCAAAGAATTCCTGCAGACGCTCTGGTATGAGAGTCGACGCGCCGGTCTGGAGCCAGCACTGGTGCTTGGCCTGATTCAGGTCGAGAGCAACTTCCGAAAGTTTGCCGTGAGCAGTGTCGGCGCGCGCGGTTACATGCAGGTGATGCCGTTCTGGACGCGCCTGCTAGGCGATGGCGACGCCAGTCAGCTTTTTCATATGCAGACCAATTTGCGTTTTGGCTGCGTCATCCTTCGCCACTATCTCGACCTTGAACATGGGGATTTGTTCTTGGCTCTCGGTCGATACAACGGCTCGCGCGGCAAGGCGCCGTACCCCAATGCAGTCCTTGGCGCCAAAAATAGGTGGGAATCCTGAAACGAAGCAGACGGCTCAGGCGATCAGTTTTTGCAGTTCCCCGTTTTCGTACATTTCCAGCATGATGTCCGAGCCGCCGATGAATTCGCCCTTGACGTAAAGCTGTGGGATGGTGGGCCAGTTGCTGTACTGCTTGATGCCATTGCGAATGGCTTCGTCTTCCAGTACATTGAGTGTCTTCACGGTCTTGAGATCAACACCGCAGGCCTGCAATATCTGAATTGCGCGACCCGAAAAACCGCATTGCGGGAAACTGGCGCTGCCCTTCATGAACAGTACCACGGGGTTTGATTTGACCAGTTCGTCAATGCGTTGCTGTGTATCAGTCATCTTGCAATTCCTTCTGCGTTAATATTTTCATTATCCCATCACCTAAACTCCCCTGTCATGAACAATGAGATGCTGGTTCTGGGATTCGAATCTTCGTGCGATGAAACCGGCGTGGCGCTGGTTCATTGGCACGGTTCGGACTTGCCGGAACTGCTTGGGCAAGCCTTGCACAGCCAGATTGAAATGCACCAGCCCTATGGTGGAGTTGTGCCAGAACTGGCGAGCCGCGATCATATTCGCCGTGTCCTGCCGCTAACCGATCAGGCACTTGCGGCGTCGGGTCGAACGCTGGCGGATGTGGACGTCGTGGCGTTTACCCAGGGTCCCGGTCTGGCAGGCGCGTTGCTGGTCGGCTCTGGTGTGGCCTGTGCACTGGCGGCGGCACTTGGCAAGCCGGTGTTGGGCGTGCATCATCTGGAAGGTCACCTGTTGTCCCCCTTTCTCAGTGCCGACCCACCGAGGTTTCCGTTCGTCGCATTGCTGGTCTCAGGCGGACATACCCAATTGATGCGGGTGGATGGGGTGGGGCGCTACGTACTGTTGGGGGAGACGATTGATGATGCGGCCGGCGAGGCATTTGACAAGTCGGCGAAATTGCTGGGTCTGCCCTATCCCGGGGGAGCCGGCCTGGCGCGCTTGGCAGAACACGGCAATCCAAAGGCGTTCAATCTGCCGCGGCCTTTGCTCAAAAGTGGCAACCTCGATTTTTCGTTTGCCGGTCTGAAAACGGCCGTCATGGTGCAGGCCAAAAAGCTTTCGGCCGGTCTGGCTGAACCGGTTGAAGCCTGGCCGGCCCAGTTGCTGGCGGACCTGGCAGCGTCAACGCAAGCGGCCATCGTTGAAGTGCTCGTGTCCAAGGCGCTAAGTGCCTTGCGTGAAACGGGCCTCGAACGGCTTGTCGTGGCTGGCGGCGTTGGCGCCAATCGCGAACTGCGTCAACAACTCGACGGCGCCTGCAGCAAACTTGGCGCGCGCGTGCACTATCCGGAAATGTCACTCTGCACTGACAACGGTGCCATGATTGCGATGGCTGCCGCCATGCGCTTGCAGTCGGGTCAGCAAGCAGCCAGTACGACCTACGCTTTTGCCGTCAAGCCGCGCTGGCCGCTGGCTGCCTTGCCAGTCAGTTGATCTGCAAGGTGGTGACGCGATTTACCGGCACATGCTTGCCGAGTTTGAGCGTCAACACGCCATTTTCCAACTTCGCCTCGCTGCTGCCGATGTCAATTTCCTGGGGCAGTTCATAAGCTGATTTGTAATGACGCGGCGCACCCTCGTGACTCTCGATACGCACGATGCTGCCTTCGATTCCGATGGTTAGTTGGTCCTTCGCAATGCCAGGCACATCAAAGCGCAACGTACAGGACTTTTCATCCTGCTCCATGGCGCAGGACTTTTGCTGACTCATAGCCTGCGCTTCCGAGAGGAAGCGCTCCAGCGAGCGAGCAACAGGCGAATTCAGGGAATGACGGAAACCAGCGGGTGCGGTGGTGGCAAAAAACATGATCTGACTCCTTGTACACTTCGCGGCGTTCAACATGAAGCGTCGCTTGTGTCCAATCTGCGCACGGCAACGGCGTTTTCAAGAGAAACTTCCTATGTTTATTGTTAGGCGCAGGCCCTTGAAATTGGCGCTTGTGGCGCTATGTCTTCCGACCCTGAGCCTGGCACAGGCGGCATTGGCACCCATCAACATTGCGATGATCGAGAACCTGAGTGGCCCTTTTGCCAACACTGGCGAGGCCGTGGTTCGCAATTTGACTTGGGGCCTGGAGCGCATCAATTCGCGTGGTGGCGTCAAACTTGCTGGCGCGCCTGGAATCGCTGCAAGCCACCGTTTGCTGAGCCTGGAGCGATTCGACAACAAGGGGCAGATCGAGGAGTCATTGTCCGCGCTCAGATCGGCGATTGACGACGGGGCCCGGTTCATTGTGCAGGGTAATTCTTCGGCTGTCGCGGCCTCCCTGATCGATGCCATCAACAAGCACAATGAGCGTGAACCGGACCGGCGGGTGCTGTTTCTCAACTACTCGGCTGTTGATCCCATCCTTACCAACGAAAAATGCAGCTTCTGGCACTTTCGCTTTGACGCTCATGCAGATATGCGCATGTCAGCCTTGATGGCGGTTCTCAAGGACGACAGGACAATTCAAAGTGTCTACCTGATCGGTCAGGATTACAGCTTTGGCCAGGCGGTAGCGCGCGAAGCCAGACGGCAACTTGGATTGTTGCGCCCGGATCTGCCAATCGTTGGCGACGAATTGCATCCGATGGGGCGTATCAAGGACTTTCTGCCCTATGCGACCAAAATCAAGGCCAGTGGCGCCCAGGCAGTCATCACGGGCAATTTCGGCAACGACCTGACGCTGCTGGTCAAGGCAGCAAAAGAGGTCGGTTTTGAGGGCAAGTTCTATACCTTCTATGGCAATGCGCTGGGCGCACCTTCGGCCATCGGGGAGGCTGGTATTGGCCGCGTGCTTGCCGTGGCCGACTGGCTGCCCAACGTTCAATCTGCTGCAAGCGAGGCGTTTTATCAGTCGTTTCGTGATCGCTTTCCGAAGCCGGCTGACGACTATGTCCATATGCGCATGCAGCTGATGCTTGAAGCGCTGGTGCAGTCGATAGAAGCGGCGGGAACGACGGACCCAACGATAGTGGCTGCGCAGCTGGAAAAGGCGCGCGTCAGTTTCGCTTCGCAAAGTGCTGCGATGCGTCGCAGCGATCACCAGGTCCAGCAAGCACTGGTGGTGGGATTGATGGAGCGCCAGGGAAGTCCGGGCGTGAAATTTGATGTCGAAGGCTCGGGCTACGGCTTTCGCGTGATCAAGACGCTCAACGCTGCCCAGGCCGAATTACCCAGCAGTTGCAGAATGCAACGACCTTTTCCCAATCAACCTTGAATTGAACCCGCCATGCGTCAAGTCATCCAGAACCTTGAAGAGTCCAGAATCCGTGAAGTAGCCAATGCCGGCATGGGGCGCAGCGATGTGCTGGCCTTCTGGTTCGGGGAAAGCGACGAAGTCACACCGGACTTCATCCGTCAGGCGGCGATTGAATCCCTGCAGCGTGGCGAAACCTTTTACTCGCATAACCTGGGCTTGCCCGAGTTGCGTGAGGAGATCGCCAGCTACATGAGCGCGCGCCACGGCGCGATTGACGCCGGGCGTATCGCGGTCACCAGCGGCGGCGTCAATGCCCTGATGCTGGCGATGCAGCAACTGGTGGATGCGGGTGATGAGGTGGTCGCCATCACCCCGGTGTGGCCGAACCTGACAGCGCAACCGGTCATCATGGGTGCGCAACTCAAGTGTGTGCCGCTGACGCCGATCGATGGTGTCTGGACCCTTGACATGAACCGTCTGCTGGCAGCAGTGACCAGGGCCACCAAAGTGTTGATCCTCAATGCGCCGAACAATCCGACCGGCTGGACACTGACGCGTTTGGAACAACAGTGCATTCTGGAGCATTGCCGCAAGACCGGAACCTGGATACTCGCGGACGAGGTCTACGAACGTCTCTATTTCGAACCCAGTGCCAACGCTTGTGCGCCGAGTTTTCTGGATGTCGCGCTGCCCGCTGACAGGCTTGTCGTGGTGCACAGTTTCTCGAAGAGCTTTCTGATGACCGGTTGGCGCCTGGGCTGGCTGGTCATGCCGCCAGGCATGACTAGACACATGGGCAAGCTGATTGAGTTCAACACTTCCTGCGCCAGTGTGTTTACTCAGCGTGCCGGTGTCGTCGCCCTGCAGCGTACCGATGAGGTGACGCCCCAGGTGGTGGCGCATTTGAAGCTCTGCCGCGATACGCTGGTTTCGCAGTTGCATACGATTCAAGGTTTGCAGGTGAGCGCAGCGCGCGGCGGCATGTACGCGTTTTTCAGATTGCCGGGCTTTGACGACTCGCTGGGCACGGCCAAGCGCCTGGTGATCGAAGCCGGACTGGGTCTGGCGCCAGGGGAGGCCTTTGCGCCCGAGGCGCGCGGCTGGTTGCGCTGGTGTTTTGCCTCGAAAGATCAGCAGCGCCTGGTGCAAGGGGTGGCAAGGCTCAAGGCCTGGTTGTCAACTCAGGCACTCTGATTGTCATCCCGGGCTATCTGACTGTCATCCCGGGCTTGACCCGGGATCCATGGATTGCGGATCAGGTCCGCAATGACGATCGGGTGTCCGCCATCACCAGATCGGCTACAATCGCAAGGCTTTGCACATCGCACAAGCGCACGTCAGGGGCAGTTCCAGCGCCTGACGCAAGTTCTACTACACAGGAAAATAAATGATCGCATCCAGTATAAAAGCCGCTGTCGTCAAGGACAACGCACGCCAGGCCGGCGACACGGGCAGCCCAGAAGTTCAAGTCGCTTTGCTGACAGCACGCATCAACGAACTCACTCCCCACTTCAAGACACACGCCAAAGACCACCATGGTCGTCGTGGTTTGTTGCGCATGGTGAGCCGTCGTCGCAAGCTGCTGGACTACCTGAAATCCAAAGACGCTGACCGCTACACGGCGCTGATCACCAAACTGGGTCTGCGCAAGTAATTTTCGATTGAATGATGAACGCCTGAGTTAGGTCACTAGCTCAGGCGTTTTTTACTTCGGAGACAGCAAAAGCAGAGCGAAGCTGTGTCATG
>CAIYMN010000362.1 GCA_903927295.1 uncultured beta proteobacterium | reverse complement strand
GGAGTTTGGCTTTAGACTTTGCCATGGTGGTTGAGCTTTCTTGGCTTTGCGGTTGTTGAAGTCAGAACCCATATTCTGTAGGGCCTGACGGCTTCAACCACCAACTTCAACCTTCAACTACGAACGGGACATCGCCTCATCAGGGGTTCCAATGCACAGTGGGGCTGGATCTTATCGTAGCGTTCAACCAGCGGGTAGCACTGAACTTTTGCTTTCGCTGCACTATTGCTGCTCCACGATTGCATCCAGAGCGGACAGTGGATATTGCCTCAACTGTGCACATGCAACACGTCGAGGGATACGATCAAGCTGGCTTTGGCGTGCCTGCTCCGATACAACAAAAAAACCCGCCCTTCAGTGAAGAAGGCGGGTTTTGATTGGAGCGGGTGAAGAGAATCGAACTCTCGTATGAAGCTTGGGAAGCTGCCGTTCTACCATTGAACTACACCCGCGATTTACGGAATGGCAGTTTAACTGATCGCCTGACAGCTTAACTTGCCAGTGGTGAACTGATCTGCTCCACCCTGGCCATCACCTCGGGTGTCAGTTGTGTTATCACCTTGACAGCGCCGAGGTTGTCCTGCAATTGCGACAGGTTCGACGCTCCCGTGAGAACGCTGCTCACACGCGGGTTGCGCGCAGCCCAGGCAATGGCCAACTGGCTCAGGTTGCAGCCGAGTTCCGTAGCTATCAGTTCAAGCTGCGTGACGGCCGTGTTTTTGGCGGCGTCCGTCAGGCCCTTGACCAGAAAACCCATGTCCTGTCGTGCACCGCGACTATCCGGCGGTACGCCGTTTCGGTATTTGCCGGTCAGCAGACCACTCGCCAGCGGACTCCATGTGGTCAGACCCAGGCCGATGTCTTCGTACAGGCGTTGGTATTCCTGCTCGACGCGCTTGCGGTGGAACAGGTGGTACTGCGGCTGCTCCACGATGGGCTTGTGCAGGTGATGACGTTCCGCAATATTCCACGCAGCGCGGATTTCGTCAGCCGACCATTCACTGGTGCCCCAGTACAGGGCTTTGCCGCGACTGATCATGTCGCTCATGGCCCACACGGTTTCTTCAATCGGCGTGTGCGGGTCGGGTCTGTGGCAATAGACCAGGTCGATGAAGTCCAGCCCCATGCGTCGCAGCGAGCCGTCGATGGCCTGCGTCAGGTACTTGCGGTTCAGCGTGTCCTTGCGGTTGACCGACTGGCCATCGCGGTCCAGGCCCCAGAAGAACTTGGTTGAAACGACGTAGTTCAGGCGCGGCCATTTCAACGCCTTGATCGCCTCGCCCATCACGACTTCGCTCTGGCCAAGGGCGTAGGCCTCTGCGTTATCAAAGAAGTTGACGCCGGCGTCCATTGCGGCCGCCATCATTTCACGCGCTGCCACACTGTCCACCTGATTGTGATAAGTGACCCAGGAGCCCAAAGAGAGTTCACTCAGGCGCAGACCACTGCTGCCGGCACGTCGATATTGCATAAAAAATTGCTCCGTCAATTGACTGTTAAACCCGCTGTCCGCCGTCGATGGCGATTTCAGCACCGGTGATGTAGGACGACTTGCTGCTGCACAGGAATTCGATCAGGTCCACCACCTCGTTGACCTCGCCCAATCGATGCATGGGGATGTCATTTTCCACAATTTTGCTCGTTCCGGGTGACAGGATGGAAGTATTGATTTCACCCGGCGCGATGGCGTTCACCCGTACGCCCATGGCTGCCATGTCGGCCGCCATCTCGCGCGTCAGCGCTGCCAGTGCTGCTTTGGAGGTGGCATAGGCTGCCCCTGCAAAAGGGTGCACGCGGTATCCGGCAATCGAGCACAGGTTGACGACCGAGCCCTTGGCGCTGGAGAGTTCCTGGGCAAAACCCCGCGTCAGGATCAGCGGTGCATAAAAATTGGTGTTGTACATCTCCTGCCAGACCTTCAAGTCGGTGGTCAGGGAGTTGACCCTTACGCCGCCAGGCCCCTTGGGTGAGATGCCGGCGTTGTTGATCAGTGCGTGCAACCTGGAGCCGCCCAGCAGGGGTCGCAGTGCATCGACGGTCTTGAGGATCTCGTCCAGATTGGCCAGGTCGAGTTCAACGTGCGTATTTTCTTCGGCATGCCAGGGACATTCCTCTGGCAATGGCTGTCGCGAGACCGTGATGACGCGCCAGCCGAGGTCGCGAAAGCGCTGCGCGACACCATGTCCAATGCCGCGGCTGGCCCCGGTAACGATGGCCGTTTTTTGTTCTGTCATGGAGGATCAATTGGCTCGTGTTGCCTTGCGTGTTCGGCGTTGCAGCATCTGCATCAACAGAAACAGGGTGGTGGAAAAAACAATCATGATGGTGGCCACGGCAGTCAGCGCCGGTGTCATGCTGTCGCGCAGGCCGGAAAACATTTCGCGCGGCAAGGTGCGTTGGTCGGGTCCGGCAATCAGCAGGGCAATCACCACGTCATCAAAGGAAGCGGCAAAGGCAAACAGGGCGCCGGAGGCCATCGCCGGCATGATGCCTGGTAGCGTGACGCGCATGAACGTGACGCCTGGCGTTGCGCCGCAAGCGGCAGCGGCACGCGCCAGATTGGGGTCCAGCATTTCCAGCGCGGTCAGCACCGGCACCACGACAAAGGGAACGGCAATCACGGTGTGGGCGATGATCAGGCCACTATACGTGCTGGTCAACGAGAGCGGCGCAAGAAAGAAGTAGCAGGCCACAGCGATCAGGATCACCGGAACGATCATGGGCGAGAGCATCACGAGCTTGAGCAGGTTGGCCCACCAGGCTTTGAGCCGCATCAGACCCAGCGCAGCCAGCGTTCCAAGAATGACCGAGATGCCGGTTGCGAAGACGCCAACGTAGAGCGAGTTACCCAGCGCTGTGAGCCACTTGCCGCCACCCAGCACCTCGTGGTACCAGCGCAGCGACAGGCCCGGTAGCGGGTAGGTCAGAAAGGAACCGCTCGAGAAAGACAGCGGAATGATGGCGGCGATGGGCACCAGCAGAAACAGCAGAATGACGGCGCAGAGCAGCCAGTAAAGAGGCTTCCAGGGGAATTTGAAGTGCTTCATGGTGCTATCGGAGCGGGAAATTGCGGATAAGGCGAGTCGTCAGTGCGATCCTCTCTTCTGTCATTGCGAGCGAAGCGCGGCAATCCACAGCCACAGCGCTGGCAAGCCAGCATGGATCGCCACGGCCTGCGGCCTCGCGATGACGAAAGAAGGTGCTTTGCAATTTCTGTCTCACTATCCCATCGAGAGGGCGCGGCCGCCCGAGAGCTTGTGCGCTATCCCGTAGAGCGCCAGTGTGGTGATCAGCATCATCAGTCCCAGTGCCGAGGCCAGCCCCCAGTTGCCGGTGTCGGTGGTGTAGGTGGCCACAAAATACGACAGCATCTGGTCCGAGCCACCACCGACCAGCGCTGGTGTGATGTAGTAGCCCATGGCCAGGATGAAGACCATCACCGATCCGGCGGCGATGGCCGGCGCGGCCATCGGCAGATAGACACGGAAGAAGGCCACCACGGGCGGTGCGCCCAGACTGGCCGCCGCGCGCATGTAGTGCGGCGCAATGCCCTTGAGCACGCTGTACAGCGGCAGGATCATGAAGGGCAGCAGCACATGCGTCATGGCAATCAGCACGCCGGTGCGGTTGTAGATCAGTGTCAGCGGTTCAGTGATCAGGCCCAGACGCATCAGCACGGTGTTGACCATGCCCTCGCGCTGCAGCACCACGACCCATGCG
>CAIYMN010000361.1 GCA_903927295.1 uncultured beta proteobacterium | reverse complement strand
TTTGCGAAGGTGGTGGAAGGACCGGACTTGGTGCTAGAGCCAGTGGCTCCGTCAATCTGTTCGCACGAAACTTGACGGTTGGGGGTTTCAGCCAATCAGGCTACCGCATAGCCGCCGGTCGTGAGCGCTAACAAAGTGCCCCAAGCCGACAGCGAAGATCTCTGGAACCGGACATTCGCGGCCGTGGTCCGTGGAACCGGAGCAGACATTCAGATTTGGTGCCCTGCGGAAGTAAACTGAGCCGTCTGCTGCGAGACCAACATGTTCATTTGACCTCGCTGCGCGTACGATGCGCATTTTGCGTCGGCCAACGGGCCTTCAATCACGAAAGAACTGCCTTCTCCATGGACAACTCACCTTCTTACACGCCTCCCAAAATCTGGTCCGCCAACAAGGAAAACGGTGGCCGATTCGCCAACATCAACCGTTCGACCGCAGGCCCCACCCATGACAAGGAACTCCCGTTGGGACGCCATCCGCTTCAGCTCTATTCGCTGGGCACGCCCAACGGCGTCAAGGTGACTGTGATGCTCGAAGAACTGCTGGCAGCGGGGCACATGGGCGCCGAGTACGACGCTTGGCTGATCCGGATCAACGAGGGCCAGCAGTTCGGCAGTGGCTTCGTTTCGGTCAATCCCAACTCCAAGATTCCGGCCTTGCTAGATCGCAGTGGACCGACGCCGATCAGAGTGTTTGAGTCAGGTGCGATCCTGATCTACCTGGCCGAGAAGTTCGGTACCTTTCTTCCAGCCAGTGGCGCCAAGCGCGCCGAATGCCTGTCGTGGTTGTTCTGGCAAATGGGCAGTGCGCCTTTCCTTGGCGGAGGGTTCGGCCATTTCTATGCCTATGCGCCGATTAAGATCGAATATGCGATTGATCGTTACGCGATGGAGGTGAAGCGCCAGCTTGATGTGCTTGACCGACGTCTCGCTGAGAGCCCCTATTTGGCAGGGGACGAGTACACCATTGCTGACATGGCGGTCTGGCCCTGGTACGGAACGCTGGTCAAGGGCCAGCTTTATGAAGCGGGTGAATTCCTGCAGGTTCAAACCTATACCCATGTTTTGCGCTGGGCCAACCAGATTGCCCAAAGGCCTGCTGCGCAGCGCGGTCGCATGGTCAACCGCGTCGTGGGCGAACCGAGCAGCCAACTGCACGAGCGCCATGATGCCAGCGACTTCGACACCAGGACGCAGGACAAGTTGGCTAAATCATGATCACGCTATACGACTGCACCACTGCTCCGAGCCCGCGCCGCGCACGCATTCTGCTTGCCGAAAAAGGTGTGCCCCATGAGACAGTACAGGTGGACTTGAAAAATTCCGAGCAACTGAGCGACGCCTACCGAATAATCAATCCGCAGTGCACAGTACCCGCACTGCGCACTGAAGAGGGGACACTACTTACCGACAACGCGGCGATCACGGCCTACCTGGAGGCGCGCTACCCGGAGCCACCGCTAATGGGCAGCAGCCCAATCGAAAAGGCGGAAATTGCCAGCTGGAACTGGCGCGTCGAATTCGAAGGGTTGATGGCCGTCGCCGAAGCACTGCGCAACAGCGCCCCGGCAATGGCCAACCGGGCACTTCCCGGTCCGGTGGACTACCAGCAGATTCCTGAACTGGCGCAACGTGGCGTGTCGCGGCTGCAGCAGTTCTTCGTCACGCTCAACGACCGCCTTGCTGGCAGGGACTTCATCGCCACCGACAGATTCAGCGTTGCCGACATCACTGCTGTAGTGGCCGTTGACTTTGCACGCATCGTAAAGGTCAAGCCAAACGAACAGCATCCGAACCTGCAACGCTGGAGAGAGTCAATGGCCAGACGGCCCGCGATGTCTCTCTAAGTGCAGAGATCAGTCCGAAAAAGCTGTCGGGCTGATCATGTATTGGCGACGATGAAAATTCTGCGGGCTGCGGGGCTCTTGTGCAGCGGGAGCTGAAGTTCAAGTTGGTTCGCCGTAGCGGCGTAACGTGAGCAGAGCGGATACGTATTGCGACCACATGCAGTCCAGTTTCACCTCTCCAATCGGTCAGCGTTCGACACGAAAACATCGCTTTTTCAGCATGGCGGGGCGACGTTTCGGGCAATGGGGAAAGACCCGACGTGGTCAAATCTCCGCCATCATTGATGAACGCAATGATGTGTAAAGGGCGAGGAGGCCGTACGATTGACTGATGCCAACTTCATCGATGCGCCTTTGGGTTACGCGGTTGAAATCCGAATCTCTCAGGTTCAAAACACATTTCATCAACAAAGGGGTCTCAAGTCCCTGTAAGTGCAGAATAGTTGGCTATGAAAATTAGAGCAAACGGAATCGACATCGAAGTAGATGACACAGGCACTGCGCCTGCAACTGTTGGGACAAAGCGCCCTGTAGTCATACTCATCATGGGACTGGGCATGCAGCTCATCGCCTGGCCGATGGACCTGATTCAGGCGTTGGTGGACGCGGGTTACCGGGTGGTGCGGTTTGACAATCGCGACATCGGACTGAGCCAGCACTTTGACGGCGCGGGTGTACCCAATATTTTGTGGGCTGGGCTGAAGGCGCGTCTCGGCCTGGCTGTGCGGTCGGTGTATTCCTTGACTGACATGGCCAAAGATGCGATCGGCGTTCTGGATGCCTTGAATATTACCAAGGCACACATTGTGGGCGTCAGCATGGGTGGAATGATTGCGCAGCGCGTGGCTCTGGCCGCGCCTCAGCGTTGTTTGAGCCTCACCAGCATTATGAGCACCAGCGGCGCACGCGGTCTGCCGGAAGCCAAACCACATGTGGTGCGCGCCCTCATCAGTCGGCCCACCAGCATGGACCCCCAGGACATAGGCGACTTTTACGTCAAGCTGATCCGAGTGATTGGCAGTCCTGGCTTCCCCGTGCCGGAGGTCGAGGTGCGCGCCCGCTCTGCCATTGCATTCAAACGCAGCTATCACCCGCAGGGCGTGTTGCGCCAGATGATGGCTATCATGGCCGACACCCGCCGTGCCAACGAGCTCAAAAACGTGACGGTGCCGACGCTGGTCGTGCATGGTACAGAAGATGTACTGGTGCCGCTGGCCTGCGGTCATGACACGGCCAAACGTATTTCCGCTTCCAAATTTGTGCCGATTGAAGGCATGGGTCACGACCTGCCACCGGGCGTGGTGAAACGATTGCTGGTTAGTCTGATTCCGCATTTCAAAGCAGCAAGCAGATCGCGGGTTGGTCTTCCTTGACCTGGCCGGCTTCCGCGCGGAGTTGCCGGGGATGCGACCGTGGCTGCTTCCGGGAATCTCATTTCACTGCCGGTCAGCCGCTGCTGTTCCATGTGACAACTTGCCCGACGCGGTCATTCAAAGCCGGCTCCGGGAGCGGGAGAATGGATCAATCGTGCGGGGCCGCACGGCCGGGGTCGAATGGAGTGTCCTATCCGTTCGGCGTCGAGGGCGTCGGCCGTCACTATGCAATCCTTCGCTCGCCTATTCCCGTCCCGGATTTCACCTGTCGCAGCGATGTCACTTTTCGGAGCAGTTGCTGCGCGAGAATGCACTGCTATTCAAATTGACAGGGAACAACCCATGACTCTTTCGCCAGATCTTCTCCAGCGTGCCTCCGTTTCAGTATCCCGTTTAGGTCGTTCCGACCACACCACCGTCGCAGGCAAGGGTCTGGCCGACCACGTATTCGCCAGCCCGTGAGCACAAAAAGATGGCAAGTCCGGCAATATCCTGCGCGGTGCCGACACGCCCGCTCGGATTGAGCTTGCCGACGCCGTCCCAATCCACGTTTTCGGTCTCACCACCAAAGCCGACTCCGGTGCTGAGCATCCAGGTCGGAAAGGGACCCGGTGCGATCGCGTTGAACAGGATGTGTTCCCGGGTCAGGTGCGCTGCCATGAAACGCGTCAGGTGGTGTACCGCGGCCTTGGAGGCGCCGTAGGAAAACGTGTCAAACACGGCGGCCTTGATGCCATCGATCGATCCGATGTTGATGACGCGAGCCGGGCTGGCGGCGCTGGCTGCCTGACGCAACAAGGGAAGCAACTTCTGGGTCAGGAAGAACACGCCTTTGACGTTGGTGTCCATCACCTTGTCCCATCCGGCTTCCGGAAACTTCTCCAGCGGTGCGCCCCAGGCGGCCCCGGCATTGTTAACCAGAATATCGAGCTTCGACTCTCGCTCTGACAATTGCTTGGCCAAACTTTCAACGCCCGCCAGCTGCGAAAGGTCAGCCGGCAACGCGATGCATTCACCACCATAAGCCTCGCTGAGGCGTTTGGCCGTTGCTGCACATACATCGGCCTTACGTGCCGAGATGTAGACCTTGGCACCGTTCGCCAAAAAACCGGCGGCGATCATCTCGCCAATGCCGCGCGAGCCACCCGTCACCAGCGCGGTCTTGCCATTGATCGAAAACAGATCATTGAATTGCACACTCATTGATTCACTCCGGCTAGGTCATCAAGCCTGGTTGCTGGAAGTTTCCATTAGGCGACTTCAAACAAGCCCGCCGCCCCCATGCCGCCACCGACGCACATGGTGATGACGACATACTTGATACCGCGACGCTTGCCCTCTATCAGGGCGTGCCCAACCATGCGCGCGCCCGACATGCCATAGGGGTGACCAATGGCAATGGCGCCACCATTGACGTTCAGGCGCTCATCTGGAATGCCCAGCTTGTCACGGCAATAGATGACCTGCACTGCAAAGGCTTCATTGAGTTCCCACAAGCCGATGTCATCGACCTTGAGACCAGCGCGCTCCAGCAGGCGCGGAACGGCGAACACCGGACCGATACCCATCTCATCAGGCTCACAGCCCGCTGTGGCAAAACCACGGAAGATACCCAGCGGCTTCATGCCCCTTTGCTCTGCCAGCTTGGAGTTCATCACAACCACCGCCGAGGCACCGTCCGAGAACTGGCTCGCATTGCCTGCGGTGATGACACCGCCGGGCTTGGCGGATCGGATCCTGGCTACACCTTCGAGCGTGGTGTCAGCACGAATGCCTTCGTCCTCGCTGACCGTCACCTGTTTCATGCCGAAGCCTGTCTTTGGATCGGCCACACCCATGGTCACTGTGATCGGTGCAATCTCGTCCTTGAACAGTCCGGCGGCACGGCTGGCTGCCGCACGCTGCTGGCTGCGCACACCGTAGGCGTCCTGCACGTCCTTGCCAACGTTGTAGCGCTGCGCGACGATCTCAGCGGTGTCGAGCATGGACATGAAGAAGGCGGGACGGTTCTCGGCCATCCATTCGTCCTGAATGTAATTCATGTTGACATTGGCCTGCACGCAGGAAATCGATTCGACACCGCCGGCCACCATCACCGGCACCTTGTCGACGATGACGCGTTGCGCTGCCACGGCAATGGCTTGCAGGCCGGAAGCGCACTGGCGGTCGATGGTGGTACCGCCGGCTGTCACGGGCAGCCCTGCCCTTAGCGCGGCATAACGACCGATGTTCAGGCCTGTTGCGCCCTGCGGTAGTGCGCAGCCCAGGATCACGTCTTCAACCTCGGCCGGGTCTATGCCGGCTCGCTTGACGGCGTGCTCGATGGCGTGCCCGGCCAGCGTTGCGCCGTGCGTCATGTTGAAACTGCCGCGCCAGGATTTGGCCAGCGGAGTGCGGGCTGTGGAAACGATTACTGCGTCTGTCATGTCAATTCTCTCGGTTCGATTAGTTGAATGTCTTGCCTTCGGCGGCCAGCGTGGCCAGCAGCGGCGCTGGCCGCCAGACGCTCTGGGCGGATTGGTCGTTGCGCGCGAAGCCTTCAATGGCGCGTTGTACGCTTGGCAATCCCAGAGCGTCGGCATACAGCATCGGGCCGCCGCGGTAGGGCGGGAAGCCATAACCAAAGATATAGATGATGTCGATGTCGGACGCCCGTTGGGCAATGCCCTCTTCCAGGATGCGTGCACCCTCATTGACCAGGGCAAAGATGCAGCGCTGTACGATCTCGGTGCTGCTGATCTTGCGCGCGGTGAGGCCATGCTCCTTGCGATGCGCTTCGACCAGTGCGTCGACTGCCGGGTCGGCCAGCGCGGCGCGGCCACCCTTTTCGTAGCGGTACCAGCCGGAACCAGTTTTCTGGCCAAAGCGCCCCTGCTCACAGAGTTTGTCGGCCAGCCGTGCGGCACTCGGCCATTGATACTCTGGATGCTCTGCACTGATGCCTTTGCGGATTGACCAGCCGATGTCGTTACCGGCCAGGTCACCCATGCGAAACGGACCCATGGCCATGCCGAACTTCTCCAGCGCGCCATCGATTTGTTGCACCGTAGCGCCCTCTTCGAGCATCTTGACGGCCTCGCCGCTGTAGCCGGCAATCATGCGGTTACCGATGAAGCCGTCACACACGCCAGAGATCACGGCCGTCTTCTTGATCTTCTTGGCCACTTGCATGATGGTCACCAGCACATCGTCCGCCGTCTTGGCACCGCGAATCACTTCGAGCAACTTCATGACATTGGCCGGGCTGAAGAAGTGCATGCCGACCACGTCCTGCGGGCGCTTGGTGAAGGCGGCGATTTTGTTCAGGTCCAGAGTCGAGGTGTTTGAGGCCAGGATGGCGCCGCTCTTGCAGACCCGGTCCAGCGTCTCGAAGACTGTCTTCTTGACCGCCATGGTTTCGAACACGGCTTCGATCGCCATGTCCACGTTGGCAAAGTCGTCGTAGCTCAGGGTCGGCTTCAAGAGCGCTGCCAGCGTTTTGGCCTTGTCCGCCTTCATCTTGCCCTTCTTGACGCGGCTCTCGAAGAAGTCGTTGATGTGCTTGACGCCACGGTCCAGCGCTTCCTGCTTGGTCTCCAGAATCACGGTCGGGATGCCCGCCAGCAGGAAATTGATGGCAATACCCGCACCCATAGTGCCAGCACCAATGATGCCGACGCTCTGGATTGCACGCGGTTTGACGTCGGGGGATACGCCCTCGACTTTGGAGGCCTTGCGCTCGGACAGGAACAGATGGCGCAGGGCGCGTGATTCCTCGCCAACATAGAGATTGGCAAACAAATCTCTTTCTGCCTTCATGCCTTCTTCAAACGGCTTGGTCAGCGCGGCTTCGACCGCATCGACGCATTTGAGCGGTGCCGGGTAGTTTTTGGAGACAGCGCCCACGGCGTTGCGCACGAACATGAAGAAGGCGGCCGGCCTGGGATGCGTGACCTTCAGATCGCGCACACGTTTCAGGGGGCGCTTTTCTGCGACGACTTGCTTGGCAAAGGCGATGGCGCCTGCAAGAAGGTCACCTTCGATGAAGTGGTCAAAGAGCGGCGTGAAGCGCAACAAGTCGGAGGGGACGGTGTTGCCCGAGACGATCATGTTGAGTGCCGGCTCCAGGCCAATCAAACGCGGCAGGCGCTGCGTGCCGCCACCACCGGGCAGCAAACCAATCTTCACTTCGGGCAGCGCAATCTGTGCACCTGGCACCGACACCCGGAAGTGGCAACCCAGGGCCAGTTCCAGACCGCCACCCATGCAGGCGCCGCCAATGGCCGCGATGACCGGCTTGCTGGAAGTCTCAATCAGGTTGATCACGCTGTGCAGTGTGGGCTCGGCGCCGGCTGCCGCTGTGCCGAATTCGCGGATGTCGGCGCCACCCGAGAAAGCCTTGTCGGAGCCGATCAGCACGATGGCGCTGACCGCAGCATCAGCTTCGGCGCGCTTGACGTCAGCGACGATGCCGCTTCGCAAGGCGTGGCTCAGGCCGTTGACCGGTGGGTTGTCCAGGCGGATGACCGCAATGCCGTCTTTTGCTTCGTAGTGGGTGTTGTTCATGGTTTGAGTGGATGGTGGGTTTCAGATTCAGTAGCCCTGCTGGCGCGCGAGCTGATCAAGATGGAAATTGGCGTCACCAAAGAGTTCCTGCAGAACCCTGGCGCGTTTCATGAAGAAGCCAATCTCGAATTCATCGGTCATGCCCATGCCGCCATGCATTTGCACCGCTTCCTGCACTGCCAGAGTAGCGGTACGACCGGCGCGTGCCTTGGCCATGGCTACGACGCGGCTGGCACCATCGGCTTTGGCATCCAACTGCTGTTGGGCGTGGATCACGACGGAGCGCGTAATTTCCAGCTCGCAGTAGAGTTCTGCCGCGCGGTGCTGCAAGCCCTGGAACTCGCCAATGACGCGACCGAACTGTTTGCGCTCTTTCAGGTAATTCACCGTGCGCTCGAAGACTTCGTCGGCCAGACCCAACAACTCTGCGGCGGCGGCGGCGCGAGCGGCGTCCAGCGCGGCGCTCAAAGGAGCCCAGCCTGCATCGACCTGACCCAGCACCGCATCCGTGCTGACCTGCACGTCATTGAAAGTAATTCGAGCGGCGTTGTGGGCATCGACCATCGCGGTGCGCTCTATCGCCACTCCTGGCGCCTTGGCATCCACCAGGAGCAGGGTGATGCCCTCGGTGTCTCCTGGCTCGCCGGCACGCCGGGCGGCGACGATGAGCAGGTCTGCCATATGGCCATCGAGCACAAAGGTCTTGGCTCCGTTCAAGGTGAAGCCACTGACAGTGGGCGTGGCGCGCAGCGCAATCTGTGTCGGCTGGTGTTTGGACTTCTCTTCGATGGCCAGGGTGGTAATGGCTTCACCACTGGCCAGGCGCGGCAGCAAGTCTTTCTGCTGTGCCTCAGTCCCGCCATGGCGCAGCGCTGTGACCGCAGCAATACTTGAAGCCAGAAAGGGCGAGCAAGTGAGCTGATGGCCGATCTGCTCCATCACGACACCGGCTTCGACCTGACCGAGTCCCATGCCGCCGAACTCCTCAGGTACCAGCACACCGCTGAAACCCATTTCGGCAAACTGCTTCCAGAGTTCTATTGAGAAGCCCGTCGCGTCTTTGGTGTCGCGCAACTGGCGCAGTTGCGTCACCGGGGCTTGGTCAGACAGGAAATCGCGGGCGCTGTCCCGCAGCATGGTTTGTTCTTCTGTGAGGATGAGTGACATGTTCAGGCTCCCGGCAGTTCAAGGATTCGCTTGGCAATGACGTTGAGCTGCACTTCACTGGTGCCGCCCTCGATCGAGTTGCCTTTGGTGCGCAGCCAGGTGCGGGCAACCATGCCATGGCCGGAGCGTTCGCTCTCCCACTCCAGCGCGTCACTGCCGCCACTGCTGGCCATCAGTTCCCAGCGTCGCTTGTTGAGCTCGGCCCCGTAGTACTTGAGCATGGACGACATGGCAGGGTGCGCCTGCCTGGCCTTGGCCATGTCACCGACACGCTGCAAGGTGAGTCGGAATGCTGTTTCATCAAGCTCGAATTCCGTGATCTGTGCTCGCAGTTGGGGGTCCGCCAGCCGGCCCTGGGCGTCCAGCCCCACGCTTGCCTTGGCGGTCCGGGACAGGGTAGGCGTGGTTGACGCTTCGCCCATCGCGCCTATCATGTCGCGCTCGTGCGTGAGAAGGTATTTGGCAACATCCCAGCCGGCGTTGAGGGTGCCCACCAGGTTGTGCTTTTCGACACGGACATTGTCGAAGAAGGTCTCACAGAACGGTGACTTGCCAGAGATCAGGCGGATCGGCCGGGTACTGACGCCCGGCGTTGCCATGTCGAACAGCACAAAGCTGATGCCAGTGTGCTTCTTGGCTGTGTCGGTGCGCACCAGGCAGAAGATCCAGTCGGACTCGTCGGCATAAGAAGTCCAGATCTTCTGGCCGTTGACGATGAAGTGGTCTCCCTGGTCGTCGGCGCGGGTGGCCAGCGACGCCAGGTCCGACCCTGCATTGGGTTCGGAGTAGCCTTGGCACCAGCGGATTTCGCCTCGGGCTATTTTGGGGAGATGTTCGAGCTTTTGTTCGTGGGTGCCAAACTTCAGCAGTGCCGGGCCCAGCATCCAGATGCCAAAACTCACCAGCGGCGGGCGACAGCCCAGGGACGCCATCTCTTGCGCGAGTACCTTGGCCTCAGCGCCTGAAAGGCCACCGCCTCCGTACTCCTTCGGCCAGGTCGGGACCGTCCACCCGCGCTCGCCCATGCGCTTAAGCCACTGGCGTTGTGCGTCTGAGGCAAACTTCCATTGACGACCACCCCAGCAGGTATCGTCGGTGCTGGTCATCGCATTGCGCATTTCAGCAGGGCAGTTGGCCTCCAACCAGGCGCGCGTGCTGCTTCGGAATTTCGAGATTTCTGTGCTGTCGTTCATGGCTCACTCTTCCGCCGTTGTGTACATACCCGTTATTCTAAAATACTTTTAAGTTCACGTTTTGTATTGTTACATAGGGTAAACGATAATATACCCATTATTCTTTTAGACGCTATTCTCGGGGCAGAAGTTTGCGTTGCCGAGAGCGCAGATTCACTTTCACCATGCCCGCATCTGTGCCAAAACCAAAGCAAGTCAGGAGCAAACGTTTCGATCAGAAACGCGAAGCGATTCTTGCTACTGCAGCCAGGCTCTTTAACCAAAGGGGCCTGAAGGGTGTCACGCTCAGTCAGATTGCCGCCAGCGTCGGTTTGGAGACGACCAGCATCACCTACTATTACCGCAGGAAGGAAGATCTGGCTGTCAGCTGCATGCTTCGCACCATCGCTGAAATTGAGTCGTCAGTGCGCAAGGCGGCGCTGATGACCACGGTCGTTGAACGCGTCGAACATTTCTTTAAGCTCTACGCCAACGTACTGGCGGCAATTGCCACGGGTGATCAGCCGCCACTGATAGGTTTCGGCGATGTTCGCTCCCTGCCCGAGGCGACCGCTTCAGTGGTCTTTTCCGCTTATAGCGACATGTTTCGAAACATTCGAAAACTGCTTTCAGGAAGCGAAACAGCGGCGCTTACCCGCCAGTCACTGAACGCACGCACGCACCTGGTGGTCTCGGCTATGCACTGGATTGGGGTCTGGATAGGCCGTTACGAAATTGACGACTATCCACGCATTGCCCAAAGAGTGGCAGATCTACTGTTGTACGGCCTGGCTGGACCGTCGCAAACCTGGCCGAATGCCACGACACTGGATGAAATGGATTTTGCCGAGTTTCCCGTTACGCTGGATGACTCTAACGAGTCATTTTTACGAGCTGCAACCGAGTTGATCAATGAACAGGGCTATCACGGTGCTTCGGTCGACAAAATATCAGCCCGGATCAATCTAACCAAAGGTTCCTTCTATCACCACAACGAAACCAAGCTGGACCTGGTTAGCGCTTGCTGGGAGCGTTCATTCGCGGTGCTGCGGAACACGCTGCAAGCGGCACAACTGAGTAGCGGAACGGGCTGGAACCGCTGTTGTGCTGCCCTCTCTTCGCTGGTGCGTTTTCAGTTGTCCGAGCGTGGTCCCCTGCTGCGGGCGTCAGCCATTTCGGCCTTGCCGGATCATGTTCACCGAGATCAGGTGTTGCATACCTGGCAAGCACTGACCGAGCGCATAGCCAGCTTGCTGGTCGATGGTCTGGCTGACAGCTCGATCCGCCCTCATGATTCGTCCGTCTGTGCGCATCTGCTATCGAGCACGATCAATGCTGCAGCCGAACTAGAACAATGGGTGCCAGGCATCAACATGGGAAACGCAGCCCGCTTGTACGCGCGTCCGGGGTTGTTGGGCCTGCTTTGTGGGGAATAGATAGTCGTCCCTTATATGGACGACGAATTCAATGTCAGCGCGCTTGACGGCGCTGACAACATTGTGACAGGTGATCTCAAGCAGACGGCTGTCCACAGGGTGGGCAATGCCTATCTCTTGAACCGCCGAGTCGACTATCACTTGCTCCAGGTCTTTAGGTTTGATGGCATCTATGGCCACCGCTGTGTCGATGGTGGCTTTGAGCAACAACTCTAGGCCGTCTACACCCAGATCACCCGACTTCGACAGCTAATCTCGAAATTCCGGCTTTTTTGGTTGCCGGTCCCAATGAAATCAACGACTTACAAGCGTCTTTCTGAAAACGCGTGTAATGGCACGGTTGTCTCTTCGTAGATTTATTTGACATTGGTAATTGTTGTATCTATAGTAATGGCGTGTTTATCAAAGTAACCAACTCAGGGCCGCGGCGCTACGTTCAACTCATTGAGGCGTATCGCGACGACGAGGGTCGCCCAAAACAGCGTACTGTCGCCACGCTGGGGCGGCTCGATCAAATCAGCACTGAGCTCGAGTCCGTCATCTCCGGCTTGATGCGAGTAACCGGAAAGACACTACCCAAACCTTTTCCTGTGCCAGTGGTGACGTTTGAATCCGCACGCGACTTCGGGGACGTCTGGGCGCTCACTGAGCTATGGAATTCACTGGGCTTTGATGAGTTGCGCAAGATCTTTCGCCGCACCCGCCACGCCATTGATGTCGAAGCGCTGATTCGCGTGATGGTCTTCAACCGCCTTTGCGATCCGGAGTCCAAACTGGGCGTGCTTCGTTGGCTTGAGACGGTTACTTTGCCTGGCATCATGGCGGAGTCCATTGACCATCAGCACCTCCTGCGCGCCATGGATGCCCTGGTGGATCACAAGGAAGAGGTCAATGCCATCCTGTCAGGTCTGCTGCGCCCCATGGTCGATCAGGATCTGGCCGTCGTGTTCTACGACATGACCACCATCCGTGCAGCCGGGTTGTCCGAACAGAAAGACGATGTACGCCACTTCGGCATGTCCAAGGAAGGCATCGTTGCCCGTCAGGTCATGCTCGGCGTGGTGCAGAGCGCTGATGGGTTGCCGCTGTACCACGAGGTGTTTGATGGCAATACGGGCGAAGTCACTACGCTCAAGCCGGTCATCGAAAAAATCGTCAAGCAGTTCCCCATCAAACGCGTCATCGCAGTGGCAGACCGGGGGCTACTGTCCACCGACAACCTGGCAGATTTGCAGGCAATCACACTGCCATCAGGCGCAGCGCTGGAGTTCATCCTTGCGGTGCCCGGTAGGCGCTACGCAGACTTCGTTGAGATCCTGAGTCCGTTTCATTCTGCAAAGTGCCTGGATGCCAAAGATGAGGTTCTGGGGGAAGCATCCTGGAACAAACTTCGCCTCATCATTGCTCATGACCCAAAGGTTGCACTGGAAACAGGCTCCAAGCGCGACAGCCGGATTCAAGAGCTGCAAAAGCAGGCCGACCAATGGGTTGGCAAGCTCGACGATCAGGATGCGGGAAAACCCAAGCGCGGTCGCAAGTTGTCTGACGGTGGCGCCAGAGCCCGTTTCTATCATGAGGTGTGTGAAGCGCATCTGGCGCGCATCGTGCGAGTGGACCTGCAAAGCGAGTTGTTCACCTACAGCATCGACGAGCGAGCTTTGAAGCATGCGCAGATGATGGACGGCAAATTACTGTTGGTCACCAACGTAGCCGATCTGGCTCCCAAGGACGTAGTCAAGCGCTATAAATCACTGGCCGACATTGAGCGGGGTTTCAGAGTCTTGAAATCCGAAATTGAAATCGGCCCGATCTATCACCGACTGCCAGATCGGATTCGGACGCATGCTGCCATCTGCTTCATGGGGCTGATTCTGTATCGGGTCATGCGCAGTCGCTTGCATGCCGGTGATGCCAATATATCGCCAGAACGCGCGCTCTCAAAGCTGCGCCGGATTCAGCATCAGCGAGTCAAACTTGACAACGCCGCACCCATTGCCGGGCTCTCCACCATTACCCAGGAACATACCAAAATCCTGTCAGCTCTGACCATCAAAAAGCCAACACTGGACGCCCAGTTGACCCTGTTGTAGTGGAGCGCTTGATGCGCACTACTATAAGAATCATAGGCTTACGTCATTAACTGATGAACTCGAGAGATCACGGCGCAAGCGTCCAATCTGTGTGGCATCGCAGGGTAGGCGGTGTTCGCAGTAAGTTTGGCCGCTGAAGAACTGCCATAAGACGTTCTCGCGCCAGCGCACAACGAGTGCTTCATCGCTGAGGTTGAAGCTATGTTTGAGCTACAGGAGGCTGGCAATCAAGCGAATGGGCAACTTGGGGCGCCCCGCATTGAATCGACCGGCACGCACCAACCCCTCGGTCGTACCGAACATATCTTGGGCTTTGAGGACTTCACCGGTGCGGATCCGGTTTTCAAACTTCTGGGCTACCGCCGCTTTAATCTGACCCCAGGGCAGCCGACTTGCCAGAACTGCCAAGGGATCGTTCATGTTGAACATGGCATCAATTCGGCTGCGGAAAAAGTCAACGGCTTGCATCCCTAAGTCCCTCAGAAAGCATCTCCGCCATTAACGTTTTCCGAGGGATTTGGTGCACGCAATTCATACAAAAAGCTAGCGTTCATGCGGGTTGCAGGGATTTTGCATGGCCGACTAATTCATCGCGAAGTGTTAATGGCAGAGAAAAGCATCCCCATATTTGGTCGTCCCTGAAATATTCATATCCATCCCAGCCGACGTATCGAGTGAGCGTGAGCTGGCGTGAATGCCGACCAAATTCTGCTGAACCAACGTCCAGCCGTCGCAATTCCGGTCATTTCGATCATGCGTAAAAAAGGCTTTAGGCCTTTCTTTGCGATCATGCGCAGCAGCCAGCGGATGTTGTACCGGGCCGCACACAGCACTGCATGCAATCGGTCGCCTTCTTCACCCTTCAAGTGACACCGACCCATGCGGTGGTCTTCTTTCAAGTGCCCAATGATGGGTTCAACCGCCTGGCGTCTGGCCAGTAGTTTGATTTCCTGCTCAGTCAGTTTGCTCTTCTTGCCCCGGTGCTTGATGCCCAACTCCGGGTTGTCTTGCTCCACACCTCTGTAGCCCAGGTCAACGTAGGCAGTGGTTGGCTTCATGTCGGTGTCTTGCATCAGGATCGTGCTCTGCTCGATCTGTTCATACAGTGTGTGACCATCGTAGGGGTTGCCTTCAAATGACCGTGCACCGACGATCAAGTTGGATTTGAGGGTCAATGCAATGCCAACTTTGGCGCCAAACTCGTAAGGCGTACGGCTTTTCCCCTTGCTCATGCACTGAACCTCTGGGGCATGCCAGCTGTAGAGCTTCGGATTGGTGTTGTTTCGTCTGTTTTTGCCGACTGACTGCTGCAATATCCGTCCAGATTTATCCAGTGGTTCACCCAGCGCTTCACGAACCGCCAGACTCAGTTGTGTGGCCTTGCGCTGGATCTCTCGGCGCAGTCGCCCAACAATGGTGTACTGGCGCTTGATGGCTTTGCGCATGCGCCGGAATTGCTTGGCATGGGCATAGCGGGCTGCCTTGAATTTGAGGTGGTGCCCTTCTTTGGCATAGGTCTGCTTGAGTTCGATGCCAACGCCTTTGGCAGCTTCGACCAGTTTGGATCGCGCAGTCTCCAGCATCTTGCTGTCGGTGGGGTGGGCAATGGCCTTGGGCATCACAGTGCTGTCAACAATCACCGTGACCAGTTGCTTCTTGGCGATGAGCTTCAAGGTGACGGCCACGTTGATGGTGCTGGCCAGCAGTTGCTCTACGCCTTCTTCTCCCAGAGAGCGTCGGAACCGTACCAGCAGGGATGGGTCACAAGGCCAGCGGTGTTCAAAGTATTCCTGACCAGAAAAGTATTGCCAGGTGGGTGTCTCAGCCCAGCGCTCGACAACACCTTCGTCACTCTCGTTGAAGGCGTGTTTGAGGTAGAGCAACGAGATCATCAGGCGCAGTGGCAGGCGGGGTCTGCCTGCATTGGAAACACCGCCGCCGACAAGTGCAGAGACGCCACCAAACAGATCAACATCTTCGATCTTCTTTCCCTTGCGAACCTGACGGGCAAAGCACTGGGCGATGGAGGCTTCAATTTCCTGCCAGGGAATGCGCGAGGCGAGCACGGCCAGCGGGTGGCGCAGTTCAATCATCTGATCCAAGCGGCTACGAAAGAAATCGTCTGTGGTGGCTGTGTTCATCAAAAACCTCAAAACTCCCAGAAACTGCGCATGATTGAATATCTTTTTGGGAGTTCTGACTATCGGGTTTCACCCCTACAACCCAGTGTTCATGCGGGTTGCAGGGATTTTTCAGGGGCGACTATTTGGTTTCTCAATAATCAAGGTTTCTTTCCTACGGTATCAGCCAGTTCCGAGATTCTTGCTCAATACATTTACAGTAATTGATCCGCTCAGTCATGATACTGACTAGACTGCTTCGACTATGTATTTTTCAACCTTTTTCATATCGGCCGCGTAATGTCGCGAACTCAACCAATAAAAAAGAGCTGCCACGAGCCCTGGAATCGCGCTTGCTAATAATCCAATTTTGATACCGTAAGCGCCGCCTCCCAAGCCGTCAGATATCGCGCCCACTACCAAGGGCGCCCAGGCCCCTCCAAAGGTATAGCAGAAAAAGGTTGCCATACCCCACGACACTCCTTTTAAACTGGGCGGGCTGACATCTTGACTCGCCGCGCTGAGACACGGCATCCCAACCAGTGATAATACAGAGTAAATGACAGCAAACGTGAGCCCTAAGGGCCCTCTTATGTCATAGTATAGCGCTAGGGCATAAAAGATTGCCATCAACAACATGGATGTCGCCGCCGTGAGCATGCGCCCTCTATCATTTTTCTTTTGCCACATATCTGATATTATGCCGCCGAACAACGCACCGAAAATACCCAAAAGCGACAATCCGCCTACAAGCATGCCCGCCTGCTTTCCATCTAATCCCTGGGAACGCATGACAAATGCAGGCAGCCAAGTCATAGCCGCTACTGCCATAATCATCTGCATTGCGAATCCGATATATAACCATTTCAAGGTGGGGATTGAAAATAGAGAAACAGCTGAATTGAAAAAAGAGATCTTCTGGCCTGTTTCATTAACGCCGCGCACCGTTTTATAGTCCTTCATGAAAAGAGCGCAAATTCCCAAAATAATACCGGGAATCCCGAAAATGAAGAAAACCATTCTCCATCCATAATTTTGCGCGATAAAACCGCCCATAATTACTCCGGCCGCGGAACCGATTATAATTGCCGAGTTAAACACTCCCATGGCCATTCCTCTTAGCTTTTTCGGGAAGGCGGCTGCGATAAGTGGCGTTCCTGCGGAAGTAAAACCTGCTTCCCCGACGCCGACCAGCGATCGCGGAGTCAAAATACCAACAAAATTATTCGCGAGTCCTGTTGCGAAAGTTAAAGCACTCCAGCATATGGCCATAATGCTGATAGTTTTTCTTCTGCTCCACCTATCCACCAGATAAGCTGCTGGAAAAGAGAATACGGCAATGCTTGCAAAAAAGAGAGTCTGTATGATGCCTATCTGGGTGTCTGACAAGTTAAGATCTTTTTTGATGAACTCGGTGCATATTGTGAATACCTGCCGATCCGCGTAATTTATTATATAGAGAAGTGTACAAATAATGAGAATATACCACGCTGAAAACTTGGAAACTCTGAATTCCGTATTTTTACTCTGTTCCATAATGTCTCCTGAATCCCATCAAAGGGCAAAGATAGGTTGTCTCGTCAAAGTTAATGTTAGTTGGCTAGCACCGCTTATTGTTTCATTCAGCACTCCTCCTGTTTTAGTCGACTGTCACGGTGCCGTCGGGGGCAACTGTAATGACCATACCATCCTGAACGAAGTTCAGAAATTCTTCACCAAGGCTGTCGATAACTGGCATATGGGCTTCTGTAAAGTTTGCGGCAGCGATTACGCCAGAAGCCGCAAGAGAGTCGATCGGTTTGGAAAAAAGCATACAAGCCGGTTGCTTGCCAAGAGCACAGACCGAGTAAAGAATCATGCCTCCAGTTGTAGAACCGATCGTCTCAGGAAGACACAGAGCCTTGCCAATCATTGGCTTTTTATATAGCTCGCGATTATTCCGGTCACCGCACTTTACTTGTTTGTCAAACATCAATGCCTTTTGATAGCTTTGTAAAGTACGGAATGCGCCGTGGGTAACAAGCGCCTTGGCTTTTGCTGTTCCAGGAGTGATGACACGCCCTTTGAATGCCTTTGACATATTACTTTACCCCCTTTGTAATCATCTTCAAAATCTCATCTTCCGAATAGAACCTCGCACTTGAATAGGTACGCAGCTTGCTTGAAGAGGTTATGATGGGCATTCTTGATGATAAAGGATTGCTCATATACATAAGGGGACAGATGTAGCTGAGGATGACTCCAGTTGTTTCCAACCTTGTGGCATATTCAGTCTCCTTGAATGCACGAATCACAGCGGGTGCGGTGGTGAATACGGTAGAAATGAGCACCTTCTTGTTTCCCGCCGCTCTCAGACCTTCCTCAATACTTAATGTCCAATCTTTGAGCTGTTGCAAAGTCAAATGGGGGCATCCCACAAAACAGATTTTCGGTTTAGCGTCAAGATCCTTCCAACTGCAAAGATAACTGTCTTTAACTCTTTTAAGCTCTGCATCGTCGATTACATAAACAGGCGCCCCCTGACGAATCAGCTTTTCGCCATAATCAACAGCTTCGGGTGTCAGATTTTCGGCATGATACAGTCCGACGGAGCCACTGGATGCAGCTGCGCCACCGAAGTCCCTAAGATAGGAGCACGTAGTGTCGTTAAGCTCGGTACCAATCCACTTATCGAGACCTTTGATATAAGGAACTTTTTCATTTACCCTCATGCCAACAGCGGAGCCGAGAATCTGCGCTTCCGGCATCTTTTCAGTGCGGATTTCTATGACCCAATCCGCAATACGCCCTTCGTCGGTCAGATATCCGAATTCTGGGACAAATCCGGCTATGGAGCCCATCAGATCAATAATGCCAGAATTGCGATTACTTCTCGCACCGATTACACTGTTTGCGTAAACGAAGGCTGAAGACTCTGACCAAGAGAGAATGTCTCCGCGTTTCGGAATATTTCCGACTTGAGGCAGAAAGCTGGCACATGTGTAGGCATCATCGTTCATTACACCTAATTTGCGCAGTTGCTCCTCAAGGCGTTCCTGCTGGCTGTACATCATTTTGAACACTATGTTCTGAAGTAATGTAGACGGTACATTTTTGTCAAGAGGTCTTGGATCTGCTGTGAATTTCTGATTGCTGACCATGTTGTCCGAAAGAAGCCTGTCATACAAATCAAAAACTGGTTTTATCGCAGTTGACCCGAAGCTGCTGACTGTATGCCCATACTCGCCTGTTATCGGAACCATTTTCTCGGCGTTAAAAGCTTCACCATACATGACCAATGTCTTCACGACCTTTGCCATGGTTTCACCTTTTTCCCCGTCGAACAAGGCTTGTTGTTCTTTTGAGAGGATCATGTTCTATATATCCATATTTTTGATTTGTTCCATAATTCCTCCCCGATCTGAAGATACTCCGGCGATAGGTGAGATTATTTTTCTCAGGACATTCAGATCAGGGCCAATTCATCGCAAAGTGGTGATGGCCGAGCAAAGTATCCCCATATTTAGTTCCTCTATGATCAGGATTTCTTTTCCTACAAAAGTGTCCTCGAACCAAAATCCCATAGAACCGGGATCAATATCGGCCCCAAGGCTCCGGTCTGCGGTTTTCTCCCTTGAGCGTTTTGCGGCCCCCTGCCGTTGGCGTACACAGGCTCCGAGTCCGGCAGGCGTGCGCACGCGAAACATGAGCTTCGGCTCGCGGCATGCCCCCAAAGCGGCCATTCCCCCGAAACGACCGAACGAGCCTTTGCACGCTGATTTCGTCCATGACGAACTGACGACGGGATTCAGACCGCCGTTGACATCGCGTCAGACCTTTTCGAGAATGTGAATCACGCTGCACGAACCGAGCCCGGGCGCACCCCCCGCCACGTGGGTTAGTCCGATCCTCGCTCCTTCCACTTGGCGCGCGCCAGCTTCCCTACGCAAATGGGCGGCCACTTCGCAAAGGTTGGCTATCCCCGTGGCGCCGAGAGGATGTCCCTTAGAAAGCAGTCCCCCGGAGACGTTGACCGGAAGCGCACCCCCCAACGCGGTTTCGCCGCTGTCGATCATTCTTCCGGCCTCACCGGCTCCGCACAGTTGAAGATTTTCATAGTGCACGATTTCGGCGGTCGCGAAGCAGTCATGCAACTCAACTAGATCGAGATCCTTGGGGCCAATACCGGCGGATTCGTAGGCGGCGCGAGCGCAGTTGTATGTCACCGGGTTGAAGTCCGTGAGAGCGAATTCGCGTGGCGAATATGGATTGCTGGTCATTTCCGAGGCGCGAATCCGTATCGCCCGATCCATCAGACCCAGACGCTTGGCTGCTGCCTCAG
>CAIYMN010000360.1 GCA_903927295.1 uncultured beta proteobacterium | reverse complement strand
CGTGGCGATCCATGCAGTCATGGATTGCCGCGTCGCTACGCTCCTCGCAATGACGAGATTGGGTGGACTGCCGTTGGCTAGGTCCCCTGCAATGACGCAGGCGCCAGCTCCGGCTGCAGTTGCAGTCGCTCAAAACCGGTGTAGCAAAGAAAGCGCTTGTTCGTGGCACGGCCAATGGCGCACAGACCCAGTTGTGCGGCAACTTCGTGACCCATCTGCGTGATGCCGCTGCGTGACACGACAATGGGAATACCCATCTGCGCGGACTTGATCACCATCTCGCTGGTCAGGCGACCCGTCGTGTAAAACACCTTGTCGGTTCCATTGATACCGTTCATCCACATCCATCCGGCAATCGTGTCAATCGCGTTGTGGCGGCCCACATCTTCGACAAACAGCAGAAGTTCTTCACCGCGAAACAGGCCGCAACCATGCACCGAGCCAGCTGACTTGTACGTGCTTTCCTGCAACCGAATGGCGTTCACAATGCCGTAGAGTTGAGACTGGGTCAGACCGGCTGCGGGCAAGACCAGTTTGTCAACTTCTGCCATCAGGTCACCGAACATGCTGCCCTGCCCGCATCCGGTTGTCACGACGCGTTTGGCGGTACGCGCCTGCATATTCACAATGCCTTTGTGCGTCTTCACCGCCGCCGCGCCGACGTCCCAATCGACCGTGATCGAATGAACTTCCTGCACTGACTGCAACAGGCGCTGGTTGCGCAGGAAGCCAAGCACCAGCAACTCGGGTTGCGCGCCCAGCGTCATCAAGGTAACGAGTTCGCGCTTGTCTACATAAACCGTGAGCGCGCGCTCCGCCGGAATCGATACGCTGACGGGCTCGCCAAATTCGTTGACCGCGCCGACCCCGCGCGTCAGAGGCGCACGAGCCTGCGTCAGGTAGGGCAATGCGCTCAGGGCTTCTTGGCCGCTACAGCGGCCGAAGCGGGGGCAGAACTGGCTGGCGCAGCAGCCACAGTTGGCGTGTAAACAAAGGGCCCGGGATCAGCACAGGTGCTCGCCACCGCGGCGGGCTTGGCGCCCTTGACTGCCGGCTTGTTGCGAGCCGCCACCTTGTCCTGCGCCTTGCACAACTGGTAAGCCTCCAGTTTGCCGGTCCACGCCGTCTTGGCAGCAGCTTCGGCTGCCTTGGCCTTGGCCTCGTCCGACAACGCCGGCAGCTTGGCCATCGCAACACCATTGCACAACATGGCGCCGCCCAGAATCAACATTGCTATCAGATTTTTCTTCATGGGAACTTCCTCACACTTGAACTGCCTGGGCAGCGGCATTCGGCTGCGAACGCTGCGCCGGAATTTTGCCACTCTTGATGTCGTCCAGCCAAAGCGCGTGGTGTTCTCGGGCCCAGGCTTCATCGACATAGCCTGTCTTCATTGCGTCATAAGCTCCTTTGGTTCCGGCGGTACCCATGTAGATGTGGCCCAGGAACATGCACAGCATGGCAATATTGGAGACCGCATGCACCATATGCGCAATCTGCATGCTGGCGCGTTCATAGCCGAACCCGGGCAGCGCCTTGTCCATGAACAGTCCCGAACTCACGACAACCAGACCCAGCACAAAAACACCACCCCAGTAGGTGACCTTTTCGCCGGCATTGAAGCGTCCGGAAGGGATCTCGTGCCCGGACAAAATGCCACCGCCCTTGAGCATCCAGTTCAAGTCTCCCTTGGCCGGTAAATTGTCACGCAGGAAGGTCACGATCACGATCAGCAACGACACGGCAAACAAGGGCCCGACGAAGTTGTGCACATTCTTCAAGGCATAGGCGAGCCAGCCAAACAAAGTGGTACCGATGACAGGCAGCAAAAAGAACTTGCCGAAAGCCATCACGACTCCGGACGCAGCCAGCACGCAGAAAGCGATGGCATTGGTCCAGTGAGCGGACCGCTCCAGCGGCGTGAATCGTTCCACCAGTCGACCGGTGGGCTCGTCCTGCACTTTCATGGGGCCGATGCGCCAGTGAAACAGGCCAATCGCAAGCAGCACAATCAGAAGCAAGGCGCCACCGTAGGGAATGATGAAATTGTTTCGCACCTGGCGCCATGCTTCTCCGGCGTTGGTCAGACGCGAACCCGGGTATTGCACAAAAGGCTGTATCAGCGTGCCGGCCTCCGGCGCCTCTGACTTGGGCAGGCTGCTGACGCCATTGACGCCAGCGCGAACCTGACGCCACACAGGCGCGTTATTGCCCGGCTGAACCTTGGCGCGCTCGCCGTTGCTTTGCATGGCATAGCCCGGCTCTGTACTGGCGTCCGGTTTCACGTCGGCAATATTCTGACTCTGGACCGCAGGTGCTACGGCCTGCGGCGGCGCGCTCTGCGCCAGCGCAAACAGACTGGTCAGCAGTGCGAAAACAAAGGCAAGAGGTCTTTTCATCAGGGCCTCCTGCTCAGTTCATCCGGCCGTAATCATTCTGCCCGAGCTGCATGCGCGCTTTGAGTTGCGACTCCCAGGCCGCCTTGTCGCCCTGCTTCCAGCCGGCAGCAACAAAGGCTTTGCCGGTGCCCTGGTAGGGGGCGACATCCCTGCTTGTCGCGCCCAGGTTCTGAGGAGACTCGGTGCAGGCGCTCAGCAGCACTGCGCAGGCTGCGATGGCGAGAAATCGCTTCATGACTTGACTCCTTCAGGTGCCGAGACACCCGGTTGCCCGGCCTGTTTTGACCCGTAAGCTGTGCCCCAGCCCCAAACCTCGGCACCCTTGCCTCGCTTGAGCACGCGATTGCGAAAGATGTCGGCCACCACATCGCCGTCGCCGGCGATCAGTGCCTTGGTTGAGCACATCTCGGCGCAGACCGGCAGTTTGCCTTCGGCCAGACGATTGCGTCCATATTTTTCAAACTCGGCCTGACTTCCGTTGACCTCCGGGCCACCGGCGCAGAAAGTGCACTTGTCCATCTTGCCGCGCACGCCAAACGTGCCCTGCGACGGAAACTGCGGCGCACCAAAGGGGCAGGCGTAAGAGCAGTAACCGCAGCCTATGCAAACGTCCTTGTCGTGCAGAACCACACCTTCATCGGTGCGGTAAAAACAGTTCACAGGGCAGACCGCCATACAGGGCGCGTCGCTGCAATGCATGCAGGCAACCGAGATCGATTTCTCGCCCGGAATGCCGTCGTTGAGCGTAACAACGCGGCGCCGATTGACACCCCAGGGAACTTCGTGCTCGTTCTTGCAAGCCGTGACGCAACCGTTGCACTCGATGCAACGCTCGGCGTCACAAATGAATTTCATGCGTGCCATGGTTATGCCCTCTCCACGTTACAAACAGTTGTCTTGGTCTCTTGCATCATGGTCACACTGTCGTAACCGTAGGTGGTTGCCGTGTTGATGGCTTCACCGCGCACGATCGGCGCTGCACCGTTCGGGTAATAGGCCAGCAGGTCGGCGCCCTGCCAGCGACCCGAGAAGTGAAACGGCATGAACACGGTGTCAGGGCCAACGCGCTCGGTCACCATGGCCTGCACATTCAGACGCGCTCCGGTCGGTGTTGAAACCCAGGCGCGCTCGCCGTTGCGGATGCCCTTGTCGGCCGCCACCTTGGGATTGATTTCGATGAACATTTCCTGCTGCAGTTCGGCCAGCCAGGGATTCGAGCGTGTTTCTTCACCACCACCCTCGTATTCAGTCAGGCGACCCGATGTCATGATGAAGGGGAACTTCTCGTGCACCTTGTCGGCGATGTTCTTTTGCTGAATCGTCTTGTACAGCGTGGGCAGACGCCAGAACGCCTTCTTGTCATCATGCGTCGGGTACTTGGCCACCAGGTCGGGGCGGATCCCGTACAAGGGCTCGCGGTGCTGTGGAATGGCATCGGGGAAGTTCCACACCACAGCGCGCGCCTTGGCGTTGCCAAAGGGATGGCAGCCATGCACCTTCATCACCACACGCTGAATGCCACCCGACAGATCGGTCTTCCAGTTCTTGCCCTCGGCGGCCTTCTTCTCGGCTTCCGTGAGATCGTCCCACCAGCCGAGCTTCTTCAGCAAAACGTGGTCGAACTCGGGGTAGCCGGTCGTGATGTCGGCACCGAGCGAATGCGAGCCGTCTTCGGCCAGCAGATTGACACCGTCGCGTTCAACACCAAAATTGGCGCGGAAGTTGCCCCCGCCGTCCATCACGTGCTTGGAGGTGTCGTACAGGTTGGGCGATCCCGGATGCTTGAGTTCAGGCTTGCCATAGCAGGGCCACGGCAAACCGAAATAGTCGCCCGTAAAGTCGTAGCCGGTCTCCTTGTCCTTGCCGCCCTTGGCCTTGAGCGTTTTGACATCGAACACGTGCATGTTGCGCATATGCGCCTTCAGTCGCTCCGGACTCTGCCCCGTGTAACCGATGGTCCACAGCGAAGCATTGATTTCACGCAGGATGTCCTCAGGCACCGGCTCATCCATGCCATGGACTTTTTGCATCTTGAAATTCTTCGACAGTTCCTTGCCAAAACCCAACTTGTCGGCCAGCTGCTGCATGATCATGTGATCGCTGCGGCTCTCCCACAGTGGTTCAATCACCTTCTCGCGCCACTGCAAGGAACGGTTCGACGCAGTCACCGAGCCACAGGTCTCAAACTGGGTCGCCGCCGGCAACAAATACACCGCCCGATTCGGGTTCAGATCCTCCGGTTTGCCAGGCATTGCGGCCATCGCCGCCGTCGCTGATGGATAGGGGTCCACCACGACCAGCAGATCGAGCTTGTCCATGGCGCGTTTCATCTCCAGACCGCGTGTCTGTGAATTGGGAGAATGACCCCAGTAGAAGACGCCGCGCAGGTTGGAGTCCTGGTCGATCAGCTCGTTCTTCTCCAGCACACCGTCGATCCAGCGCGACACCGTGATGCCTGGCTTGCTCATCATGGCGGGCGAAGCGAACTGCTTCTTGATCCATTCGAAATCGACATTCCAGACCTTGGCAAAGTGCTTCCAGGCACCCTCGACAATGCCGAAGTAACCCGGCAGCGAATCCGGGTTGGGCCCGACGTCTGTGGCACCTTGCACGTTGTCGTGGCCGCGGAAGATGTTGGTGCCGCCGCCGGACTTGCCAACGTTGCCCAGGGCCAGCTGCAAAATGCAGGACGCCCGCACCATCGCATTGCCAATCGTGTGCTGCGTCTGCCCCATGCACCAGACCAGCGTGCTGGGCCGGTTCTGGCTCATCATGGTCGCCACCTTGAGCACCTGCTCTTCCTTGACGCCACAAGCCTCTTCCACCTTGTCCGGCGTCCATTTGGCAAGAACCTCTTCCTTCACCTTCTCCATGCCATAGACGCGGTCATTGATGTACTTCTTGTCTTCCCAGCCGTTCTTGAAGACGTGGTACAGCACGCCAAACAGAAAGGGGATGTCGGACCCGGAGCGGATCCGCACAAATTCGTCTGCCTTGGCCGCAGTGCGGGTGAAGCGCGGGTCCACCACGATCATTTTTGTGCCGCCTTCCTTGGCATGCAGCATGTGCAGCAGGCTCACGGGGTGTGCTTCGGCGGCGTTGGAACCTATGTACATGGCGCACTTGCTGTTTTGCATGTCGTTGTACGAATTGGTCATGGCGCCGTAGCCCCAGGTGTTGGCAACACCAGCCACAGTCGTGGAGTGGCAGATGCGCGCCTGATGGTCGCAGTTGTTGGAGCCCCAGAGGCTGACCAGCTTGCGCATCAGGTAGGCCTGCTCGTTGTTGTGCTTGCTGGATCCAACCCAGTAGACCGAGTCGGGTCCGCTGGCCTTGCGCAGTTCCAGCATACGCTCGGTGATTTCGGCGAGCGCCGTGTCCCAGCTGATGCGCTGGTACTTTCCATTCACCAGTTTCATCGGGTAGCGCAACCGGAACTCGCCGTGCCCGTGCTCGCGCAGCGCCGCTCCCTTGGCGCAATGGGCTCCGAGGTTGATGGGTGAGTCAAAGACCGGTTCCTGACGAACCCAGACACCGTTTTCCACCACGGCATCGACGGCGCAGCCGACCGAACAATGCGTGCAGACCGTGCGCTTAAGCTCAACCTTACCCTCACCAATGGCAACACTGCCCGGGCTAGCCTGCGCCTTTCGAACCAGCAGAAGTTGCGATGCAGCCAGCCCGACACCAACGCCCAGGCCCGAGCGGCGCAGGAAGACACGCCGGTCCATGGTCGGCAGGGCCGCCGACAGACCGCGGCGCAAACCGTGAACAAAGGAAGAATGCTCGCCAGCGCCAACGGCGCCCGATTTCTTGGTCAACAGCATGAAAATCTCCAATCAGGAAAGACGACAGAACTCAGACCAGCGTGGTCTTGTAGTACTGCTTGACGTGATCACTCAGGCTGTAGCCACCCCCCTTTTCGGGAGCTGGCTTGGGCAGTGGCGAAACGGCCGTTGGTGCTGGCGTCTTCACCCATGCAGTTGTGGCCACCGCGGCTCCTGCCACCGATGCAGAAAGGAAGAATCCGCGCCGCGAGGCTTTTGCTTGATTGTTTGGCATCCTGGTCTCCGACAGATATAACTCTTATGCAACCCGTTTCATAGTGTAGGTACATAAGCCCTGGGCCACAACGAAATCGATGCCTGAACTACCTAGGGCAAACCCGAATTCATTTGACGGAAGTGCGCCTCAAGTGGTACGAGACAAACGACAAAGCTGCAACCGTCAACACCACACAAACCAGAAATGGCACGGCAAATTGCAGCAGCGTCAGATCCTCTCCCTTGATGACGCGCGTCATCAAGGTATTCTGGGCCAGTGCCGGCACCCACAAATGCCAGGGCGCATCGCCGCTCTGATTGAACAGAGTCATGAGGGGCAGCAAGGATATGGCCAGCACCAGAAAGGTTGCACTTGCCTGTGCCTCCTTGACACTCTTGCAGACGATCGATATCGCCATCAGAAGCGCGGACAAAGCCGCAGCAAAGGGCAGCAGCAGCAACAGGAACAACACGACCTCGCGCGAACCAAACTGAAACATGGCCTGCAAGGCGTCGCTGCGCAAAAGCCACTGCGCCGGCAGGAAACTCAGGCAATTAAGCAGCGCCACCAGCATGCCAACGCTGGCCACAGCGGCCCACTTCCCCAACACCAGCACCAGCGCATGAGCCGGGTTCATGACCAACGGTTCCAGCGACCCGCGCTCGCGCTCACCTGCCGTCGTATCCATGGCCGCATTGAGCGCGCCATACAACACCGCCAACATGACCAGGAACGGCAACATGCCGGTAATCTGGGCTGAGCGCGTCTGCGTACTGGCCAGATCGCGCTCCTGCACCTGCATGGATTCAAGGACGGCGCCTGATACACCGCGCGTGGCCAGCGTCAAGCCGGCACGTTCGCGGTTGAAACCGTTGAGCAACTGCAGCACGCGCGGCAACGCCGAACTGCTTTGCCGGTTCGCGCTGTCACTCACGACCTCCACCACCGGTGCCTCACCGTGCTCGATGGCCGACTCGAAGTCAGCCGGCAGCAGGACAACCGGATCACCCAGCCTGGACTCCCGCAAACGCGCTTCAAAATCCGCCGGCGCCTCCTTCACTACCCAGGTCTGGCGCTCAAGAAAATTGCGCAGGCTTGGTCCATGGGTCAGACCACTGACGTAGACCTCACGCTTTTCAGCATGGGATTCGAGAGTGGAAACAAGGCTCGACAGTGCGATCAGCATCAAGGGCCCCAGCAGAACGCCCGACACCAGTACCACCAGCATGGTGCGCTTGTCGCGCAGGGAGTCGATGATCTCTTTGCGGAAAACCGTGCCGGCCACGCTCAGGAATTTCATGCCACTGCTCCCTGTTCGGCCAACTCCGCCGACACAAAGGCAAGCTGCACAAAGGCTTCCTCAAAATCTGTCTTCCCGGTTCGTGCCAGCAGTTCGGCGACCGTCCCCTCGGCAACGGAACGACCGTGAGCGACGACCACAACGCCGTCACACAGGCGCTCCACTTCCTGCATGATGTGGGTTGAAAAGACAATGCATTTGCTACCCCCCTGCGGCGAGCGCAGCAGACGCAGCGAATCACGCAGTGCGCGAGTGGCAATGACGTCAAGTCCGTTGGTCGGTTCATCAAGCACGATGTTGGCCGGATCGTGTACCAGGGCCCGCGCCAGTGCGGTCTTCATTCGCTCACCCTGGCTGAAACCCTCGGTCCGGCGCTCCAGCAAGGCGCTCATGTCGAGCATGCACGCCAGCGACTCGGCACGCTCCTGCGCCGCGTCACGTGTCATGCCCTGCAAGGCACCGTAGTAAACAATGTTTTCACGCGCTGTCAGGCGCGGGTAAAGGCCACGCGAATCGCTCAGGACGCCCAGGCGCGCGAGCGCTACCAGCGGGTCTCTGGCAACGTCCACATCATCCACCGTCATGCGACCAGCGTCTGGCTTGATCAGTCCCGCCAGCATGCGCAGGGTGGTCGTCTTGCCAGCCCCGTTGGGTCCGAGCAAACCCGTAATCTGTCCATTGGGCGCGAACAGGTTGACATCACGCACGGCCTGCACCAACGTCGCCGGCGCACGCTTGAATGGCATCGACTTGCCCGGTGCCGGAGGTGCCTGGAAGCTGCGCGCAAGATGTTCAATCCGGATCATGGCGTCACTCCTTGCAGGACCGGAACAAATGCCGGCGGTCGCGGAGAGTGCCCGGCGCAGCTGAGGTCCACGGTAGCAGCCTGCGCATCATCCTCGGCATCGATGAAGCGTGGCAGCGCATCACGCATGCAAGGCAATGTCATGACGCCATGCCCCGCATTAGGCACAACAACATGCCGCGCCTTGGTGCCGAGCGCCTGGGCTACGCGCTGCGCATGGTGTGGCGGCGTCACGGGGTCCATACCACCGCTGAGCAACAGAACCGCAGAACTGGCGTTTGCCACGGTGTAGAACCCAGCCGGCATGTCGCCTCTGGGCCAGTCGGCACAAATTCGCTGATAAGTACGGGCAAAGTCATCTCCGAAGTCCTTGCCCGGCTTGTCCAGGCTCATCTTGATGCGCGGAACGTCTTCCGCACAGACCACCGAGAAATGCATGCCCATCGCCAAATCGCCGGCCCGCGCTGGCTGTGCCGTGAAGGCCAGGCCCAGCAGTGCTTCCCAGCGCCCGAGGGCCGCCTGGCCGATGGCAAAGGGCAAGGCCGAGGCCAACGCCGGCGAATACAGGGGCCCGTGAATCAAGCCAAGCACCATTTCGCGCGTGATCGTCAGCGACTCGATCCGTCCGCTCAGGGGCTGCGCCACGCGTACCTTCTGTGGCAAGGACGCAAGCAATTGCTCCCAGCGCTGACGCAGGGCTGGATGCAATGTGCGACAGGCCGTCTCTTTCTCACACGCCAGCAACAATGCCTCCAACGCGGCCTGGGCATCGCCGGAAAAACTCACGGGCAAAACCATATCGGGAGGTGCCACGCCATCGATCACGGTACGACGCACCGCCGCGGGGAACTGTCGCAGGTACTCCAGCGCAGCGCGCGTGCCATACGAAGCACCAATCAGATTGATCTTGCTCGCGCCCAACTTTTCACGCACGGCGTCCAGATCCTGCATCGCCAGCAGGGTACTGAAATGGCGCAGGTCACCGTACGGCAGCTTCTTGAGTTGTACCAGGCATTGCGCCATCGCCGTTTCACGCAAGTCCGTCTCGAGTTGCTGGGCCAATGTCCCTTGACGCAGGTCTTCGCAGAGCAGTGGCGCAGAGCGACCGGTACCGCGTTGATCGACAAAGACCAGATCACGCCGATTGTTCAGTCGCGCAAACTGCTGCAGCAGCATCGGCGCAACCTTGATTGCACTTTGTCCCGGCCCCCCGGCGAGAAAGAAGACAGGATCAGGTTTTTTGCGACGCGCCACCGCTGGCACAACCATGTAGTGCACGTCGATGCGTACACCGGCCTGCTGTGACGGATCGAGTGCGCGCGACAGCACACCGCACTGCACCTCGGTCTTGATGCCCGGCACGCGACAAGGCCCGAGGTCCTGCGTGCCAGCCTGCGCCGACAAGCCCAACACGGCGCAGGCTGGCAGCAGCCACGCGAAGGCCCGGCGCGCGCGTCGGGCAGGAGCAGGCAAGTTGTCGTTCATGAGCTCAGCCCGGCATGTCAAAGCCCTGTGCCTCCACGTCCATGAAGTGGCGTGTGAGCAGCGCCAGCGCAGCGTAGAAACGAGCGCCTGGATGCGCCTGGATTGCATCGCACAGCAAACCTGCCCAGGGCTGCAAGTGCCTGGCGAAAAACTCCTGCTGACGCTTCAATTGATGCTCCGCCTGGGCGTCCGCGGCAATCAGATAGCGCATCACTTCGCACAGATACGCAATATGGTCTTCGGTTTCGGACATGTCTTCGGCACGCGCCAGTTCCAGTTCAAGCAGGTCACTGCGCAACCTGGCCAATGGCTTTTCATTGAGAAAGCCGCTCAGGAAGTGCGAGCCATAGAGATAGACCTCTGGCTTGCCGATGCCGCCAAACAAAATGTTGTACTCACCATGAACTGCTTCAGGCGTCATCTCGCGAGCCAGACCAACCAAGGCGCGCCAGGGCTCTTCCAGCAAAGCGCCTGCCGCTGGCGCCTCGGTCGCGGCCAGTCGCAACTGCTCCAGCAACTCCGCGCTCGGCGGTGCGTAATACAGGACGGACAGAAGCCCGTACAGTTCGGCGCGAGCCAGTTCCTCGTCGAGCGCGCTGCCTGGTCCTGAGAGGGGAAAAGCTGTCATGGTCAGTGGTCGTTGATTCTGCTCTCGTCGGAAGCAGAGTAAATGTCGATAACCCTGCAGTCGCTGCACATCTTGAGGCGCTCCAGCGCCGCGCCCTGAAACATGCTGTGCGTGCTCAGTTTACCCAGCATGGCCTCAATGGCCCGCAGCGTGCCAAAGGGTTTGCCGCAGCGTACGCAGGCATAGGGCTGCATCTCGTGCAGCAGCACGGCTTCCTTGCGCTGGGGACTCAAATTCAGACGCGGCAGCAGGGTGAGTGCCTTTTCCGGGCATGTCTTGACGCACAGTCCGCACTGTACGCAGTTCTTCTCGATGAAGCGCAACTGCGGTGACTGCGCGTTGTCCTGCAGCGCACTGGCCGGGCAGGCGCCAACACAGCTCAGGCACAAGGTGCAGGCATTCTTGTTGACGAGCAAACCGCCCAGCGGCGATGCGAGCGCCGGCAACGCAATGGCGTCGGGCTTGAGCAGCGCCTGGGCCATCAAGTGCTCCAGCGCCAGTTCCAGCGTCGCGCGCTTTTCGACCTGCACGGCAAAGGAGGCTGTCCGACTCACCCCTTGGGCCGCCGGGGCGCGCAGATCAAGATCGAGCGCCGCCAGGTCGCGCGCGTCTCTGGAGTGCAACAGCCGGAAATGCTCGCCCTGGAAACCCAGGGCGCTCAAAATGGCTTGCGCCACTGCCATCTGGCTGCGCAGGGCTTCATGGTATTGCGGGGCTTCCTCTTCGGTCAGCAGGATCCAGACTTGCGAGGCACCATAGGCGATGGCCGTCAGCCACAATTCCAGACCGAGCGAAGACGTGTGCCACAGTTCCAGCGGCAGCACGCGCGCGGGCACCCCATGCGTTGCTGGATCGAGCTGTGCCGCGCGTCCCAAATCGCCCAGCAGACGTGCTCCGGCCTGCTGGCTGTGCAGCAGCAGCGCAGCGTTTTTACCGCCAGCGCGCGCGTAGCTTCCCAACAGCGTCTTGAGTCGCACGCCCTGCTCCGAGGCACGCGGATAGGCATAACTCAGGGCGCCGCTGGGGCAGACTGTCGTGCAAGTGCCGCAACCAATGCACAAATTGGCGTTGACCGAGATTCGCTGCAATTGGCTGTCGCTGCTGATGGCAGCGGCAGAGCACACGTCGATGCAAGCCTGACAACCGGTCTTCTGATTTCGGCTGTGCGCACACAAGGACTGCTTGTAAGCAAAGAACCTGGGCTTCTCGAACTCACCCACCAGCGATCGCAGTTGCAGCAGCACCTTTGCATCGCGCCCATCCCAACGCAGATAGCCTTGCGGCAAAGCGTGCTGTGAAAAGGCCGCCGTAGCACGTAGATCGAGCACCAGATCGAAAGCGGCAACGGCCGTTTCGCTGACCCGGTTGAAGTCAATCGCACCGGCAACCCGGCAGGCTTTAACGCAGGCCCGATGTGCCTTGCAACGTTGCAGCTCGATCTGATAATCCAGACCGATCGCGTCTTCCGGGCAGACTGCCAGACAGGCGTTGCAGCGTGTGCACAGGTCCAGGTCTATCGGGTTGTTGCGCGACCACTTCAGTTCAAAGGCGCCAAGCCAGCCCGTCAGCGACTCGATTCTGCCGCCCAGCACCGGATAGCGTCGCTCCTGACGCGCGCCAGCGAAACCCATGGTGCCGCCGGCGCCCTGCGTAAACAGGCTGATGTCCAGTTCATCGCCGAGCATGTCCGCGGCATGCTCGGCCGCACCCAACTCGCCGATGATAAGCAGCCGCCCTGCGCTCTTGTAGCTGACGGTGGCCACTGGCTCAGCCGGTGGCAACTGCGCCGTTGCCAGCAGCGCGGCCATCTTGGGCATGGCCATGGCGGCGTCCTTGCTCCAGCCAGCGGTCTCGCGGATATTGACAAAGCGCAGCGGCGCATAGCTGGCAGCGCCAGGCTTGGTGAGGCCGGACCGCTCGGCCAATTCAACAAACAAGCGCCTTTCCTGAGTGCAGGCAACAAGCACATCTTCGCCCCCTTGCAAGGCCTGCACGAAGGCACCGGCCTCACGCCGGCACAATGCCGAGTGCAGCGTCAGATTCTCATTCAGAGCCGCGCCCAGACTCCTGGAGTCCAGCGGCATCGTCTTGTTGCAGTCGCAAATCAGTGTGGTCATGTGGGTTGCCCGATTCGTGGGCTGTCTTGTCACGCAGGTTATCAGGATTCGAGCCCTCAGGTGGGTCCTCAAACAATTGAAGGAATTTGGCGCTGGCCATTTGACGCAGCATCGATTCGGGAATCGGATCCGCTTGCGAGTAGTCGTCAATGTAGGTATCGAGTCGATCCATCACCTGGTAGTGCGGATCGGCAAAGAGCTTCTTCATGGCTGCATTACGTACCTCGGGCGCTACCTCACGCGCCACAAAGGGAGCGAAATCGGATTGCGGCGTCAGCCCCTGAGCGTCCTGCAAAGTCAGCGCAGGCAGCTTTTCTTCGTGCAGCAAGGCCGTGTCCGGCGCCGCTTCAAGCCTTGCTGGCGTCGTCTCCGAGGCGTCTGGCTCGATCACCGGCTCTTCAAGCGCCTGGCCGGTGCGTACAGCCTGCTTGCGCTGCGACCAGCGACTCAGGAAACCGTCAGCCACGGCGCTTTTCCGTGCTGATCAGTGCCGGATTTCCGAACCGGTCGGTCAGGGGCCGGAAACTCTCGGGCCGGCGCCGGCGTCTGGGTTCGCTATCGCGATGCTGATCGACAAAGGACTGCAACCACTCGATCACTGCAGCGGGAGCCGGGACTTGCTCCACAGTCTCCTGGGCGTCGAGCCAGCGCCCGGCGTCGACATAACTCAAGCTCACCCCTTCGGGTCGTGCAATCGCGTCCTCGCCCAAAGTGGCTTCTTCGTCCATGCGCCACAGGACAAACCAGCAGGGTGCACTGGTGCTCAGATTGAGGTAGTAGCCCTCGGCATCGTCGCCGTACAGCGTCACTGTGTAGCCAGGATGCAGCCAGCGCTCCTCCCGTGCGTCCTTGTAGAGCAGGCGTGCGCTGCTGCCAAAACCGTCCTCGTCGGGTACAACATCGGCCAGCACCCAGCGCCAGTCCTGCCAGCGGCTCATGCCCGTGATGATGCGTTCGCGACGCATCACCACAGCGACTCTCAGTTCAGGACGAGGGGCATTCATGTGAAGCCGCAATGTAACTGAAAATTTCTATCGGAGTCTGCTCAACGGTCCCGGTACGGTACTGGCAATGACTGCATTGCCGAGAGCCTTTGCATGAAGCGTTCGCACTGCGCCAGCTGATCCAGGCTGACATATTCATCCGGTTGGTGCGCCTGGGCAATGTGCCCCGGTCCGCAGACCACGGTCGGGATGCCAGACTGCTTGAAGATGCCGGCTTCGGTACCAAAGGCCACTTGCGTGGTGCGGGGCTGACCCGACAATTGCTGTGCCAACACGGTCACGGGGTCGTCCGCACCGGTCAGAAAACTCGGGATCTCGCAAATGGTTTCGAAATGGAAGCCGGCCTCGGGTGCCACTTTCTTCATGGCCAACTCCAGACTGCGTGCCTGCGCCACGACCTCCTGCTGCATCAGCTTTGCGTTGGCCGTCGGCAGATCACGAAATTCGTAATGAAACCAGGCATCGCGTGGCACCACGTTGTCGGCAATACCGCCCTGAAACTGACCCACACTGGCGGTCGAGAACGGCACATCAAAGCCTTCATAGCGCGGCTCGTCACGCTCGAAACCCTCGGCCATATCACGCACCTTGCCAATCAAGCGTGCCGCCATCTCGATGGCGTTGACCGACTTTGGCGTGAGCGAAGAATGCGCCTCCTTGCCGCGCACACAACAACGGTAGCGGTAGACCCCTTTGTGCGCAATCGCGGGCACCATGCCAGTAGGTTCACCGATGATGCAGGCCAGGGGCTTGATGCCGGCCTCACGCAAGTCGGAGATCAGTTCCCTGACGCCAAAGCAGCCCACTTCTTCGTCATAGCTCAAAGCCAGGTGCACGGCAAACGGCGCCGGGCTGTTTAAAAATTGTTCTGCATGCGAGAGCGCAACGCCAATAAAGCCCTTCATGTCGGCACTGCCGCGGCCATAAAGGCGCGGCTCCGGCGCATCTTTCACCAGCGCGCCCAGCGGCGCCGCGGACCAGTCCTGCCCGTCCCAGGGCACGGTGTCGGTGTGACCCGACAGGATGATGCCAGCCTCCTTGTTCTCGCCGAGCGTCGCGAACAGATTCGCCTTGGATTTGTCGGCGTTATGGGTGAGCCGGCTGCGCACACCCAGGCGCGCCAACTCATCGCGGACAAAGTAAATCAATTCCAGGTTCGAATTCTGACTCACCGTGTTCATGCGAACGAGCGACTGAACCATTTGAAGAGCGGTATCGGAAATCATGGGAAGATTGTCGGCCATTTAAAGAAATTGAACAGAGAGATGAATTCGGCTCGCTCACTGCGCATCGTACTCGCCAGCGTCGGCTCGCGCGGCGACGTTCAGCCCATGCTGGCCCTGGCGCAGGTGCTTGCTGCACGCGGTCATCGTCCCCTGATTGCCGCGCCGGCGAACTTCGAGGGCTGGGTTCGCGCTCTTGGCTTCGACTTTGCCTCACTCGGTGACGATGTGAAGCTGTTTCTTGCGGAGAACAGGCAGGTCATGACGGGCAAGCCCCTGCGAATGCTAAGGGAAATGGTGCGCTATTTCAAAGAGCAGATCCCTGTACAGGCGCAGCAGTTGGCGCCGATCTGTCAGGACGCCGACCTGATCGTCTATGGCGGACTGGCCTTCACCGCACCCAGCGTCGCCGAGCACCTGCGACTGCCGGTACTCGGCGTGCTCTACACCACGTGCCTGCTGCCGGCCAGCCTGCACCCGCCACCCAATATTCCATGGCACGGCTTGCCGGGCTGGCTTAACAGGCTGATCTGGCGCATCAACCACGTTGTGGGCGACCTTCTGTTGCGCCGGACGCTGAACTCGATGCGCAGCGGCCTTGGGCTGCCACCGGTGGATCGCATCCGGCACCACCTCATCGAAGACAACCCGCTTGTCATTGCCGCCGATGAAATCGTGTTCCCGCCGGACGCCTCCTGGCAGGGGCGTTTTCCCTATGCCAATTTCATCTTCTTCGACGATCCGGCGCCACTGGAGGCGGAACTTGTCACCTGGCTGGACGCGGGGGAGGCGCCGATCTACATCGGCTTTGGCAGCATGCTGGGTCAGGGCATTGAACGCGCTGAGCGAATACTCATCGAAGCTGTGCGCGCCACCGGACGACGCTGCCTGATCGATGCCGGTTGGGCCGGGCTTGGTGCCGGTGACCTGCCACACGGTTGGCGCAGGGTACGTGACGCCCCGCACGCCATGCTCTTTCCTCGCACCGCGCTGGTAGTGCACCACGGTGGCTCGGGCACGACAGCTCAGGCGCTGCGCGCCGGCGTGCCGCAGGTGCTGCTGCCGCTGATCCTGGACCAGTTCCATCACGCGCATCGCCTGTACCTTGCCGGCATCGCACCACAACCCGTGGCTATGGAAAAAATCACAACCGCCTCGCTGGCAGCCGCCATCGGATCGGCCTTGCAACTACCTGCCGGTCCGCGTATGGCGGCAGCCTTGCGGCTCAAGGCCAGCGATGGGCGCGCCAGCATCGTGCAGCAGATCGAAGCGCTGGTGGGACAATAGGAGCAACGTCAATCCAAAGGAAGCCCCATGCCACTGAAGAGCCTGTTTGAACCCTTTCAATTCAAGTCGCTCAGACTACCCAATCGTGTTGTCATGGCGCCCATGACACGATCCTTTTCGCCCGGCGGCGTTCCGACCGAGCAGGTCGCCCAATACTACGAGCGTCGTGCCAAAGCGGCGGTCGGCCTCATCATCTCGGAAGGCACGGTAGTCAATCGACCATCCTCCGCCAACGATCCGAACGTGCCGCGCTTCTGGGGTGCGGATGCCTTGCCGGCGTGGAAGAAGGTGATAGACACAGTGCACGCCGCAGGCGGTGTCATGGCACCGCAACTCTGGCACGTGGGGGCCACGCGCAACCGCCGCAGCGATTGGGCGGTACCCACTCCGATAGACAGCCCGTCGGGCCTGTCTTCTCCTGGCAGGACCTACGGTGAAGCGATGAGCGACGCAGCCATCGCCGACACCATTGCCGCCTTTGCGCAAGCGGCGGCGGATGCCCAGGCGCTGGGCTTCGACGCCATCGAACTGCACGCCGCCCACGGGTACCTGATCGACCAGTTCTTCTGGGATGGCACGAATCAGCGCAGCGACAGCTTTGGCGGCACGACGCTGACAGAGCGCAGCCGGTTTGCCGTCGAGATACTGAAGGCCGTGCGCGCGCGCGTCGGTCCCGACTATCCGGTGATCATTCGCCTGTCCCAGTGGAAGCAGCAGGACTACGCAGCGCGACTGGCGAAAACGCCGCAGGAGATGGAAGACTGGCTCAGACCGATGGCAGACGCGGGCGCCGACATCTTTCACTGCTCGCAGCGCCGCTTCTGGGAGAGCGAATTCGATGGTTCGGATCTGAACTTTGCAGGTTGGGCCAAGAAGCTTACCGGCAAGCCTACGATCACGGTGGGTTCGGTCGGACTCAGCGGCGAGTTCATTGCCGCGTTTGGGGGTGAGTCGTCCAAGCCTGAATCGCTGGATGAACTGCTGCGCCGACTCGACCGTGGCGACTTTGACATGGTGGCGGTGGGCCGGGCGCTGATTCCCGATCCACAATGGGTTCTGAAAGTGCGCGACGGAATGCATGACCAGTTGCTGGACTTTTCGCCGTCGGCGCTCGCAACCCTTTTCTAGACCACAGCTTCTGGCGGCCTGCTGCGCTAGCCGGCCTCAGTCGGAGGTTCGCCACTGGCGCCGATGGCAACCGCGCAGTATTTGAACTCCGGAATTTTCCCGACGGGGTCCAGTGCGGCATTGGTCAGCAGGTTGGCTGCCGCCTCGCGGTAGGCAAAGGGCATGAAAACGGTGCCATCCGGCGTGCCATCATCACGCCGCAAGCTGACCTTCACACTGCCACGGCGGGAGCGCAGATTGACCATTGCTCCAGCCTTCACACCGAGGCGCTCGAGCTCGCGGCCATTGACTGAAGCCGTTGCCATTGGCTCGAGTGCGTCCAGCACTCGGGAGCGGCGCGTCATGCTGCCGGTATGCCAATGTTCCAGTTGCCTGCCCGTGATCAGAACCATGGGGTATTCAGAGTCCGTCTTTTCGCTGGCTGTAATCAGTGTGGTGGGTACCAGATGGGCCAGACCATCGGAGGTCTGAAAATGGTCGGCGAACAGGATGGGCTGACCCGGATCGTCCGCACTCAGGCAGGGGTAGGTCACGCTACCCTCGCGTTGCAAACGCTCCCAGGTGATGCCGCCAATGGCTGCCTGCATGGTCTGGCGCATTTCTTCAAACACGGCGGCCACACCATCGCTTTGACCTGCGTAAGACCAATTCAAGCCCATGCGCTTTGCTATTTGCTGAATGATCCATAAATCAGGTTTGGCATCACCCGGCGCGTCAATGGCCTGACGACCAAGCTGCAACATGCGATCGGTGTTGCTGACGGAGCCCGTCTTTTCCGGCCACGCTGTGGCGGGCAGCACAACGTCGGCCAGCCACGCTGTCTCGGTCATGAAGATGTCCTGCACCACCAGATGCGAGAGTGACGCCAGGGCGCGGCGCGCATGGTTCAGGTCGGGATCGCTCATGGCCGGATTTTCACCCATGATGTACATGCCGCGCACCTTGTGCGGATCATCGTCGCGCACCAGCACCTGGCGCATGATTTCCACCACGGTATAGCCGTTCTGGTCATCAAGCTCGCAGCCCCAGAAATTTTCGAACCAGGCGTGCGCTGCCTGATTCGTGACGCGCTGGTAGTTTGGAAACATCATGGGGATGAGACCGGCGTCGCTGGCACCCTGCACATTGTTTTGTCCGCGCAGCGGGTGCAGGCCGGTGCCGGGCTTGCCAATCTGCCCTGCGACCATGCACAGGGCAATCAGGGCACGTACATTGTCGGTGCCGTGCACGTGCTGGCTGACACCCATACCCCAGAAAATCATCGCGCCCCTGGCATTCGCGTAGGCACGCGCCACTTCACGAATTGTGTTGGATTCAATACCACAAACCGGCGCCATCGCCTCCGGGCTGAAGGCCTGCACGCTCGCGCGCACGGCCTCGAAGTTGCCAACGCGCGAGCTGATGAATGCGCAATCGGTCAGCCCCTCTTCGATCAGCGTGTAAATCATGGCATTAATCAGGGCAACGTCGGTGTCTGCTTTGAAGCGCAGACTGCGCCAGGCGTGCCGTGCCAGATCGGTGCCGCGCGGATCGGCGACGACGATCTTCAAACCGCGCTGGGCGGCGTTTTTCATCCAGCTGCCGGCCACCGGATGGTTGCCCGATGTATTGGAACCGATCACCAGAATCAGCTCTGCCTGCTCGACATCGCGCACCTGGTTGCTGACCGCACCGGAGCCAACCCCCTCAAGCAGGGCCGCCACACTGGAGGCATGACACAGACGCGTGCAGTGGTCGACGTTGTTGGAGCCAAAGCCGGTGCGCACCAGCTTCTGGAACAGGTAGGCTTCTTCATTGCTGCCCTTGGCTGAACCCAGGCCGGCCAGCGCCTTCTTGCCATGCTGATGGCGCAGCCGCTTGAGCGACTGTGCCGCGAAGCCCAGCGCTTCGTCCCAGCTCGCCGGTCGAAACACACTTGACCAGTCGGTGGCATCGCGCTTCAAGGTCTGCAGCAAGGCAGGATCCTTGGCCACACCCTCGCGGCGGATCAGGGGCACTGTCAGTCGCTGCCCGCTGTGCACATAATCGAAACCGAAGCGACCCTTGACACAGAGTCGCTGCTCATTTGCGGGTCCGCTGCGTCCGATTACACCCATGATCCGGTTGTCTTTCACCTGGTAGCTCAGCAGGCAACCGACGCCGCAAAACGGGCAAACCGAATCCACCACCTTGTCTGCCACCAGCGCTGCATCGCCGCTTCTCGGCAGAAGGGCACCAGTAGGACAGGCCTGCACACACTCGCCGCAGGCAACGCAGGAACTGCTGCCCAGTGCATCACCGAGGTCAAACGCAATACTGCTGTGGGCACCGCGCCCGGCCAGGCCGATGACATCGTTGACCTGCAGCTCGCTGCAGGCACGCAGGCAGCGTGTGCACTGGATGCAGGCGTCAAGGTTCAATGTGATCGCCGCATGCGAATCGTCGCTGGCTACAGAGGGACGGCGCAAGGCCAGCAACGCCGGGCGCGGCTTCACACCCAGGCGTGCTGCCCAATCGCCCAGTTCACCCAGTCCCGCAGATGAGCCTGTGTCCGGCAAGTCCGCCAGCAACATTTCCAGCACCATTTGCTGACTCTTGAGCGCACGCGCACTGCTGCTTTGCACCTCCATGCCGGGCGTGACCTGGCGACAGCAACTGGCTGCAAGGTTGCGCTCGCCCTCAATTTCAACAACGCAGGCGCGGCAATTGCCGGCCGGGCGCATTCCCTCCTTGCTGCAAAGATGGGGAATTTCGACGCCGTGGCGCTGCGCTGCCTGGAGAATGCTTTCTCCCTCCAGTGCCAGCAGCGTCGCACCGTCAAGTTTGAAGCTCAGCGCTGACACTTCAGCCGCCAATCTCGTGCGCAAAGTACTTCTGCACCGAACGCACCGGGTTCGGTGCCGCCTGGCCCAGACCGCAGATCGAAGCATCGGCCATGACCGTGCACAAGTCACCGAGCGTCCTCATGTCCCAGACCGGTGCCTGCATCAGGGCGGCAGCCTTGGCGGTGCCAAGGCGACAGGGCGTGCACTGGCCACAACTCTCGGCGGCAAAAAACTGCATCGCGTTGAGTGCTGCATCACGCGCGCTGTCATGCTGACTGAGCACGACCACCGCAGCCGAGCCGATAAAACTGCCGTAGGGCTGCAAGGTGTCAAAGTCGAGTGCCAGGTGGTTCAGACTGGCCGGCAGAATGCCGCCCGAGGCACCACCAGGCAGGTAGGCATACAGGCGGTGCCCGTCGGCCATGCCACCACAGTACTCGTCAATCAACTCCTGCACGCTGATGCCCGCCGGCGCCAGCTTGACACCAGGCTGCTTCACGCGACCGCTGACGCTGAAGGAGCGCAATCCGTGGCGCCCCTGACGACCAAAGCTCTTGAACCACTTTGGCCCTTTCTCAAGGATTTCGCGTACCCAGTACAGGGTTTCAAAATTGTGTTCCAGCGTCGGCCTGCCAAACAGACCGACCTGTGCGAGATAGGGCGGACGCAGGCGCGGCTCACCGCGTTTGCCCTCGATGCTCTCGATCATGGCCGACTCTTCGCCGCAAACATAGGCACCGGCACCGCGGCGCAGCTCTATGTGGGGCAATGGACAAGGCGGGTCGGCCAGCAAGGCCGCGATCTCACGCGCCAGCATGTGCCGTGCATCGTGGTACTCGTCACGCAGATAGATGTAGCAGGCCTCGGTGCCAGCAACCTGCGCCGCAATCAGCATGCCTTCGAGAAAGCGATGCGGGTCGCGCTCCAGGTAAGTGCGGTCCTTGAAAGTACCGGGCTCCCCCTCATCGATGTTGACAGCCAGCAGGCGCGGTGCGTCCTGCTCGCGCACGATGCGCCACTTGCGTCCCGCCGGAAAACCGGCGCCACCCAAACCGCGCAGACCCGAGTCTTCCATCCCGGCAATCACACCCTCGGCATCCTGCTCGCCGTTGACCACTGCGGCAGCCAGGGCGTAACCGCCCTGCTGCCGGTAGGATTGGTAGGTGATCAAATCGGTGCCATTCGGGATACCGGTGTTGACTTGCGTACGCCTCAACTCCGCACTGACCTCATCGAGCAAAGCCGCCTGACTGGCGTGTGCTAACGCGCGCTGACCGACCAGCACAGCAGGTGCCTGCTCGCAACGCCCCAGACACGGGGCAGAAAGCACCCGCAGCGATGGCTCCTGCACCGCCTCCATGCCTGCGCGCAAAGAGGCAGAACCGGCCATGGCGCAACTCAGTCCAGCACAGACCCGAACGGTCAAGGCTGGCGCCACCTGGTCGTCACGCAGGATCTGGAAGTGGTGGTAGAAGCTCGCGACCTCGTGGACTTGCGCCAGTGCCAGTCGCATCTCGTGGGCCAGCGCCACCAGGTGACGCTCGAACAGAGCGCGGTAGTGATCATTGAGCTGGTGCAGATACTCGATCAACCGATCGCGCCGATGACCGTCCGGCGGTGCCGCGCCAATCAGCTCTCGCACCTCCCGCAGCGCCATCGGGTCCGGCTGACGCCCCTTGAGTTGCGTGCGACCTTGCGCCGAATTGCGACTGACAGTGTCCACCAGGGACCCCTCTCAGGTGTCTTTGGAAATCTTGATGGTCGGGAACTTGCTGGAAAAATCCTTGTTTTTGGCGGCAATCGAAACTGCAACCTGGCGTGCCACGGCCCTGTAGATTCCGGCCACCTCGCTGTCGGGTGCTGACACCACGGTCGGCTTGCCGCTGTCGGCCTGCAAACGGATCTGGATGTCCAGCGGCAAGGCGCCAAGGTAATCCATGCCGTATTCAGCGGCCATCTTCCTGCCACCGTCGGCGCCAAAGATGTGTTCCACATGACCGCACTGGCTGCAGACGTGGACCGCCATGTTTTCCACAATGCCGAGGATGGGCACGCCGACTTTTTCAAACATCTTGATGCCCTTCCTGGCATCAAGCAGGGCGATGTCCTGCGGCGTCGTGACCACCACCGCACCGGTCATGGGGACGCGCTGCGACAGCGTCAACTGGATGTCACCGGTACCGGGTGGCATATCGACAATGAGATAGTCCAGATCGCGCCAGTTCGTCTGGCGCAACAGCTGCTCCAGCGCCTGTGTGGCCATCGGACCGCGCCAGATCATGGCTTCGTCCTGCGCCACCAGAAAGCCGATGGACATCACCTGCACACCGTAGTTCTCCAGCGGCTCCATGGTCTGGCCGTCGATGCTCTCGGGCCTGCCTTCGATACCCATCATCATCGGAACGCTGGGACCATAGATATCGGCATCGAGCAAGCCGACACTGGCACCCTCGGCGGCCAACGCCAGCGCCAGGTTAACAGCGGTCGTGCTCTTGCCAACACCGCCCTTGCCGGAGGCCACGGCCACAATATTTTTTACCTTGGGCAAAAGCTGCACACCGCGCTGCACGGCATGAGCTGCGATCTTGCTGCTCACGTTGACCGACACGTTGCCGACGCCTGCCACGCTGCGGGCAGCAGCGATCAGCGCCGATCGAAAACCCGCCACCTGGCTCTTCGCCGGGTAACCCAGTTCCACATCGAAGGCCACGTCGCCGCCCTGAAGGGTGAAGTTCCTGATTGCCTTGGCGGACACAAAATCGCGTCCGGTGTTGGGATCGACGACGCTCTTGAGCGCGTCCATGATCATCTGTTCTGTCACTGCCATTGATTACTCCTGAAGGCCTGTAGTCTAGCGAACAATGGCTTGCCCCCATGAGTCAGTGGATAATGTTTTCATGCCAAATTATTGCGCTGCAACAGCGTCAACCGCACTGATACTCAGTGGCGGTGGTGCCCGTGCCGCCTATCAGGTTGGCGTTCTGGAGGCCATTGCCGATATCCGCAAGGCCTGTGGCGCGCTGCACGAGCCCAATCCCTTTCCCATCATCACCGGCACCTCGGCCGGTGCCATCAACGCAACAGCGTTGGCCTGTGGTGCCGATGATTTCGACGCCAGCGTGCGCAACATTGTCGAAGTCTGGAAGAACATCCATGCCGATCAGGTCTACCGGGCCGACTCTCTGAGCATGTTGCGTTCCGGCGCCACCCTGATGACCCTG
>CAIYMN010000359.1 GCA_903927295.1 uncultured beta proteobacterium | reverse complement strand
TGCAGGTGTTGTGCAGCTGCCAGATAGACGTCGGGCGCGGGCTTGGAGCGCGCCATCTCATGTCCACTGAAAATGCGACCCGCAAAGAAGCTGATCAGCCCGACCTTGGACAACTGCATTTCGACTTTGAATCGGTCTGCGCCGGAAGCGCAGGCGATGCGCTCCCCGGTACGTTGATGGGCTGCGGCCACCGCTGCTTGGGCCCCGGCAACGATTTCCAGACCCGCCTCAAGTTCCCGATTACGGCGCTCATAGAACAGCGACAGCCAGGCATCGGTCATTGGCTGGCCCGTGTTGGACTCGATCAGGGCGCGCTCCTCGCGCAAGGTCCTGCCAATGAATATGCGCATGCATTCCTGCGGAGTCAGGACCCAGCCGGCCTCGGCCAGCAATTCGCGCAGGACACCATTGGTGATCGGTTCGCTGTCAACCAGCACACCGTCGCAGTCAAACAGAACAGCGTCAAATTTCATCAGGCGACGGCCGCAACTCAGTTCTTCTTGGTGCGTCGTGCTTTTTGCTGCTCCAGCGTCTCGGTCGGTGCACCCTGCTTGACCCAGCCAGTCCAGCCACCGTCAATGTGCGCCACATTGCTCATGCCCATGTCCTGCAAGGCCTTGGTTGCCAGCGCGCTACGCCAGCCGGCACCGCAAAACAGGATGAACTCTTTGGACTCGTTGGCAAACAGTGGCTTGTGGTAGGGCGATTGCGGATCAACCCAGAATTCAAGCATGCCACGTGGCGCATGGAAGGCGCCCAGCACAGTGCCGTCGGCCAGTTCGCGGATATCGCGGATATCGACGATCTGAACGCTGGGGTCGTTCAGGCGCGCCTGCACCTGGGCGACAGAATAGGTCGTCACCTCGGCCATGGCCTCGGCCACCAGTTGCTGATAACCCTTGGTAATTGGCATTTTGTCTCCTTGTGTAGATCAGTGGGCCGAGTCTACACAGATCGGACCGACACCACCTGCAACGCCGACGATCCCGATTCCTAGGGCGACGTCCCTAATGATTGCTGCAGCGCAGCAAAATGCTTGCTTGAACCGTAATCATCCCTATAATTCGCCTTATGCTGCAGTGCACCATAAATCACTGAAGCAATGCTTAACCCGATGCTCCACTTATCAAGGAATTCAAAATGAACTTCACCGTCGAACAATTCACCGCTTCTACGAAAACCAATGCTCAGGCACTCGAAGCACTGACCACCAACGCCTACGCCGGATTTGAAAAGCTGGTTGAACTCAATCTGGCCACCTCCAAGGCGGTTCTGGGTGATGCATTCAGTCAATTCCAGGCAGTTCTGGGCGCTAAGGATGCTCAGCAAGTGTTTGCCCTGCAAAGCAGCCTGTTTCAACCCGCAGCGGAAAAGTCCCTGGCCTACGGCCGTCATGTTTACGCCATCGCAACTGAATCAAGCGCCGACTTCAGCAAGTCTGTGGAGGCCAAGCTGGCTCAAGCGCAAGACGCATTCAACGGCGTTGTGGAAAATCTCGCCAAGAATGCACCTGCTGGAACCGAATCGGCTGTCGCCGCCTTCAAGACCGCATTGAGCGCAAGCCAACAAGCCATTGAGTCGGCCAAGGGTTCGGCCATGAAGGCCGCTGAAATGGCTGAAGCCAACTTCACCAACCTGTCCAACCAGGCCGTCAAGGTGGCAACCAGCGCCGCCAAAAAGCGCTAATCAACTCCAGGCCTTGCGGCCTGATCAGGGACGGCATCTTCGGATGCCGTTTTTTTTCACCTTGCTGATGCCTGCGATCGGATTTCGACCATTACTGCAACAGCAACTTGATGTCGGCCGCCAGCAAAGTGGCACCACTGCCGTAACGCGTGTACAGACGAAGCTTGCCCTGCGTATCGTAAACATAGCTGCCAGCCGAATGGTCCACGCTGTAACTGGTAGGCGTCGGGCCTTCGACCTTCTTGTAGTAAACCTTGTAGTCCTTGGCCAGAACTTCAAGCTTGTCGGGCGTGGTGTACAGCGCGAGAAAGCTGGGGTCGAAATTTTCCATATACGCTTTCAACACTTCCGGCGTGTCGCGCGCCGGGTCGACCGTGACAAACAGCGCCTGCACAAGCTCGCCCTGCTTGCCCAGCAACTTCTTGACCTCGACCAGTTCCAGCATGGAAGTCGGGCAGACGTCGGGGCACTGGGTATAGCCAAAAAACAGCACCACCACCTTGCCGGCAAAGTCTTGCAGGCTGCGAGGCCGTCCGTTGTGATCGGTCAGAGCAAAATTGAGAGCGTATTCCGCACCGGTGATATCGATGGCTGCGAAGCCTGGCTTCTTTTCGGAACACGCCGAAAGCAGTGTGCCCGCTGCGGTCAGTCCGAGCGACGACGCGATCCATTTGAGGGCATTTCGTTTGTTCATATGGGCGATCAGAAGAGGTAGTGGTCCAGCATCAGCGCGGCAAATAACAGACTCAGATGCAGCAATGAATACCGAAACGTTTTTCGTGCGAGTTCATCCGAATAATCTCGCCAGAGATAGAAGCCATAGAGACAAAAACCAGTACTTAGAATTATCGCTGCGGTCAGATAAGGCCACGAACTCATGCCGTAGATGTAAGGCATCAGGCAGGCAGCAAACAGAATCAGCGTGTAGAGCAAGACCATCAGACGTGTGAACTGGTTGCCGTGCGTGACCGGCAGCATCGGCAATCCCGACTTGCGGTAGTCCTCGACACGGTACAGGGCCAATGCCCAGAAGTGCGGTGGCGTCCAGAGGAAGATGATCAGAAACAGGATGAGTGCTTCGGGACCCACGTCGCCGGCCATGGCGGCCCAGCCCAGCACCGGCGGCATGGCACCGGAAGCGCCGCCGATCACGATATTCTGCGGTGTCAGCGGTTTCAGGATCACGGTGTAAACCACGGCGTAACCAATGAAAGTGGCAAGGGTCAGCCACATGGTGAGCGGATTCACCCAGAGGTAGAGCAGCACACACCCAGCGCCGCAAAGCACGGCGGAAAACAGCAGCGTCTGCCAATCTGCCAACTCACCTCGGGCCGTGGCGCGCCAGGCTGTGCGCTTCATGCGGGCGTCAATGCCTTTTTCAACAATGCAGTTGAACGCTGCAGCGGCACCTGCCACCAGCCAGATACCGAGACAGGCCAGCAGTGCGAGTCGGAACTCAGTCCAGGACGGCAAACCGGGTACGGCCAGTAGCATGCCGATCAGCGCGCAAAACACGATCAACTGAATCACGCGCGGTTTGGTCAAGGCGTAGAACTGCCGTACCACGGATGCGCTGGCAATGACGGGCTCCGTTCTCATGGGCTTCGGCTCGAAGCGAGCGCCCAGGTCAATGCCAGCAACAGCGCCGCTGCACCGCCCGTATGCAGGAGCGCAGCAAGCAACGGCCAGTCCAGCACGACGTTGCTCAGACCGGTCGCCAGTTGCAGACCTGTGAGCGCTGCAAGCCAGCGCGAACATTTGCGCAACTCCGTGACCGCGTTCAGGCGCCATGCCAGCAAACCGAGCAGCGGCAAGACGATGCAAGCCACCAGCCGATGCACATAGTGAATCGCCGTCAGGGCGGAAAAATTGAGGAAATCACCACGGTACGTCAGGCCTAGCGGTCGCCAAAGCGCAAAGCCCTGCTCAAAGTCCATGAGCGGCCACCAACTACCCTGACAGCGCGGAAAGTCGCTGCAGGCCAGCACAGCATAGTTGGCGCTGACCCAGCCACCCAGTGCAATCTGCAGCAAGAGAGCGGCGGCGGAGAGGCGCATCAAGCCACGCAAAGCAGTATTCGTCGATATTGCCGTCCGGCCACCTGCAAGTTGGTCCAGGCGCACCGCCTGCCAGCACAGCATCGCCAGCAACACCAGAGCGGACAGCAAATGCAGCGTCACAATGATGGGGAACAGCTTCATCGTGACCGTCAAGGCACCGAAGGCGCCCTGAATACAAACCCAGATCAATGTGAGGGTCGGCCACCAGGGGCTAAGCGCATTGGCTGATCCAGTTCGCACCGACCTGAAACGACCGATCCACGCGCCTGCCATCAGTACCGTGATCAGTGCGCCGACGGCAGTGGCCAGATAACGGTGAATCATCTCCACCCAGGCCTTGCCTTGCGTCACCGGGCCGCTGGGCATGGCGCTCTGTGCAGCCAAAATATCGGCGTGGGCGCCGACCGGACTGGTGCTGCCATAACAGCCCGGCCAGTCCGGACAGCCCAGGCCCGAGTCTGTCAGGCGCGTGAAGGCACCGAACAGAATCAGATCGAACGTGAGAAATAGCGTCAGCAGCGTGAGGGCCTGGCCCCACGGCATGCTCTGTCCGCGACGCCGCCGATAGCCGATCCAGAGCAAGGGCAGCAGTGCCAGCAATGCGCCCAGCAGCATGATTTTTAGCAGCGGTGAGAAGTCATAGAGGGTGTGCATGATGAATCATCCCTTAACGCACTGGCTCACGCCCAGGCTGATCCCAGGAGGCCGAGGCGCGCAGCAAGCGCTCCAGATCACGCCTGGCCCGCGCAGCGCCGGAAACATCAAGATCTGCCGGGAAACGCATCATCCAGTTGCCCATAGGATCCACCAGGTACAAGTGGTCGGCGATCTGACGGCCTGCCGCAGGGCTCAGCCAGGCTGACAGACCCGCTTGCGCAACGCGCAGCACAGTTGCCTCTTTGAGTGCTGGCAGCAGGCTGGAAGGCACTTCGGTCTCGTCGGAAACGAGCCAAACCCAGTCAAGGCGGTCTTTGTCCTTGCCCAGGCCTTCACGCATCTGGCGCTGCAGGTACAAATGACGGCCACAGAGCTCGTTGCAGCCACCGCCCGCCACGCTGACCAACAGCCATTGGTCTTTGAGTGTCTTCAGATTGACTCTCTGACCGGTCAGACTCACGCCAGACAAGTCGGGCAACGCCCGCTGCGGCTCTATCAGTTCACCAAAATTGCGCCGCCCCTCAGGTCGCACCCAGTAGTAAGTAATGTACGAGGCCAGCACCGGCGCGGCACACACGAGAAACACCAGCATCATCTTCCAGCGGCCGCTACGGACGCGCCGGGAATCATGCTGCAGGACGTGGTCGGGCGAAGGCAGGGAATGGACCGTCAGGCCCAGGGGTTGATCGCTTGAACCGGCATGCCTGCTTGCAGGAATTTCAGGTGCGGCGAGGGAGGATGAATCGTCTAACAATTTGAAACCAGACATAAAGAATCGCGAACAAGGCACTCAGCGCAAACCACTGGAAAGCGTAGCCGTAGTGCTTTTCCACGCCGGTTTCAGCCGCCGGCCAGTCACGTAACAAACCTTCACTGGCCGGGCCCAACTGTTGCACAGAAACGCCTGGCAAAGGCGTACCGATTTCTGAAGCAAAACTGTTCATCTCCAGATTTTGCCGGATCAGCCCGGTATCGTGCGCTTCAAACTCAAACAGTTTGGACGGGGGCGGTGCAATTCTCCCCTCGATTTCAACGTCAGTTGCTGGAGTTTCAATCTTTGGCAGCAACGTGCGATCGATGAAATTCCTGGCGACCCAGCCGCGCTGCACCAGGACGACGTCGGTACTGCCCTCCAATTGCATCGGTGTCACAACATAAAACCCCTGCTTGTTGTTCATCTGGCGGTTGTCGAGATACACCGTGTGCTGCGCCAGCCAGCGACCCCGCAACAGTACCACGCGATGCAGCTGCAGGAGTTGATCCGCACGCGCCGCCAGAGCCTGGCCTGGCAGTCTGGGCATGGCAGCGCCGCCGTCGATGCTCGCCTGAATTGCTTCCTTCTGGGCTGCGCGCGACAGTTGCCAACGCCCCAATGCAAGGGTAAGTGCGACCGCCAGCAAAGCAGCCGCTGTCATCAACCAGAACCTGAAGCGCGCGTTCACGGGATAATCCCGTCCATGAAATACCTGATTCTGCTTGCGTTTATCGGCATCCTCGGCAGCCTGGC
>CAIYMN010000358.1 GCA_903927295.1 uncultured beta proteobacterium | reverse complement strand
CAGTCGCTTCGCTTCATAACGGGCATCCTCCGGCGCATAGACAACACCGATCGTCAGTTCGCGCGACGCTGCTGCAAAACTGACAGTACCCAGCAGGGCACAGGCCAGCGCCCGCCAGCCGCGCGGCAATGAACCGTGCGCCTCAGTCATCGATCACCACACTGTGCGGAACACGGCCGGCCTTGACTGTTTTCAGGGCGCGACCGCTCGCCACATCGACCACCGAGACATCATCCGACATGCCATTAGCGACATACAGCGTGCTGTTGTCACGTGAGACAGCCAGGCCCCAGGCACGCTTGCCGACCAGAATCAGGCTGCGCACCTTGCGGCTCGCCACATCAACCACTGCCACATGGTTGGCCCGACCCAGCGCGATGAAGGCGGTCTTGCCGTCAACCGACAGCGTAATGCCGACGGGTGTAATGTCGTCGGGGCGGAAGCCCCTGGCTTCGAACTTCAGGGTTTCAGCGACCGTGTGGTCGCTGGTGCGCAGAATGCTGACCGATGCGCTCATTTCGTTGGTCACCCAGAGTTCCTTGCCGTCGGGCGTCAGCGCCAGGCGACGCGGTCGTTTGCCGACCTCGATATTCTTGACAATCTTGCCGCTGGCAAGATCGATCACGTGGACCAGGCTGGCCACTTCGGAGGTCGCGTACAGCGTCTTGCCGTCAGGCGTTACCAGCACGCCTTCAGGTTCTTCACCGACCTTGATCTGCTTGATCACTTTCTTGCTGACAAGATCGACTGCCACGATCGAAGCGGAGTCTTCGTTGGAAAAGTAGAGTTTCTTGCCGTCGGGCGACAGATCGAATACTTCGACGCCTTCCTGCAACTTGATCTTGTCGATCACTTTCTTGCTCGCGACATCGACCACGATGGCGTTGCCGTCGTCGCCGCAGACTGCGATCAGGCGCAGGCTGTCCTGTGTCAAGCGCATGTGGCGCGGGCGCTTGCAAGCCTTGATCAAGGCGACCTGCTTCTGGGTCTTGCCATCGAGTACCGTGATCACATGGTCCTTTTCGCTGGAGATGAAGACTTCGCCGGTCTGCTTGGCCGCCGCCTGCGTGCTCAGGCCCGCCGACAGTGTGATTGCGAGGACAACAGCGCAGGCGCTGCGCCGACTCGGAATATTGTTCGTCATGAATTCACGCTCCACTCGGGTTTAGTTGGTCAGACGCAAGAAGGCGTCGGTCAAGCTTGCACTTTGCTGGCTGCCCATCAACTGCGCTGCCAGCCCATCGAATTGCACCCGGCCCTTGGCCATCACCACGATGCGATCAGCGCCATCGGCCTCATCGACCAGGTGCGTGGCCCATAGCACGGCCATGTTCTGTTCCTTGCACAGGGCCTTGACGTCGGCAATGATCTGCATGCGCGAAGCCGGGTCAATGCCGACGGTGGCTTCGTCCATCAGTAGCAGCCTGGGTTGTGTCAGCAGGGCGCGCGCCAGTTCCACCTTGCGCCGGTTGCCACCGGACAAGACCCGCGCTGCGTCATTGGCGCGCTCGGTCAGTCCAAAGCGTGACAGGCAGGCGGCGATACGCCGGTGGGCTTCAATTCGCGCGATGCCGTGCAGATCAGCCTGAAACTGCAAATTGGCAGCCACGCTGAGGTCCAGATCCAGTGCCGGTTGCTGGAACACGATGCCCAGTTGGGCCAGCGCCGCAATCGGCGCTTTGCCGATATCAGCGTCGCCAATCAGGGCCTGCCCGTGGTCGGCAATAAAGAGGCCGGAAAGTATTTGAAACAGCGTGGTTTTGCCCGCACCGTTCGGGCCGAGCAGAGCCACGAATTCACCGGCGGCAACCTGCAGGCTGACATCGTCGAGCGCCTTGCGCCGTCCAAACGATTTGCAGATTGAAATCACGTTCAGTGTCACGTTCTATCTCCGATTGACATGGAGT
>CAIYMN010000357.1 GCA_903927295.1 uncultured beta proteobacterium | reverse complement strand
GCTGCGCTCGCAATGACTGATCTGGCAAGTCTTCCGATCGTTTCAACATCGGCTGTTACTTTGTGGCGTTGATGCGTTCCAGCAATCCTTTAGGCCAGAGCCTGGCGTATTCGGATTGCAGGTAGGTGGCTTGCACCGACTTGCGGAAGGCCTCCAGGTCGGGCGTGCTGATGCTCAGACCCTGGCCTTTGAAGTAGCTGATCAATTCCTTCTCGTCCGCGATGCGGTTCTCATTGTTATAGCTGGCACCGGCCTGAGCCGCACTCCGGAGCTTGTTCTTGTGGTCAGCGCTCAGACTGTCCCACAGCTTGTTCGAAACCCCAATGAAAAGCACGTCCACCAGATGACTGGTGAGTGTGATCTGCTTCGTGACCTCATAAAACTTGGCACTTTTCACGGTGGGCAGTGGATTGTCCTGAGCGTCAATCGTGCCGGTGCGCAGGCCCATGTAGACCTCGCCAAAGGCCAGCGGCGTGGGCGTGGCACCCAGCGCTTCACCCAGAAACAGCCACTCCTTGCTTCCCGGCATGCGCAGCTTCACGCCCTTGAGGTCCGCTGGCGTGTTGACCTTGCGCACGTCACGCAGGTTAAGCTGGCGCGTGCCATAGTAAATCGGCGCCAGCACCGTGATATCCATCTTCTGACTAACCAGCTTGAACAGTTCCTCGCCAATCGGTCCGTTGAACACCTTCATCAGGTGCACCGGGTCGCGGATGATGTAGCCGGCGGTGAAGATCGAGAATTCGCTCACCAGTTTGGCAATGTCGAAGGCGGAAATTGTCGTCATTTCCAGATTGCCGCGCGCCATGGCCACCGGCTCGGTACCCTGTTTGAAGAGGGATGCGTTCAGACTGATCTGCACATCGAATTGCCCCGGCAGCGTCTTTACCAGCTGGTCCCTGAACACCGTCCACATGCGTGCATGCCAGTCATCCGGCACCGCTGGCGTCGAGATGCGCAGCAAGCGGCGCGCCTGAGCCAGGCCTTGCTGGCTGGCGACACAGAGCGATGCTGCCAGAGCCATGCAGTGACGGCGATGTAGCTGAAAATTTCTGTTGTCCACAGGGTCCAATCGTATAGCGAACGTGGCATGATACGCGCCACGGTCGCCTAATTTCTGATGAATACCGAAAGCACGCTCTCCACTTTTGTTGCCGTTGACGGGGACAATCTTGCCATTCAGGATTGGCCGCTGGAAGAGGGCCAGCGGATGCGCGGCGTCGTTCTGCTGGTACATGGTCTGGGCGAACACGCCGGGCGCTATGACCACGTGGCACGCCGGCTCAACAGCTGGGGCTTCGCAGTACGGGGTCCGGACCAATACGGTCATGGTGAGTCCGGTGGTGTGCGTGGTGGTTTGCCTACAGCGCATCGCCTGCTCGACGATCTGGCTGACATTGTCGACAGCACGCGTCTGCGCATGAACGCCAAGACGCCCCTGATATTGCTCGGGCACAGCATGGGTGGCCTGGTCGCGGCGCGTTTTGTATCGCTGGCGATGCGGCCGGTCGAGGCGCTGGTGCTGTCGTCACCCGCTTTGGACCCGGGCTTGAGTGCTTTTCAGAAACTCCTGGTTTCGGTGCTGCCGAAAATTGCACCGGATTTGCGCGTGGGCAATGGGCTTGACCCTTCCATGATCTCGCATGACCCAGCGGTCGTTGCGGCCTACCGTGCCGACAAGCTGGTGCACGACCGCATTTCGGCCCGGCTGGCGCGCTTTATTGCGGATGACGGACCCGCCACTGTGGCACTGGCACCGAACTGGACGGTGCCCACCCTCTTGCTCTACGCTGGTGCCGACAAGCTGGTCAACCCGGCTGGCAGCCGCGCCTTTGCGGCTGCGGCGCCCAAACAGGTCGTGACGTCACACTGCTTTGAGACGCTCTACCATGAGATATTCAACGAGCTCGATGCCGAGCCGGTTTTTGCCGAGTTGAAGAAGTGGCTGGATGAGCGTTTTTAGAGGATTGCAGAACCGACCACAGCCACACGAAAAGGACTAGCCCGGTCCTCAATCCGAAACATGAATTTTTGTCATTGCGGACTTGATCCGCAATCCAGTGCCCGCAAACACTGGATACCGGGTCGAGCCCGGTATGACAACACCGATGTCCGTCAAAAGCGCTGGTGGCCTTTTGATTACAGCTTTTCTGTCTCACCCGAGCGCGGTTGCCACTTCATCAGGTGACTTTCGATGCGCCCCACCACTTCGTCCAGCACCAGCGCGAAGGCGGTTAGCACCAGAATGCCAGCCATCACGGT
>CAIYMN010000356.1 GCA_903927295.1 uncultured beta proteobacterium | reverse complement strand
TACCGCCGGCGCGCCGCGCAGGAGGGGCATGCCCCTCCTGCGCGAAAGGCTCGAACAACCAAATAAACAACCGAATTCATTCCCCGCTTCCACCGGCCAGGATAGTTGTCGCCGAGCGGTCAGGATAGTTGACATCGACCACGGAACATCGTCGGCGACCCAGAAAGGGGCACCGAAGCCGCAACGAAGGTTGTTCATCACCTCAATCAGTACGACCGGATTATTGTCTTGCGAGCATTTGACGTGCGAACGGGCCAATCGAAAACTGCGGCACGATATGAACTGTGGGAAATCCCAAAGGACCTGCTTCTATTGGTCAGCGGGCTTTGCAAAGGCGCGTTTTCAAGGCCAACTGCCAATAACAGCTTTGCAGCACCGGTGACGATAGTCGATTTAGCCACAGGAACAAGGTCAAGAGCTTTCAACTTTCGTATGGACGGGAGCGTTGAGAAGGTGACCATCGGGCGCTTGGCCGTATCGAACTGCATTCACCAGGTCACTTGGACTGTTCCACTTGAACCGAAAGAGGGCGCTGACGAAGATTGATCAATCAGTCAAACAATGACGCCTTAGTGAGGCGATACTTTGGGTGGATGGAATTGAGTTGTCTGTCTGCTACGTGCTGGGGGTCAATTCCTCAAGAGTGCGTTGTATTGGGGCCTGTGGCGCGCTCAAGAGATCTGAGGCTTTCAGGTGAGTCATCGGTAATATTGCGCACTCAACGGGTGGCCTAGAGCCTGTGAGAATCCACGCGCAAACGTTCGCGAGTTGATACGCGATCAGCGGTGGTACCGCATCGCCAATCCATTTTTGATGGACGCCTGCTGGTTTGCTCCACACAAAGGAGCGACTAGGTCTCTCGCAGTCCCTTGCGCGATAGGCTCCGCTATCCATGTCCCCGTGCTGGGCACCTTTTGATCGATTCGTGTACATCCAAAAATATTTTCCCACAATACTGCTTTTTTGTACAGTATAAGCAAATTTAGAGAAAAGAAAATATGTCCACGTGAATCAATCACCGTGACTTAAGGGCTTTCCTGGTGTGGCAAAAAGCAAGCTGAGGAGTGACCTGAAAAGGGGTGCCGCGCTGCACACCGAACTGGCCAATCATGCAATGTCCATCCGATCATGACAAAGCCCCGACCTGCAAAACAAGTGGGGCTTTAAATTCTGGTGGTGGAGTTCGACACACTTCCCAACCAACCATTGAAACGGGCGCGTGCATCGAATCGTTGCCAATAGCTGTCGCTCTAATGCGGGGTGGTTTTCAGCGATCCGCAGATTACCACCACACCTCACTCAAATTCTCGGTCCTTCTACTTGCTATTCTGGCCTTTCTACGCCTGAATGCAAGTCCGATTTTTGTGTGGAGAAAGCAATGTCCAAATTGAATCTAACCGAACGAGAACTTGCTGAAATGTGGAACGTCAGTCCGAAGACGTTACAGCGCTGGCGAAGCGAAGGTCGCGGTCCCCGTTTTCTGAAATTGTCCAAGAAGGTTGTTTACCCATTGGAGCAGATCAAAACGTTCGAGTCCAAGGCCCTGTATGCGTCAACGTCGGAAAGAGCCAATTACATCTCCTCGCCGTAGTTCGACAAACCTCCCACCCATCCATTGAAACGAGCAGATGAGTTGGCGAGATCCTGATGACTTCAGCTCCAATGCGCGGCAACTTTCTACCGTCCGCAGATGCACCAGCACGCACCCGATGAATCTTCGACAGATAGGAAAACCACTGATTAAAACTTACTCAGCGTGCTTACATTCCCAACGGCAACTCACGCGCATCAATTCCAAACGCCTGTAGTTCTCTGCGGAAATGTGTCATTGCCAGCGGAAAAGACTGCGCAACCAGCATGTACTGGTACGCCTCTTGATCTAGCAATGCGGTCAATTGCTCCTCCACGACAGCTGGTGCATAGTCATACTTGGCCTCATATCCTGCAGCGAACTCAGCGGCTTTGGCTCCAGTATCGGATTGCTTTGCAATCGCAACCAAGTCAATCTTTACCATGGCTTGCAAATGATTTTCCTGCCCCGTGGATACCCCCAACACAACCTCAATGGTCTGAGTTAGCTCCAAAACCAACGGCTGGGACATGTGGCCTGAGACTGCGTTTTCCCCATGGAAACGCGTCGCACGAAAAGATGTCAGTTTCGGTCGCACATCCACTACTTCCATTGCAGCTCCGCATCAGATCGGATCGGAGGTTGATAAGGGTGCGGTGCGGCGATTCGAGTAGGAGTGAAACTCCCTCCACCAAATTGGACAACGAACACGTTTGTAGCCGCCGTCTTAAACCCGCCTGGCGTCGCGAGCACTCGCTTCGAAGCTAGTTCTGCCTGCATACCCTCTTGCTCAACCAATGACCAGAATGCGAATTCGTTCTTCAAGACTAGCCGAAGCAGCTTATCCATTGACTCCGAATGTGCAACATCATCGTTTTCATACTTGCTGAAAGCCACAGGACCGCCGCCAAACAGACGTGACGCCTGCTTCTGATTTATGCCGTAACGATCACGCAAAGCGCAAATTTCAGCGCCAGTCAGCAAACCATCAACAGCTTTACGAAAAGCCAAAACTGCACGCTTATTCAACCGACTTTCGTCTGCACCCGCGAAATCGGACCCGCAGACATTGCAGGTCTTGTAGTGCATAGACACAAGTGCCGTATTTCCCTTGTACTCACTCTCAACCTGATCCACGTGAGTCGTCACGTGACCTTCACCACAAATTGAGCAAAGCTCATTGGTATCCATTTTCATCCCCATATTTAGGTGTGACAGGAAACCGTCAACACCATCGTGCCAAGTTTGTTAATTGCAAACTTCACGAAATAACTCATCTTCATGTCTCTACCCGCAGTAGGGACCCATTCCTTCACCTCAATGCGATATGCGTCGCAGGCAGCCCACGCACCTTTGCCGTTTTCACACCACTCTGAATCAATATAGTCGGTATCGCCAAGTCGCTGAATCAAATCAATAACATCGCTGTGATCCCACCCCAGTTCACGAACGTCCTTAACGCAGTCTTTCGTCCACAAAGATAGCCCTGTCCCGTCTCTGGCAATCGACTTCACACGCTCCAAGTGATACAACGGTCCGCCCACCACCTTTTCACCACCTCCCGTGGTGGGCAGTGTTGAACTGTACTCCGAAATAACATAAAAAGTTACCATGATGGTAATTTTAAGGGTTTTACCTCACAGATAACTGTGTTTTTAAACATTGTTTTCGATGGGATGGTGCAAAATTCAGCCAAATGCATGCTAGCTTTGATGCGGTCGCCGTCCCTGAAAAGATTGGTCACTCCTCTAAGGATAGAGCATAAGCGATCTCGTTGGATGGGTCGACCGAATGCTGCTGCGCCAGCCAACGCTGTAAGTGCCCAGCTTGTGTCGTTCGACATCGAACACGGACAAGGCAAGGTGGTCAACGTCACTTTAAATGCCTACGCGTACGCCGCCAGTCGATAGCGCACCTTTTCCAATATGCCTTGCAGTTGGCTGCGCATTTGATTCTCGTCACGTATTACATCCAACCCATCCCAAGACAAAATCGGAATGGCAGCTATTTCAAGGGCAGCGTCTTTTTCAACCCTTTGGCGCTGCCCGGTATTGGTAACAATACCGTGCCAATCATCCAACCGTATCCAAGCTTGGTCAAGCTGCGCTCGGGTAAACACCATTATGCGTTTGGCTTGATCGGCAAGCTCTGCAGCTGCGTCCTTGGGGAACAAGGTACGGCCTTCGTCAAAACTTTTCCAAATGCGATATGACACTTTTGCTGATTGTCTGAATCGCACCTTTTGCACGGTGGGCAGTTGTGCAAAGTCATGGCCCTTTTTGACTCGCAGGGCACACGCCCTTTGCTGCTCGGGCCGGTAAAGTGGCTGCCATCCGACATGACGGAATTCGGCGGAATCATGCATTCCAACAAAAAAGGCTGGTGTTAAACGGTACAGAACACCGGGCTGTGCTGCAAACTTGACCGGTTGGTAACTTCGACTGTTGTTATCCCAGTGGCAGGTGGCAAAAAAGCTGGCAACGTCAAAGTTGTTTGTCGCATCCAACAAATTTGTTGATAGTCCGTAGTGTTGGGCCATCCCCTCTTTGTCGATATACAGCGGTGCATCAAACAGACGGGCCTGCTCGCTGATCTGCACAAAGGGATGGCTACCAATAGCGTCTTCGAACGCAACACACCGGCACAACGCCAGCAACTGCTCTTCAAGCCTTGTCAGGCGTGCCAAGCTGGGCAAACAGGGCAGGTGCTCTTGCGTTTGCCCGCGGTACACAACCAGGGGCATCTCGATGCCCGATGTCAACATGATTTGACCACGCTCGTCTGCCAATGCGTGTAGTCCCTCCATGTCGTTGAATACTATGCCGTAGGGCTCGGGTGGTAGGTTGTACTGTCGCCCCGTATTGATCACCGGGATGTCGAGTTGCGGGCGTAGTACATCGAGGGTTGGCCATGGCCAGTAGGTAGTGGAAACATCGGCATAGCTTGCTGCACGGTCGTAGGCACCAGGGCTGAAGTGAATCCTGATGAGGCGTTCGCTGCCTTGGGCTTGTGTGTACATGGAGACTTGCGAATCGGAATATTTTGCAACCAACACGGTGGCCAGTGAATTTCGCCCTTTTGCGCGGTCAGTTCTAGATTTTGATCATGTGCTGTGCAAACTCTACCAAACAGGTCTGTGAACAACTGGCTCGGCAGCACACAGCGCGTGCTGTCGACAGATACGCTACGCCCGGCGGTAGACCCGTTCGACGATGTTTCGGAAGCGTTACTTCGACTTGACGCGACGGCTGACGCCGGTCGACCTGACGCATGGTCGACAGTGATACAGAAGCGGCTAGCTGTTTGCGATGCCGTCTCCGCTCAAAAGTGAAAGACAAATTTTTATCCATCCCATCCAAATCCTTCGATATGCAACCCGGCGATCAACCGAATCGCTTCTGAGACGAGTAATTTCAAGAATTCCAATCAGCGCTAGCAAGTTCCCATACCCATTTTGTATGGAGAACCCTTATGAAAGCCAAAATCTGCGCCTGTTGCGGCCAACCATTCCAACCTCGCCCCCAAGTCCCCAAGCAAACCTACTGTTCATCCCCTGCCTGCCAACGCGAACGCCGCCAAGCGTGGCAGCGCCAAAAACTTCAAGACGATCGCTTCTATCGAGAGAACCTTCAGGACGCGCAACGCGCCTGGCGGGATCGCAATCCCGACTACTCTCGCAACTACCGGGCCGCCAACCCCAAGTATGTCGAAAAGAACCGAAACCAGCAACGCTCAAGACCACCCCTGGCGCATAAATCAGATCTTGCAAAGATGGACGCGTCAATCTGGCCGACCGCGCTGCCTGCAGGCGTCTACCGAGTCACACCCCTCCAATGGAAGGGAACTTCAAAGAGCGGCGCGTGGATCGTCGAAATCACTCCTATCTGCCCCGACTGTCCTTGCAAAACAGACGCTTGCAAAGATAGGACGTGATGGCAATTTCACCCGCCGACCATTACCGTATCGCACAAATGAACATTGAGCGATCGGGTTTATGGCTTCAGAAGAATCAACAAATGATGCGCCGGATCAGGCAATTCGCGTTCGGGCAGCACAGTACGTGCGCATGTCTACCGAGCATCAACAGTACTCGACCAACAACCAGGCCGACAAGATTCTGGAGTACGCCCAGCGCCGCAATATCGAGATTGTTCGCACCTACGCCGACGAAGGTAAAAGCGGGCTGTCCCTTGACGGTCGTGCCTCCCTGCAGCGACTGATAGCCGATGCTGAATCGGGTCAAGCCGATTTCAGCCTGGTACTGGTCTATGACGTCAGTCGCTGGGGCCGGTTTCAAGACGCTGACGAGGCGGCATTCTACGAATACAAACTCAAAAGAAAAGGTATCCATGTCGCCTATGTGGCCGAGCAATTTGAGAATGATGGCTCACCCGTCTCCACGATTGTCAAAGGCGTCAAACGCGCCATGGCCGGTGAATACAGCCGAGAGCTCTCTACCAAGGTCTTCGCTGGCCAATGTCGTCTGATTGAACTGGGATACCGACAAGGTGGTCCAGCAGGCTATGGCTTGCGCCGCGTGCTGGTCGATCAGACCGGCTCTTTCAAGAGTGAACTCTCCCGAGGCGAGCACAAGAGCCTTCAGACAGACAGGGTGATTCTGATGCCTGGCCCCGATCCTGAAGTACAGATCGTCAATCAGATCTACCGTCTGTTCAACGACGAAGGCATTGCCGAGTCAGAAATCGCTTCCCGGCTCAACGGCCAAGGCTTGCGCACCGATCTGGACCGCAACTGGACGCGTGCCACAGTGCGTGAAGTCCTGACCAACGAGAAATACGTCGGCAACAACGTCTACAACCGCATCTCCTTCAAGCTCAAGAAGCACCGCATCGTCAATCAGCCTGACATGTGGATCAAGAAGGAAGGCGCGTTTGAAGCCATTGTGGCGCCCGAAGTGTTCTACATGACCCAAGGCATCATTCGCGCCAGGACGCGCCGCTTCAGCAACGAAGAGTTGATCGACAAGCTGCGCAACCTCTATCGTAAGCGGGTGGCGAAGTCACCTTGCGACTGCTTGGAATTTTTAAGACGATCGTGTCCACTTCAACTCAGGTGGACACATGAACACTGCAAATCAAGAGATTCAACAGCCAGGGGC
>CAIYMN010000355.1 GCA_903927295.1 uncultured beta proteobacterium | reverse complement strand
GGACTGCAGCGCGTCGTGCGGTGGCAGGCTATCGAGCCAGGCCTTCCAACGCAGCAAGCGAGCCGCCAACTCTGTGCCATCGTCCGTCATCAGGCCGGCTTGCTGCAGCACCTCAAACCAGCTCTGGCCGGTCTGCATTTGTGTCAGCCGCAAAGACACCAGCAACTCATCGTCGAGTTCAAAGATCGGCGACTTCAGCACCCGTGCCATCGAGAGGTCGTGCTGCGGCGACACCAAAACGTCCAGCAGCGCCAGCACATCCTGCACTTCGCAACTTTCAATCAGATCGCTCTTGTCACCAATCTGCGCCGCGATACCGAGTCGTCGCAATTCGTCTTGCAAAGGCATAAGCGCCGAGCGCCGGCGTGACAGCACCATGACATCGGCCGCCTGCACTCCACCAGCGCTCAGATGCGCGGCAATCCAGGCGGCAGCCTGCCGCGCCTCCTGTGTGCGCAGCGTTTCTTCTGGCAGTTCGCGCGCCGTCTGCAGACTTTCGCGCCACAGAGCAACGCCGGATTCCTCGGTGGTCTGCCCCTCTGCCGCCGCCTGGTTGGACGCCGGTCTTGCAATCGGCGGCAGGCTGCCAACGTGGCCGGTCTGTACCGAGCTGGTGCTGTGCTCTCGATAGGCCAGATACCCATCGGTACGCAGCGCGTCCATCATCACCGCGTTGACCGTCGCCATCACGCTGTTCGCATTGCGTCGGGTGTGATCGCAACTGAGCAAATCTCCCTGCAGCGCATCGCGCACAAAGACCTGCGCCGCCTTGAACACCTGTGGCTCGGCACGGCGAAAGCGGTAAATGCTTTGCTTGGGGTCGCCAACAATGAACACACTGGGCGCCGAGCCACCGGCACCAGCGTAGGCACCAAGCCACGACCGCAGCGCCTGCCACTGCAGCGGATTGGTATCCTGAAACTCGTCAATCAGCAAGTGCCGCACGCGCGCATCAAGCCGCTCCTGCACCCAGCCCGACAGCACCGGGTCCCCCAGCAGCGTCAGCGCGGCACGCTCGACATCGTTCATGTCAACCCAGCCACGCTCGCGCTTGAGCGCCGCATATTCCCTCAGCAAGACACGGGACAGGCGCGCCATACGCTGCTGGTAATGCCAGGCTGCGTGCTGCAGTTGCGCCGCCTGCACGCGCAGCAGCAGGTCCTGCGCCTCGCGCATACGGTCGATGCCAGCGAGCTTGTCGCTGAACTTGCGCGGTGTGCCTTTGTCGGTGAACAAAGCGTCCATCGCACCGGGCAAATCATCCACGCTGAGCGCCATCTCCAACGCACGACCCTTGGCGCTAAAGCTCGGGGCACTGGCCTGACCAAGCGACTTGGCGGCGTCAAGCAAGGTCCGCCAGCGCTGCGGTTCGGTACGTAAAAAGTCCCGTGGCTCCTTTAAACCTGCAAATTCCGGGTACTGGTCACCGAAGTGCCTGACCGATTGCGCCAGCACACCATGCGCATCGGCCAGCGCAAATTCGGTGCGCTTGTCCAGTGCCGTCTGCAGGGCTTTTTCGGTCTGCGCGCGACCATACTCAAACACCACAGCTTCAAAGTCCGCCCGGCCCTGCGCGTCCATCACCAGTGCCGCGTAGAAACGCCGCCAGACCAGGGCACTGGCCTGCGCGTCGTCTTCCAGCAACTCGTAGCTGACCGGCAATTCCAGCTGCTGCAGCAGCGCCAGCGGCGCCGTGCGCAGCAAGGCACCAAACCAGCTATGGAAAGTGCGCACCTGGACCTGGCGACCATTGTCCAGCACCTTTTGATAGAGCGCTGCCAATTGCTGCGGCAACTCGGATGCCTGCGCATCAGCTTCGTCCAGCGCAATGCCGCGATCGCGCAGCGCCTGGATCAGCGTCGGCCGATCTGCGCTGGCAAATTCAGCCAACCATTGATAGAGCCGCTCGCGCATTTCGGCGGCCGCGCGTTTGGTGAAGGTGATGGCCAGAATCTCGTGCGCCGGCACGCCCTCGAGCAGCGCGCGCACCATGCGTGACACCAGCATCCAGGTCTTGCCCGCGCCCGCGCAGGCCTCCACGGCAACGCTGCGACGCGGGTCACAGGCAAGCGCGTAAAACCCCTGGGCGCCGACACTCCGGCCGTTGATGTCGTAGGCGGCCTTCATTGCCAGAAGTCCTTGCGGCACAGGCCGCGTGCCGCGCAATACTCGCAGGCCTTTCCCTCACCCAGCGCCGCCATCGCGTGCCCCTCTGCGATGCGCGTCAGGTCGGAAACAATGCCCTCCAGCAGTTGATCGCGCAGGTCCACGATGTTGTCTTGCCGGTAACTCCTGCTGCCCTCTTTTTCAGCCACATTCAGGTAGGTCGCCGCCAGCGTGTCATCGCTCAGCAAGGCCGCGTAGAAAGCGAGTTGACTGTCTTCAAGACCCGACTTGATGCGCTGCGCGGTGTTGCCGGGGGTCTCCGTCTTGTAGTCGATCACCAGCGTGCTGCCATCGGCCAGCCGGTCGATGCGGTCGATCTTTCCAACCAGGGTGAGTGCACCCAAGGCCATTTCGCGCCAGGCCTCGCCCTCACCATAGGCAGCGCCACTGGCTTCATGCGCGGTCAGCCAAGCCAGGTAGCCGGCGCGCAGGCGTGGCCAGGAAGCCGCGAAGGGCAGAAACTCGCTGCTCGACAAGCCGAGGGCCAGAGTCGCCTGATCAGCGGCCGCGTTGATCAGCGCTTGCCGCGCCGCAGGATCACTGCTCGGCGAACGCGGCAAGGCGTCGTGAAAAAGCTTGAGCAGCTGGTGCAACCAGTTGCCGAAATCACGCTTGTCGAGTTCCGCATCAAGTTCATCGGACTCCTGCAATTTAAGTTGGCGCAGTGCAAAAAAGCGATAAGGGCAGCGCCGCAAATCTTCATAGGCCGTACTGGAGAGTCGCGTCAGCGCCAGTGCAGCGCCGCGCACCGCCGGCATGACGCAGGTGCGGCGGCTGACGCTACGCAGCAAACACGGGTCGGGCGAGAGTTCCCGCGCCGCCTGCAGGCGCAAGGCCTGCACAAAGCCGCTGGCCATGACGCGCTCGCCGCCATCGCTCAAACGCCATAGCAGGTCGACGTGTGGAAATTCCAGTGCGTACCGCCAGCTTGCTTTGGCGGCTGCAGCCAACTCTTCGCGTGCCGGCAGGCCCAGCAATTCACGCAAGACCGGCGTCCACATGCCCGGCGCCTCAGGTGCCGTGGGCAGGTTCAGCTCGTCGCAGCCCGGCAGCACGACGGCCGCCAGTGGACGCCCCAGCAACTGACTCAGGGGCAGAATCAGAACCTGGGCCGACCCTGAAGGCAGCGGCGAAAAACTCGTCCCCTCCAGCGTCTGGCTGACCCATGCGGCGAACTGACTTTGGTTCATGCGCGGGGCCACATCACTGAATTCGAGCTCGGCTCCCTCGTGCAGACGCAGCGCATCGAGCACCGCCTGCCCCGCCGGATCCAGCAGAAGTGGGTTCCATTGCCCTGCGCTCTGCAGAGCAGCGCGCAGGTCCACCAACCAGCGCAGCAGGGAACGACCAGCCTGCAGTGCGTCAAGCACAGCCCGCGCCTGCACGGCGACGGCGTCATCGTCCGGCACCGAACGCCACTCACGCTCGCCCTGGCGGCGCCAGCCTGTCTCCGCTTCGGTCACCGTCTTCGGATCAAACGCAGGCGCATTCTTCAGCCAGTCCAGCACCGCATCGGTACTCGCATCCCAACTCGCTGCACGCAGCAAGCTCATCAGTGCCGCAGCGGCTCGGGTGGTCGATAGCTTCCACCCGGTCTCGTCGCGCACAGCTACACCGAGTTCGCTGAGCATGGCGTGCACGCGCCGCGTCAGCAGCCGGTCCTGCGCCACCAAAGCCACCGGCGTGCGCCCGGCAGCCAGATGCAGCAGCACGCAGGCTGCAGCGCGTTGCGCTTCGTCTTCCGCGTCCTGAGCGGCGTGCAGCGCCACTTGACCTGTTGGCCGTAGCGGCACCTCCGCATCGGGTGCCGGGGCCAGGTTCAGCAGCAAGACCCGATCCGGCAAATTCTGTTGCAGGGCGCGTGTCATGGGGTCTAGCTGAAATCCCTCAAGAACGACGAGCAAGTCGGGAGTCGCGCCATAAACCGCGTCCGACGCATAAGTCGAGTGGGCAACCCATGCCAGCGCAATACGGGCCAGCGCCGCTTCCAGAGCCAGCACGGGTGAGTCGAGCGCATCGGCCAGCCTCGATCCCAAACCAGCGGCCCACTGAGCGCGTTCGGTCGGCACCACGGCAGCGGCGATGCGCGCCAGGCTCCAGGCGGTCTCCATCAAACGCGGCGCCAATACGTCCTGCTGCCCCGACAAACCGGTTCGCGCCAGCAGCGACGCGGCAGTCAGGACATCATGCGCGGCATCAAGACGCAGATCGTCTGGTGCGGGCGCAAAGCCGGCCAGACTGCGCGTCCAGTTCTGGGTGGTCTCAAAGCGTGGAACGAAGTGGGATCTGCCGGGGGCCGCATCGCCGAGTCTGAGCCACGCAGTGCGGGCCTGCGGCATCAGTTGGGCAAACGGAAGCACAACCACGACCCGCGCCGGATGAACTTGACGAAGTGATATTTCGGCACGGATCTGCACCATCACGCGATCCCAGGCGGCGTCGACATGATGCATTCTTGCTATCTCAGTCATAGGCACCTGAAATTCGGTGGTCGGGCTTGGTTTCTGTCACAATTTCCCCACTTTAACTGTATCTACACCCCTCTATTAGGAATCAAGATGGCGAGCGAACTTATCAAACATGTGTCAGACGACTCTTTTGAATCGGACGTCCTGAAATCTGCCGTACCCGTGCTGGTGGATTACTGGGCGGAGTGGTGTGGCCCCTGCAAGATGATTGCTCCGATTCTGGATGACGTCTCCACCACCTATGACGGCAAGTTGCAGGTCGCCAAGATGAACGTCGACGAAAACCGCGACATTCCCGCCAAGTATGGCATTCGCGGCATTCCAACGTTGATGCTGTTCAAGGGTGGTCAACTGGCCGCGACCAAGGTGGGTGCCATGAGCAAAGCCCAGATGATCGCCTTTATCGACCAGCAATTGGCCTGAAAGCAGCCCGGACTTTTCCTGTCATAATTGCGCCAGTTCACCGACTTCCAACCCAGGTCGGTTCGAGTTCCCCGTTTAGCAGTTTGAGGTGGACGATGACCATCCACCTCACTGAAACCTCCCCCGTATTTCGTTCCAACCCTGGTTAGCACTCCATGCACTTAAACGAACTCAAGGCACTGCACGTGTCCGAAGTCCTCAAGCAGGCTGAAGAGCTTGAGATTGAAAACACCGGCCGCATGCGCAAGCAGGAGCTGATGTTTGCCATCATCAAGAAGCGCGCACGCACTGGCGAACAGATCATTGCCGATGGCGTACTGGAAATCCTGCCTGATGGTTTCGGCTTCCTGCGCAGCCCCGACACCAGCTACACGGCATCGACCGATGACATCTACATCAGCCCGAGCCAGGTGCGGCGTTTCAACCTGCACACCGGCGACATG
>CAIYMN010000354.1 GCA_903927295.1 uncultured beta proteobacterium | reverse complement strand
CCCGTGCACTTTTCGTTTGCCGAGAATGACCACATCGAGGGTAATCTGAGCGCCGAACGGCGCCAACTGATGCGAGACGTGTTTGATCTGCCGGATCTGACCGCCATGGATGACGGTATCGCCAACGGCACCTATATGCCACGGCCGGGCGAAGCGCAACCGCTGTCCCTCTTCACCGCCCCGCGTGTCGATTACTCACTGCACCGCCTGCGTCACTACACCGGGACCGCGCCCGAGCACTTTCAGAACTTTGTGCTGTTCACCAACTATCAGTTTTACATCGATGAGTTTGTGCGTCTGGGCCACGAGGCCATGGCGGACCCGGCAAGCGAATACATCGCTTTCATCGAACCCGGCAATGTCGTGACGCGCCGCGCTGGCGGTCCTGCCCTGGCGGGTGATGAACTCGGCAAAGTGCCGCCGCGCTTGCCGCAGATGCCGGCCTACCATCTGGTGCGCTCTGACCGCAGCGGCATCAGCATGGTCAACATCGGCGTTGGCCCGGCCAATGCCAAGACGATCACCGACCATATTGCGGTGCTGCGGCCGCATGCCTGGATCATGCTCGGCCACTGCGCCGGTCTGCGCAACTCGCAGCAGTTGGGTGACTACGTGCTGGCGCACGGCTATGTGCGCGAGGACCATGTCCTGGACGAAGAACTGCCGCTGTGGGTGCCGATTCCAGCGCTGGCGGAAATTCAGCTGGCGCTGGAACAGGCGGTGTCGGATGTGACCGAACTCAAGGGCCCAGAGCTCAAGCGAATCATGCGTACCGGCACCGTCGCCTCGACCGACAACCGCAACTGGGAACTGCTGCCCGACAACGGCCCGCAGCAGCGTTTCAGCCAGAGTCGCGCCGTAGCGCTGGACATGGAGAGCGCCACCATCGCCGCCAATGGCTTCCGGTTCAGGGTGCCCTACGGCACCCTGCTGTGCGTGAGCGACAAGCCGCTGCACGGCGAGATCAAGCTGCCGGGCATGGCCAACCATTTTTACCGTGAACGGGTTGACCAGCACCTGCGCATTGGCATGCGTGCCATTGAACTGTTGCGGGCTGAAGGCATCGACCAGTTGCACAGCCGCAAGCTGCGCAGCTTTGCCGAGGTGGCATTTCAGTAAGGCAGGCCGGATCAGGAGGGCGCGGACAGCGCTATGCACCTGGAAGCGACGCAGGCCAGGCCCGGTGACGGCGCGAAATAGGCCGGACAGGCAACCGGGGGTTGCTGCGAAAGCTCCCGCGCACGAGCGGCCAATGCCAACTGCTGATCCGAGGCGGTCTTTGCCGCTGCCGCTGTCGTTGATACGAGCGAGTAGGGTTGGTAGACCCGCATGGCGCACGGATTCTTTGGGTCCGTGAACAAAACGACGCCGCACTGCAAAACCTGATCGCACGGGTGGTCGACAGCGAGCATTCTTGCCTCAGCCTCCATGGCGATGGCTGCGTCAACGGCCTGCTGGTACGCAGTCGAACCTGGGCCATCACCGCCGCCACACCCGACAAGCAGGGCTGCTGTGAAGAAGATGGACAAGCGTGTCATGTTGGCAATGATGGTAGTCAGGTTTCTAACAGTGAAATGTAGCTCAGCTGTGCGGCACAATCTGTCCATGTCTTCCAGTTCAGCTACAACCGAGCCATTATTTTCGGCCAGCCACCTCAGCAAGCGTTACGGGGAAAGCACGGTAGTCGATGACCTTTCGTTCGAGATTGCCTCTGGCGAGTGCCTGGGTGTGATTGGCCCCAATGGCGCCGGCAAGACGACGACGATTCGCATGTGCCTGGGGCAAAGCGTGCCCGACGGCGGCAGCATCACTGCCTTTGGCCTGGCTATGCCGCGCGATTCGCTGGCCATCAAGGCGCAGCTCGGCGTCGTCAGCCAAATCGACACGCTGGACCCCGATTTCAGTTGTGCCGAGAACCTGCTGGTCTATGGTCGCTACTTCGGCATGAAGTCCGGGCAGATTCGTGAGCGCATTCCGGCGCTGCTGGCATTTGCTTCGCTCACCAGCAAAGCCACGGCCAAGCCGGGTGAACTCTCGGGTGGCATGAAGCGGCGCCTGAGCCTGGCGCGTGCGCTGGTGAACAATCCGCGATTACTGTTGCTGGATGAGCCCACTACCGGTCTGGATCCCCAGGCGCGCCACCTGATGTGGGAGCGACTGCAACTGCTGCTGCAGGAGGGTAAATCGATTCTGTTGACGACGCACTTCATGGACGAGGCCGAGCGCCTGTGCACGCGGCTGCTGGTGCTGGACCACGGCAAGAAGATCGCCGAAGGCGCGCCGCGCGACCTGATCAGCCAACATCTGGAACCCGATGTGGTCGAGGTCTAGGTGCCGGTGCGCTGGATCTGGTGAACGGACCGCTGCAGGCTCTGGCGGCGCGTGTCGAAGTAAGTGGTGAGACCGTTTTCTTCTATACGCAGGACGCCAAGCCCTTGCTGCACGCGCTCAGCACCCAGCCACAACTGCGCACATTGCACCGGCCGGCCAATCTCGAAGACCTTTTTCTCAAGCTGACAGGCCGTCAGATCAGGGAGGACGCATGATTTCTGAAGGTGTTCATCGGAGCTCTCAGATGAGTAATGCAAACGAGATTAGCGTCTGGCGCGCACCCGAATTGTCCTGGCGCTGGTGGCCGGTTTTCCTGCGCAATCTTCTCGTCTGGCGCAAGCTCGCCATTCCCAGTCTGGTTGGCAATATTGCAGAGCCACTGATGTGGCTGGTCGCTTTTGGCTACGGCATGGGGGCGCTGGTGGGGGAGGTGCCACTGCCTGGCGCTGAAGGCATGGTGAATGTGCCCTACATCCTGTTCCTGGCCAGTGGTTCGATCTGCATGAGCGCCATGAATGCAGCGAGTTTTGAGGCCCTGTACTCGGCGTTTTCGCGCATGCATGTGCAAAAGACCTGGGACGGCATCATGAACGCGCCGGTCAATCTGGACGATGTTGTGCTGGCCGAAATGCTGTGGGCGGCGTTCAAGGCGTTGTTCACGGTGACGGCGATTCTTGTGGTCATGCTGGCGCTGGGCATCAGTTATTCGCCCAAGCTGCTGGTGGCCTGGCCGATACTGCTTGGGGTTGGCATCACTTTCAGCAGTCTGGCGCTGATCGTCAATGCCCTCGCCAGGGGCTACGACTTTTTTACCTACTACTTCACGCTGTTCCTGACGCCCACCATGTTTGTCAGTGGCATCTTCTTTCCGCTGGAGCAACTGCCGGAAGTGGTGCGCGCGATCTCCCAGTGGCTGCCGTTGACGAATGCGATTGACCTGGTGCGACCCCTGTTCATGGATCAATGGCCGCAGCACCCGCTGCGCCACCTGCTGGTGTTGCTGGTCTATGCGGTGGCAGGCTTCTGGATTGCGCTGGCGCTGACGCGCAAGCGCTTTCGCGGCTAGCTGGCTGATCATCCTGTGCCATAACCGGGGCGTCCATTCGCGCAAAACCGCAGGAGAATCAGGGCTTGATCACGAGCACGATGCCGGGATGAGGCATGATGTCGCCTGAAAACAAAGAGGAGCAACATGAAGCTGGCTTTGCTGTCAGATATTCACGCCAACATTCAGGCGTTTGATGCCTGCCTGGTGCATGCACGCGAGCACGGTGCGCAGCAGTTCGCTGTACTGGGTGATCTGGTCGGCTACGGAGCCGATCCGGCAGAAGTCGTTGATCGGGCCCGGCAGCTGGCACAGCAGGGGGCGCTGCTGGTCAAGGGGAACCACGATCAGTTGGCGGTTACACCACCGTCTCAGGTGCAGACAGTGGGAGACACGACCGCTGCCTGGACGCACGCGCAGCTCCGCGCCGATCAATTGCAGTTCCTCGACGGCTTGCCATTGACGTTGCAACTGGATGCCGTCTTGCTGGTGCATGCCACTGTCAATGACCCGGCGCTCTGGCACTATGTTTATGACGAGCGGGCCGCCCGTGACAGTCTCGATGCAGCATCAGCGCTGCCGCAAGTGCGCTATGTGTTTTGCGGACACGTGCACCACCAAACGCTGTATTACCGGGGTGCCAGCGCCGATCTGATGAAATTCCTGCCGACTCCCGGCGTGGCGGTCCCGGTACCCAGACACAGGCGCTGGCTGGCAACCATCGGCTCGGTCGGGCAACCGCGTGACCGCAACCCGCAGGCTATGTATGCCCTGTTTGATACTGAGAAATTGCAGCTCACTTTTCAGCGGGTTTCGTATGATCATCATGCCGCTGCCGTGGCCATCCGGCAGGCGGCCTTGCCAGCGATGTTTGCCGATCGGCTGGAGCTGGGACGATGAAGCTGCTGGAGAGCGGCACAGAACTCGACGGCTTTACGATCGAGGAGTGCATCCATTCGGGCGGCATGGCTCACATCTATCACGTTCATTACTCTGAGGGAGCACGCAATCCCGGCTTCCCGTTGGCCATGAAAGTGCCGCGCATGACGGCTGGCGACGGCGCTGAAAATATCATCAGTTTTGAGGTGGAGCACCAGATCATGCAGGTGCTGACCGGCTCGCACGTGCCGCGTTTCGTGGCCGCAGGAGACCTGGAAAACGTGCCCTATCTGGTCATGGAATATGTGCCCGGACAGACGCTGGATCATTGGCTGGAGGAGCCAGAGCGTCCACCTGTCAAGGGCCTGACCTATCTTGGCGCGGCTGTGGCCATGGCAGTGCACAGTCTGCATCAGCAAAATACCTGTCATCTGGATCTGAAGCCGGCCAACGTACTCATTCGCAAGGACGGCACGGCGGTGCTGCTCGATTTTGGCTTGTCCTGCAATGCGCTGTACCCGGACTTGCTGGCGGAGCAACTGCGCAAGGCAGTGGGTTCGCCGGCCTGGATTGCGCCCGAGCAGGTGGTGGGCGTGCGTGGCGACCCGCGCAGCGATATTTTTGCAGTTGGTGTCATGCTCTACGAACTCGCGACTGGTGAATTGCCGTTTGGCTCACCCAGAACGACGGGCGGTTTGCGCCAGCGACTGTGGATGGACCCGACACCGCCGCGCAAGCTGCGGCCGGACCTGCCTGAATGGATGCAGGAGATCATTCTGCGCTGCCTGGAACCCGAGGCTGCCAAACGCTATCCGTCGGCCGCGCATCTGGCGTTTGACCTGCGCCATCCTGATCAGGTGACAGTGACAGAGCGTGGCCGTAAAACCCAGGGTACCGGATTTGGTGTCCACTTCAAGCGCTGGCTCAAGGCGGCAGGGATGCAATACCAACCGAGTCCGTTGCCAGCGCACCAAATCGATGAAGTACCCATCGTCATGGTGGCGGTGCCGTACAAGGACGTAACCGATGCGACGCTGTACTCGCTGCGCCAGGCCGTCGCCAGATCCATGGGAACGCGCCCGGGCGCCCGACTGGCGTGTGTGACCGTGATCTCCGGGAGTCAAAGCAGTTCGTCCAATGACGGCAGCGAAACCAGCGTGCAGCGCAAACACATAGCTGCGCTGCGCCAGTGGGCGCAACCTCTGGACTTGCCGGGCCAGCAGACGTCCTACCACGTACTGGAGTCTGGTGACGTGGCGCAGGCACTGGTCAATTACGCTGTTGGCAACGAAGTCAGCGTGATCGTCATGGGAGCGGCCACGCACGGTTTGAAGACGCAGCGCTTTCTTGCCACCGTACCGATCAAAGTGGCGATGGAAGCGCCTTGCACGGTGATCCTGGTCAAACAGGCCCTGCCGTTTGAGATGCTGACGCAGCAGGCAGCGGGTTCCAGGCCCACACTTGATCCGGATCGGGATGTCCCGTTTTGACAGCGGTTAACATTGATTCCAATGCGAGCCGCCTCTGATGATGTTTGATTCAATGCCACTGCCTACACAAGACTTGCCCGGTGCAAGTGCGTCGGGCGGTGGGCGGGCTGCGACGAGCAAGTTTACCGGCCTGTACTGGCCCAGCCCACCCTACGCCATCTTCAGTGATGCGGTGCCCTGGACGGAACCGCAAATTTGCGAAATTGAAGATCTGAACGGCGTGCTGCGCAGTTGTCGACTGGCGATGTTGACGCCCGCTGACAAGACGGCCATGATCTTTGTGCCAAACCGCGCATCGCCGGGTCGTGTGCACTTTTCTCAGTTTCGAAAACTGACGCTGAAGACTGTCCTGCATCCGGAAGAAGAAGTCAGCGACACCAATTTTGCCGACATCTTCGGTCACCGTCCGACGCTGGACTACCAGTTGCAACTGGTGGACGGAAGTGCCGTGTCGGGCCAGACCGTGGGTTATATCGAGGCCAGCTTCGGCCTCTTCCTCTTTACACCGATGGACGCTGAGGAGGGTGGCGTCGAACGCGTCTTCTTGCCGCGAGAGGCCTACGAGAGCGTCAATTTTGGCGAGCACATCGGCCACTTGCTGGTGGCTCAGCGTGCTGTGACACGCCAGCAGGTGGAGCAGGCTGCGAGTGAGCAGACCAGCCGGCGCAGTCTGAAACTGGGTGACCATCTGGTCAACGAGGCGATCGTCTCGCCGGATCAACTGATGCTGGCCCTGGACCAGCAGTCCAGAATGCCGATGATCCGGGTTGGCGAGGCGCTGACCCGGCTCGGGTTCATCGATGAGGGACAGCTGGCGCAGGCACTTGAGCGTCAAAAGACCGAACGCTCAGTCCCGTTGGGGCAGTTGCTGGTGAACATGGGTTTTCTGACGCGGCGTGACCTCAATACTGCGCTGTCCCGCAAGATGGGTTACCCGATCGTCGATGTGGCGCAGTTCCCCATTGAGGCTGACGCTTTGCGTATGGTGCCGTTTTCGACCGCCATACGGCTGGGCGTCATGCCACTGTTGCGGCGTGAAAAGATGCTGGTGATCGCAACGGGCGACCCAACCCGGCGTGACATGCTCGAAGAGCTTGAGTTCATGCTGCAGACGCGGGTCATCGCGACGCTCGGCGACGAACCGCAGATCCAGCAGATTCTGAGCGAGACCTACGAAAAATACGGCCTGCCAAACAACCCGTTCAGTGCACCGCAACAAGGGCAGGAAAATGTGCCAGAGGAGTTGACCAGCAGTACGGAGTTGCTGCAGTCGATGGAATTGACGCAGGGCGATCACGAGGAAGTCGAGCGGCAGATTGAGCAGTCCGACAACACCCTGGTTCGCCTCATCAATACCATGATCATCGAGGCTTACAACCGCGGCGCCTCTGATATTCACGTTGAAACCCATCCCGGGCGCATCAAGACGCGCATCCGTTTTCGCAAGGACGGCGTGCTGTCGCATTATCTGGAACTGCCACACACCTATCGGGCTGCCCTGACCGCGCGCCTGAAGATCATGGCCGATCTGGATATTTCCGAGCGCCGCAAGCCGCAGGACGGGAAGATTGATTTTTCGAAATTTTCGAATCGGCACAAGATTGAATTGCGCATCGCCACCATCCCGACTTCTGGCGGTCTGGAAGACGTTGTGATGCGCTTGCTGTCGTCAGCCAAACCGATTGGCATGGAACGGCTCGGCCTGTCGGCGACGAATCTGGCGCACTTGCGTGAAGCAGTCAGTCGCCCGTACGGTATGGTGCTTTGTGTCGGGCCCACCGGTTCGGGCAAGACCACGACGCTGCACTCGGTTCTGGGATATCTGAACACGCCGCAGCGCAAGATCTGGACCGCCGAGGATCCGATAGAAATTACGCAGCCTGATCTGCGTCAGGTCCAGGTGAATTCGAAGATCGACTGGACCTTTGCCAAGGCACTGCGATCCTTCCTGCGGGCTGACCCGGACGTCATCATGGTGGGGGAAATTCGGGACAAGGAAACAGCGCAGATTGCCATCGAGGCGTCGCTCACCGGGCATCTGGTGCTGTCCACTTTGCACACCAATAGCGCTGCCGAAACGGTCACCCGGCTTATCGACATGGGCATGGACCCCTTCAACTTCGCCGACTCGCTGCTGGCGGTGCTGGCGCAGCGCCTGGTGCGACGGATGTGCCCGGAGTGCCGCACTGCGCAGGAGGCGAGCGATGCGGTCATTCACGAGTTGCTGGACGACTATTTGCATTCGTTTGCCGAGGAAGTCCGGCCACAGCGCGAGTCGGTACGCCAGGAGTGGCTTGCCGAGTATGGGCACGATGGACGATTGACGCATTACAGCGCGCCGGGTTGCAGCCATTGTCAGAGCACTGGTGTCAGCGGTCGCGTTGGTATGCACGAGTTGATGGTGGTAACGCCCGCCCTGCGGCGTCTGATCCAGACTGGCGCCAGGCCTGACCAACTTCAGTTTGAAGGGATGCAGCATGGGTCGTTGCGTACACTGCGCCAGGACGGCATTTCCAAGGTGCTCAGTGGACTGACGACGATCGAAGAAGTGCGCGCCAACAGCAATGTCTGAGAAGATTGCTCACGCTTACCAGGCGCTGACACCCGACATCGTGATGGATGCACTGGCCAGTGTCGGTCTGTATGGCGACGGACGCCAGCAGGCGCTGAGTTCCTACGAGAACCGGGTTTACCAAATTCATCTGGAGGATGGTCCGGTCGTGGTTGCCAAGTTCTATCGCCCGGAGCGCTGGAGCGAGTCGCAAATCCTCGAAGAGCATGCTTTCTCAGCCGAACTGATGGAGGCTGAAATCCCCGTCATTGGTCCGTTGGTGCTCGAAGGAGAAACCTTGCATCATTTTGGTGGTTTTGCTTTCAGCGTCAGCCCCAATCGTGGCGGTCGCGCCCCGGAACTCGATGACCCCGACGTGCTCGAGTGGATCGGGCGCTTTCTGGCGCGCATCCATACGGTGGGAGCGGCCAGATCCTTTGCCACCCGACCGGCGCTCAACTTGCAGAGCTTTGGAACTGAATCGCGTGACTGGCTGCTCGGTCATGACATGGTGCCGCTGGATGTTCAGTCAGCCTGGGCCAAAGTGGCCCAGGAGGCGCTGGATTTGATTGCTGCCTACCCCTGCCTGGGGCCTTCGGACGCACACCATGATGCGTCTGCGGAGTCGATCCGGATGATCCGGCTGCACGGCGATTGCCATCCCGGCAATATCCTGTGGACACCACTGGAATCGCCCACAGCCAGCGGGCCGGGCCCGCATTTCGTGGATCTTGACGATGCCCGCAGCGGAGCAGCGGTGCAGGACATGTGGATGCTGCTCAGCGGCGACCGCCAGCAATGCACACGACAATTGGGGGCATTGGTGGATGGCTATGAACAGTTTCGGGAGTTTGACAGACGCGAGACGGCTTTGATTGAGCCACTGCGTACGCTGCGCCTGATCCATTACAGCGCCTGGTTGGCACGGCGCTGGGGTGACCCGACTTTCCCCATCAATTTTCCCTGGTTTGGTTCCAGTGACTATTGGCAGGGCCAGGTCCAGATGCTTGAAGAGCAGATTGAGGCCATGCAGGAGGCGCCGCTGGTGGTTTGAAATGAGCATGAACGCCGCCCAGACCCTGTTGCACACTGGTGCCGAACAAGCTGTGGCGTTGGAGTGTGGCAACGAGACTCTGACTTATGGCGCATTGCGCCAGCGTGTACGTCGGGCCGCCGGTGCCTGGCAGAAAATGGGTTTGTACGCTGGGGACAGGGTCATTGTTCTGGCGCCTGACAGCATTGACTGGGTGGTCGCCTATCTCGGTGTCATCTGGGCCGGTGGTGTTGCCATCGGAGTGAATCCGCGCCTGGCGCTGTCTGAACTGGCGCCCATCTTGACGGAGAGCGAGGTAAGGTTCATTTGGTGCGAAGCCGACAGTGGGCCGCCGCTCAGGGAACTGCTCACTGAATTGATGCTGGCGACTGAACTGGTGAGCGGCGGGACCGGTGATTGCGCATGGGCTGTGCAATGTGAGCGTGCACCAGAGATCGAGCCGGTGTTGCAGGATGAGGAAGCGCCGGCCCTTTGGATTGGTACGTCAGGTACCACTGGTGTTTCCAAAGGCGTTGTGCATGTGCAGCGCGTTGCACTGCAGCCGCATTCGTTTGCCTGCGGTTTGCTGCAACTCAGCGCCGCAGATCGCCTCTACGCCAGTTCCAAACTCTTTTTTGCCTATGCGCTGGGTAACAGCCTGCTGGCCGGTCTGCGGGTTGGTGCCACTGTGATTCTGGACCGGCAGTGGCCCGACCCCGATCGGGTCCTGGAGATGGTGCGCCGACACCGTCCCAGCCTCTTCTTTTGTGTCCCGACGCTCTACAACAAGATGCTGCAAAGCGGCGTTGCGGCGCAACTTCGAGACAGCGGCATTCGCCATTGCGTTTCTGCCGGGGAGAGTCTGCCGGGATCGGTGCGCAAGGCCTGGCTGGCAGCCACCGGCCTGGCGATTGTCAGCGGTTACGGTACGTCGGAGACGATGTGCCTGATGCTCTACAGTCAGGACGACAGCGGCTTGCTGCAGGTCTCACCGCAAGTGCAATTGCGCTTTGCCAGTGAACTTGAGCCGACCTTGCCACAGCGGGTCTGGCTGCACAGCAGCAGTGTTGCTGCCGGTTATTGGAAGCGTCCTCAGGCGCAAGACGATGGCTTTCAGGACGGCTGGTATCGTCCTGGCGACATGTTCCTGCGCCGCTCCGACGGTCAGCTTGAATTCGCGGGTCGGATGGACGACATGCTCAAGATCAGCGGGCGCTGGGTCAGCACCTTGTGGGTCGAGCAGGCGCTCACAAGTGCAGCGGCTGATAGTGTCGTGCAACTTGCCTGCGTTGGCGTGCGGACAGCCGAAGGCTTGACTGCGCTGTCGCTGCTGGTTGTCGCTGCACCGGATCAGCAGGGACTGGCGCAGCAGCGTATCCAGGGTGCAATCGAGGCCCTGCCCAGCTACCGGCGTCCACGCTGGGTGCATTGGGTGAGTGCTTTGCCGCTGACAGCCACCGGCAAATTGCAGCGCGCCCGTTTGGTGGCGATTCATCAGGCGGCACTGGCAGTTTGACGGATCAGGCGGATGGGGCACTCAACTCCGCGGCTGTCCCGCGAGTTATTGGGGTCAGAGCCCAAATTCGCCGAGCCTGCGGCTCGCCCAACGGGTGCGTCGCAAAGCGCCGCAGCGAAATTGGTGTCTGACCCCAATAACTCGCTGCGATGAGCGCCCCATCCGCCCGATCCTACCGGCCCGCTGAATTCGAGTTATCGGGGCAGACACCACTCGCGTGATCAAACGAGAGGCACTGCGATGCTTTCGCACGCGGCCAAATAGGGCTGTTGGCTCCTCTCTTCCGCCCGGCCGGGCGGGAGAGAGGCGGGGGTGAGTGAGTGGGGTAAGGAGTAGTCGCGGACTTACGAAAGCGATCTGCCAATCAGCTACTTGCCGTTGATGGCCAGCAGTTCAACTTCAAACAGCAGCGTTGCATTGGGTGGAATGACGCCGCCGGCGCCGCGCTCACCGTAAGCGATGGACGCGGGGCAGGTCAGTTTGGCCTTGCCGCCCACCTTCATGCGCTGCACACCTTCGGTCCAGCACTTGATGACGCCATTCAGTGGAAATTCTATCGCTTCGTTTCGCGTGTAAGAGCTGTCGAATTCCTTGCCGTCGGGGAAGGTGCCACGGTAATGCACTTTGACCTTGTCCCTGGCGGTCGGGCTGGCGCCGGTTCCATCCTTCAACGATCGGTAAACCAGACCGCTGGCGGTGACAACAGCGCCTGCTTCCTTGGCGGCAGCGGCAGTCACCGGATCCTGTGCCGAAGCTGCGGGGAGCGCCGCCAGGGCAATGGCCAGTACGGCGATAGGCGAAATGACATTCATGGATGACTTATCCGGGGAGTTGAAACAAGCGGAGGATTATCGCAGCCCAGGCATCGTTCAACCGCGCGCGCAAGAAAAAGGCCGCAATGTGCGGCCTTGGTTTCGATGGCGACAAGTCATTTATCGTTGGCTCGCCAAGCACTTGTTCTTTCTGCGCGAAACAAAGCCAAACAGGCCAAGTCCGGCCAGCATCATTGCGTAGCTTTCGGGTTCCGGTACAGGTGTCACGTTCGAGCCAGTGACCAGGGCAACGGTAGCGGGGGCTTCTTCAAGCGAGAAATAAGTGCTCGCTCCCGCTGCCAGACCATTGGTGAAGTTCACCACACCGGTGTTCTTGTTGCTGGCGGACCAGGTAAACGACGTGTTCGGACCTTCGTAGCCAGTGGGTCCCCAACCTGGTTTGTTCAGATAGTTGGCAGATGCGATGCCATCGGTCTCAAATCCGAAAATATTGGTGCCGGTCAGCCTGAGACTGGCCACCGTATTGGACGAATTGTTGATCACGGCAACCAGGGTATCTTCCCGTTGGGCCAGCGCGTTACCAACGTTGTCATAGGCGATATTATTGACCTGGGTGGTTGTGATCGTGTTATCAGCGTTGATGGTAAAGAGCACCGCCTCAAAGGATGATGCGCCCACAGCCGGCGCATAGTGGCCGGGTGCGATGACTTGCGCATTGACGGCACCAACACCGAGAATGGACAGACAGAGCGCGACTTTTATGATGGATTTGACCGTCATGGCTTCACCCGCAACATGGTTATTGACGCCGCGAGGATACCCGGGCGGTGAGAATTACGCACTGACACCAAAAGTTACCCCTGCTTACAAAAAGGTTTTTATGCAGGTCCTGGAGCAAGTCAGTTTGTCAGTTCCCTTCATCCTGGATCAGTCGCCGGCCGAAACTGACAACATCATCTTGCGCGTAGCCGAGCTTGCGATAGAAGGCGATGGCCTGTGTGTTTGAAGAACGGATTTGAAGATTGAGCTTCGGACAGCCACGCTCGATCAGCAGGCGCTCGGCCGCCTGCACTAGCTGGCGGCCGAAAGACCTTCCCTGAAACTCCGGCGCAACCGCCAGATAGTTGATCCAGCCGCGGTGTCCATCGAAGCCGACCATGGCCGTGCCAACGAGCATGTCTGCATGAGTGCCGACCAGAAATAATTCCGGTTGCTCGGTGAGCTTGCGCGCAATGTCACGACCGGAGTCATTCCACGGACGCGTCAAGCCGCAAGTGCGCCACAGGGCGATGACTGCCTGTTCATCGTGATGACGGTAGGGGCGAATCTTCACGGCGTGCCGCAAACGGCCCAATCAAACCAGCAGCGCGTTCACCCGCTTCACATAGGCTGCCGGGTCGGCCGGCAAGCCGCCTTCAGCCAGCAGTGCCTG
>CAIYMN010000353.1 GCA_903927295.1 uncultured beta proteobacterium | reverse complement strand
GGTGTAGACATCGCCAATGTCAAGATGAGCATGAACCCCTTTGACGAAATCGCCATTGAAGAAGCGGTTCGCCTGAAAGAGAAGGGCGTCGCCACCGAAGTCATCGCCGTCTCCTGCGGCGTCACGCAGTGCCAGGAAACCCTGCGCACCGCCATGGCCATTGGCGCTGACCGTGCCATCCTGGTAGAAACAGCAGCCGAACTGCAACCGCTGGCCGTAGCCAAACTGCTCAAGGCCCTGATCGACAAAGAACAACCCGGCATCGTCATCCTGGGCAAGCAAGCCATCGACGACGACTGCAACCAGACTGGCCAGATGCTCGCCGCCCTTGCTGATTTGCCCCAAGCCACCTTTGCCAGCAAGGTCGAAGCCGCTGACGGCAAGCTGAAAGTCACACGCGAAGTCGATGGCGGCCTGGAGACCCTCTCCATCAGCCTGCCTGCCATCATCACCGCTGATTTGCGCCTGAACGAGCCGCGCTATGTGACGCTGCCCAACATCATGAAAGCCAAGAAGAAACAGATGGACGTCTTCAAACCTGAAGACCTCGGCGTAGACGTCAGCTCGCGCATCAAGACCCTCAAGGTCACCGAGCCGCCCAAACGCAGTGCCGGCATCAAGGTACCAGACGTTGCCACCCTGGTGGCCAAACTCAAGAACGAAGCAAAAGTTATTTAATCAACATTGTCATCCCGGACTTGATCCGGGATCCATGGATTGCGGGTCAGGCCCGCAATGACAAATTTCCTGGAGCAGATTCATGACATCCCTAGTTATTGCCGAACACGACAACGCCTCGATCAAGGGCGCGACCCTCAACACCGTCACTGCCGCGCTCAAGTGTGGCGGTGAAGTCCATGTGCTGGTGGCCGGTGCCAACGCAGGTGCTGCAGCCGCCGCAGCCGCACAGATCACCGGTGTCTCCAAAGTCCTGCACGCCGATGCCGAAGGCCTCGGCCATGGTCTGGCCGAGAACGTCACAGCCCAGATCCTGGCCATCGCGCAGAACTACAGCCACATCCTGTTTCCGGCAACGGCCTCGGGAAAAAACATTGCACCGCGTCTGGCAGCCAAGCTCGATGTCGGGCAGATTTCTGACATCACCCGCGTCGATGCACCGGACACCTTTGAGCGGCCAATCTATGCCGGCAATGCCATGGCGCAGGTGCAAAGCCTGGACGCCATCAAGGTCATCACGGTGCGCACCACCGGCTTTGATGCGGCAAGTGCCAGTGGTGGATCTGCTGCCGTCGAGAGCCTGGCAGCAGCGGCAGCCAGCGACAAAGCGATTTTCCTGGGCAGTGAGATTGCCAGGAACGACCGGCCGGAACTTACCGCTGCCAAGATCATCGTCTCTGGCGGTCGGGCGCTGGGCTCAGCCGAGAAGTTCACCGAAGTCCTGACGCCACTGGCGGACAAGCTTGCAGCTGCCATTGGCGCAAGCCGCGCTGCAGTGGATGCAGGCTACGCGCCGAACGACTGGCAGATTGGTCAGACCGGCAAGATTGTGGCACCTCAGCTCTACATTGCAGCGGGCATCAGTGGTGCCATCCAGCACCTGGCGGGCATGAAGGACTCCAAGGTGATTGTGGCCATCAACAAGGACGCCGAAGCACCGATCTTCAGCGTTGCTGACTATGGACTGGAAGCGGACTTGTTTGTCGCCGTGCCGGAACTGGTTGCTGCAATTTGATTTTGTCATTGCGGCCTTGAGCCGCAATCCATCCTGTGCGCCAATAGGGATGCCGGGTCCAGCCCGGCACGACCCGGGCGCGATGATTAACGGAGACTTGCGATGAGCTACGTGGCACCCCTCAAGGACATGCTTTTCAACATCAAATACCTGGCGGGGATTGATCAGATCGCCCAGTTGCCCGGATTTGAGGATGCCGGTTTTGACACGGCGCAAGCGGTGCTTGAGGAGGCCGCCAAATTCAATGAGTCGGTGGTCAGCCCTTTGAACTGGGAGGGCGACAAGAACCCATCCAGTTGGCACGACGGCAAAGTGACGGCAACACCGGGGTTCAAGGAAGCCTTTCACCAGTTCGTGCAGGGTGGCTGGCAAGGCCTGCAGCACCCGGTTGATTTTGGTGGTCAGGGGCTACCCAAAACGATAGGTGCTTCCTGTGGCGAAATGCAGAACTCTGCCAGCATCAGTTTTGCACTCTGTCCCTTGTTGACCGACGGCGCGATAGAGGCCCTGCTGACCGCGGGCTCGGATGAGCTCAAGGCCATCTATCTTGAAAACCTGGTGAGCGGCAAGTGGACCGGCACCATGAACCTGACGGAGCCTCAGGCCGGCAGCGATCTCGCTGCTGTGCGTACGCGCGCCGAGCCACAGGCGGACGGTAGTTACAAGGTGTTTGGCACGAAGATTTTCATCACCTGGGGTGAGCACGACATGGCTGAGAACATCATCCATCTGGTGCTGGCACGGGTCAGCGGGGCGCCCGAAGGTGTCAAGGGGATCAGCCTTTTTGTGGTGCCTAAATTCAACGTCAACAAGGACGGTTCGTCAGGCTCGCGCAATGACGTGCACTGTGTCAGCATCGAACACAAGATGGGCATCAAGGCCAGTCCGACGGCGGTTCTGCAGTTCGGAGACCATGGCGGTGCACTGGGGTATCTGGTGGGCCAGGAGAACCGCGGCCTCGAATACATGTTCATCATGATGAACGCAGCACGTTTTGGTGTTGGCGTGCAGGGCATCGCGATTGCTGAGCGCGCCTATCAAACGGCTGTGACCTTTGCCAGGGAGCGGGTTCAGAGCCGCCCGGTGGATGGTTCCATCATGGCCAGCGCACCCATCATTCATCACCCGGATGTGAAGCGCATGCTGATGACGATGCGGGCCTACACGGAGGGTTGCCGCGCCATGGCGACGGTGGCGGCGTCGGCATTTGACGCCGCGCACCGCCATCCGGACGCCCAGACGCGTAAGGACAATCAGACCTTCTACGAGTTCATGGTGCCGCTGATCAAGGGCTACAGCACGGAGATGAGCCTGGAGGTGACCTCACTGGGCGTGCAGGTGCACGGCGGCATGGGCTATATCGAGGAGACCGGCTGCGCCCAGTATTACCGGGACGCCAAGATATTGACCATTTACGAAGGGACGACCGCCATTCAGGCCAATGACCTGGTTGGACGCAAGACCTCGCGCGATGGTGGTCAGAGCGCCAAGGCCGTGGCCAAACAGATTGAAGCGACAGAAGGCCAGCTCGTGGCCAGCGGCAATGCAGACGCAGTGGTGGTTGCCAGGCGTCTGAAAACGGCGCGCGAGGCGTTTGTTGACGTCGTCAACTTTGTTGCTGGCAACACCAAGGCCAGTCCGAATGCGGTCTTTTCGGGTAGCGTGCCTTACCTCATGCTCTCTGGAAACCTGATGGCCGGGTGGCAACTGGGCCGCGCCCTGCTGGTAGCCATCGAGCAGATTTCCCAAGGTGTCGATGTGCCTTTCATGCAGGCAAAGATCATCACGGCGCGCTTTTATGCGGACCACATGCTGACCAAGGCGCCGGGCATTCGGGACGCCATCACTGAGGGTGCAGAAAGCGTGACCGCGCTGGCACTCGATTCATTCTGATAATCCCATTCAAGACACCATGTCCAGACTTCCTCCCGCTCTCAGGTCGCTGCCTTTCCCGGTTATTGGCTCGCCCCTCTTCATCATCAGTACCCCCAAGCTCGTAATAGCCCAGTGCATTGCAGGTGTGGTGGGTTCGATGCCGGCACTCAATGCACGTCCGGCCGAACAACTGGAAGAGTGGCTTATAGAAATTACCCAGGCTCTGGCCGCCCACAACAAGGCTCATCCAGAGCAGCCGGCGGCCCCCTTTGCCATCAACCAGATCGTGCACAAAAGCAACGACCGCCTGGAACACGACATGGCGATGTGCGTGAAGTACAAGGTGCCTGTCATCATCACCAGTCTGGGTGCACGCGAAGACATCAATGCCGCCGCCCACAGCTACGGCGGCGTGGTGCTGCATGACATCATCAACAACAAGCATGCCCACAAAGCGATCGAGAAGGGCGCTGACGGCCTGATCGCAGTGGCCGCAGGTGCGGGCGGTCATGCAGGCGTCAAGAGTCCGTTTGCCCTGATTCAGGAGATCCGGCAATGGTTTGACGGGCCGCTTGCGCTCAGCGGGTCCATCTCGACCGGTGATGCGGTGCTGGCGGCGCAGGCGGCTGGCGCCGACTTTGCGTACATCGGCTCGGCCTTCATCGCCACCCAGGAGGCACGTGCGTCAGAGGCCTACAAGCAGGCCATCGTCGATTCCGACTCGGATGACATTGTTTACAGCAACCTGTTTACTGGAGTCCACGGCAACTATCTGGCGCCCAGCATCCGCAACGCCGGACTCGACCCCGAGCATCTGCCAGAGAGTGATCCCAGCAAGATGAATTTTGGCGGCGACAAATCCAAGGCCTGGAAAGACATCTGGGGCTGTGGCCAGGGGATCGGATCGATCACTGAAGTCCAGAGCACAGCCGACTACGTGGCCAAGCTCAAGCGCGAATACGCGTCAGCCCGGGCACGCCTCCAACTCGGTTGATGCATCCCCCGTGGCTTGATGTTGCGTTCGCGGAGCTCGGTGTTGCTCAGGCACCGGTCGGGCAATCCAACCCGCGCATTACCGGGTACCACGAAGGTACGAATATTCACGGCTATGACGACAAGGCTTCGTGGTGCTCGTCGTTTGTGCACTGGTGCTTTGCACAAGCAGGCATAGTCGGTACCGGTTCTGCACTCGCACGTTCCTGGCTAAACTGGGGTGACGCGCTCAGCGTTCCTGTTCAAGGCTGTGTCGCTGTCCTCTATCGGGATGACCCCGAGAGTTGGAAGGGACACGTTGGTTTCTTTCTGCGCGAAGATGAGGAGTATGTCTACTTGCTCGGCGGAAATCAACTCGGCGAAGTTCGTGAGCATTTCTATCCACGAAGAACCGTTCTGGCTTATCGCTGGCCCACTGAACTATTAGGGGTTCCGTAATTCGCGCCACTTGTGCGGCCACACCTTTCTGATACCGATTGCTTTCGCAATCAATATCGCAGGCGACGGGCGGGTGAGGGCGCCGCAGCGGGTGACTCCGCGAATGTCCTCCGGCCTCCCCCTTGATTTCGCTACGTCATCCACAGCATCACCCTCCGCGAAAATTGTTGGCAGTTTGCGCACTTTGAATACCAACCCGATCCAACCTAGATTTTGAGCGGAGTTCGATTGGCCAAAGCGAGCCGATGCTCACTTGCCTGAAGTGGTGCATTGGTGCATGCGACTAGCGGCCTAGCCCGCCCTTGCGATGAGGGCAATGCTGGCAAGGGCGAGGGCTTCAGGACTTGGTCGTTCCACTGAATCTTCTGGCCGCGTAGATCAGCAGGAAGCCCGCCGCAGCCACTTCGTAGAGAGCACCCAGAACGTGCTTGGTGCTGGTGAAGAAAGAAGCCACGGCAACCTGCCTGGCCGAAAGTTCGGGGTATTGCAGCAGCATGGCGGTGATTTGCGCGTTTTCGCACAGGTCCCAGATTCCAGCAACGAGTGGAATAAAGGCAGCCAGCCACATTTTTTCGTTGGGACGAAAGCGGTAGAGCAGGCCGGCAAAAAACGTGACATACAACAGGGGAAACAGGGTGTCCAGCGTTGGGCTTGCGAGGGCGTAGACCGCGCGACCCTGAACTCCGTATTGGAGCATGGCGGCCTCGATCTCTGCGAGGTCGTACGACAGCTTCAGGTCGATCATTTCACCGTTGATGGGCAAGGACGGGAACACCCAAAGCACCATCAGCAGAACACCAGCGAAGCTGATCAGTAACGCCTTGGTGCCAGACGCGAGCTCGAAATACCTTCGAAAAAGTTTCTCCATCGGGTCTCAGGTGGGCCAGGTGGAACCATGCTCTGGCACCATGGCACGCCAGCCCAGCTCATTCTTGATGCGCAGGCGCAACTGGTCCGACGCTTCCGGTTCGCCGTGTACCACGTAAACCTGGTTGGGTGCCTGAGGCATCGCTTTCAGCCAGGCCAGGATTTGCCCAGCATCCGCATGAGCCGACGCCGATTGCAGTTGCACGATTTCGGCGCTCAACTCGATGTCACGGCCATGAATTCGCACCGACCTGGCACCGCTGGCAAGGGTGGCGCCGCGCGTGCCCGGTGCCTGATATCCAGTAAGGATGATCATGTTTCGGTGGTTGCCGGCGTAATGCGCCAGGTGGTGCAAGACACGCCCCCCCGTAGCCATTCCGCTGGCCGAGAGAATCACCATCGGACCATGTCGGCTTGCCAGAGCACGAGACTCATCCGTGCTGTTGACCATGGTGGCCGAATGCGTCAGCGCATGCGTCTCTTTGCTGCTGAGTCGATGCTCGCCCTGATGTTGCTCGAATAGTTGGGTAGTGTGCACAGCCATCGGACTGTCCAAAAAGACCGGTAGCGAATTCGGGATCTCGCCGCGCAGTTTGAGTAGGTGTATGGCGTGCAACAGCGCCTGCGCCCGACCGACGGCAAACACGGGTACCACGGCAACACCGCCACGCGCTGCCAATCTCTTCAGGGCCGGCGCCAGTTCCGCCAGCACGTCGTCCTTGGGGTGTTCTCGGTCACCATAGGTCGATTCGATCAGCACCGTGTCGGCTGCCGGTGCAGTGGCCGGTGGATTCATGAGCAGGTCGTCCGGTCTGCCCAGATCGCCCGAGAACAGAATACGCCGACCAGCCACTTCAAGCAGCACACTGGATGCGCCCAGAATATGTCCGGCGGGTGAGAGCGTCGCGCGCCAACCCGGAATCGGTTGAAACGTGATGCCAAATTGAACGGCTTTTATCAATGGCATGCAGTCGAGTGCATCCTGGCGCGTGTAAAGCGGCATCGCCGGCTCATGTTTGGAAAAGCCATGGCGGTTCGCAAAAGCCGCATCTTCTTCCTGAATATGACCACTGTCGGGAAGCAGGATCCGGCACAGGTCACGCGTACCGCTGCTGGCGTACACATGGCCGGAGAAACCCTCCTTGGCGAGCAAAGGCAGGTAGCCGCTGTGGTCCAGGTGAGCATGCGTCAGCAGTACCGCATCGATCTGATTCGGCGCTACCGGTAGCGGTGTCCAGTTGCGCAGGCGCAGCAGCTTGTAACCCTGAAACAATCCGCAGTCGAGCAACATCGACTTGCCATCGTGCTGCACCAGATACTTGGAGCCAGTGACGGTCCCGGTGCCGCCAAGAAACGTGATGTTGACGGTCATGCGGATATCTCCTGGTTCGTTTTGAAATCAGATCTAACTGAAGAAACTCTTCAGCCGGTTGGTCCAGCTATCCCCACTGGGCAAATGCTTGCTGCCACCCTTTTTCAAGGACTCATCGAGCTCGCGCAGCAGTTTCTTCTGGTGCTCACTGAGCTTGACCGGTGTCTCCACCGTGATATGGCAATAGAGGTCGCCCGGATAGCTGGAGCGTACACCCTTGATACCCTTGCCGCGCAAACGAAACTGCTTGCCGGTTTGCGTGCCTTCGGGAATGTCGATCGCAGCTTTGCCAGCCAGGGTCGGCACATCAATTTCGCCACCAAGCGAAGCCGTGATCAGGCTGATCGGCACCGAGCAGTGAATGTCATCGCCGTCGCGCTCAAAAATGTCGTGCTTCTTGAGGCGGATTTCAATATACAGGTCACCCGGCGGGCCGCCATTGGTGCCTGGCTCCCCGTTGCCGGCACTGCGAATGCGCATGCCACCGTCGATGCCGCCCGGGATCTTGACTTCCAGTGTCTTCTGCTTCTTGATCTTTCCTTGACCATGACAGGCGATGCAGGGTTCAGGAATCACTTTGCCGACGCCGCGGCAAGTCGGGCAGGTCTGTTGCACACTGAAAAAGCCCTGACGCATCTGCACCGCGCCGGAGCCACTGCAAGTGCCACAGGTCTTTGCTTGTGTTCCCGGCTTGGCACCGCTGCCCTTGCAGGTTTCGCATGCCTCCCAGCTGGGAATCCGAATCTGCGCATCCTTGCCGCTGGCGGCCTCTTCCAGCGTGACTTCCATCGCGTAACTCAGGTCACTGCCGCGGAAGACCTGGCGCCCGCCTCCAGAGCGTCCGCGCTGTTGGCCAAACATGTCCCCAAAAATGTCGCCGAAGGCTTCTGCAAAACCGCCATAGCCTTCGGCCCCGGGTCCACCGCGCATATTGGGGTCCACACCGGCATGGCCATGCTGGTCATATGCGGCGCGCTTTTGCGGGTCCGACAGCATCTCGTAGGCCTCTTTGGACTCCTTGAACTTCTCTTCCGCCACCTTGGCGGAATCACCCTGGTTGCGATCCGGATGATGCTTCATCGCGTGCTTGCGATAAGCCTTCTTTATTTCTTCATCCGAGGCGTTCTTGGGAACACCCAGGACTTCGTAGTAGTCTCGTTTGGCCATGGTCTTTTATTGCTTGGGTTGAACACAAACGCCGCGTTGAACCCTGCAGAAGTTCAACGCGGCGCCTGACAACAGCTTTCAGCGCAAGCGCTTAAGGTTTTTTGACTTCCTTCACCTCGGCGTCAACAACGTTGTCATCTGCCGCATGAGAGGAAGCACTTTGTGCGCCAGAGGCGCCGCTTGTTCCTGCGTCGCCAGAGGCAGCGGCCTCGGCAGCCTGTTTGGCCTGCAGGTCGGCATACATCTTCTCACCCAGTTTCTGACTGATGGTCATAAGGGCTGTGCTCTTCTCCTCGATGGCAGCCTTCACATCGCTCTTCATGGCTTCTTCAAGTTCCTTGATGGCAGCCTCAATCTTCTCCTTCTCGCCAGCTTCCAGTTTGTCACCGTATTCGGTGAGGCTCTTCTTCACGCTGTGAAGGTTGGCATCTGCCTGGTTGCGTGCTTGCACCAACTCCAGCTTTTTCTTGTCGTCCGCCGCGTTAAGCTCCGCGTCTTTCACCATCTGCTGAATTTCGGCCTCACTCAGGCCGGAATTGGCCTTGATGGTGATCTTGTTCTCTTTGCCGGTGCCCTTGTCCTTGGCACCCACGTGCAAAATACCATTGGCATCAATGTCAAACGAGACTTCAATCTGCGGTGTGCCACGCGAAGCAGGCGGAATCCCTTCCAGGTTGAATTCGCCCAGCATTTTGTTGCCGGCAGCAATTTCGCGTTCACCCTGAAACACCTTGATCGTGACGGCCGGCTGATTGTCGTCAGCGGTCGAAAAGGTCTGTGCAAACTTGGTCGGAATGGTGGTGTTCTTGGTGATCATCTTGGTCATCACGCCGCCCAACGTTTCGATCCCCAGAGACAGTGGCGTCACGTCGAGCAGCAGCACATCCTTGCGGTCGCCAGAGAGAACCTGACCCTGAATCGCAGCACCGACCGCAACGGCTTCATCCGGATTGACGTCCTTGCGTGGCTCCTTGCCGAACAGTTCCTTGACCTTCTCCTGCACCTTGGGCATGCGCGTCATGCCGCCGACCAGAATCACGTCGTTGATGTCGGCTACGTTGACGCCCGCATCCTTGATGGCAGTGCGGCATGGGCCAATGGTGCGTTCAATCAGTTCTTCTACCAGCGATTCCAGTTTGGCGCGAGTCAGCTTGATGTTCAGGTGCTTGGGACCCGAGGCGTCGGCTGTGACGTAGGGCAGGTTGATGTCGGTTTGCGCGCTGCTGGAGAGTTCGATCTTGGCTTTTTCTGCCGCTTCCTTGAGACGCTGCAGTGCCAGCACGTCCTTGCCCAGATCAACGCCCTGATCTTTCTTGAATTCGGCGATGATGAAGTCAATGATGCGCTGATCAAAGTCCTCGCCACCCAGGAAAGTGTCTCCGTTGGTTGACAGAACTTCGAACTGCTTCTCGCCATCGACATCTGCAATCTCAATGATCGAAACGTCGAAAGTGCCACCGCCGAGGTCATAGACAGCAATCTTGCGGTCGCCTTTTTCGTTCTTGTCCAAGCCGAAGGCGAGGGCAGCAGCGGTTGGCTCATTGATGATGCGTTTCACATCCAGGCCGGCGATGCGTCCGGCATCCTTGGTGGCTTGCCGCTGCGCGTCATTAAAGTAGGCCGGCACGGTGATGACGGCTTCGGTGACCGCTTCGCCAAGGTAGTCCTCGGCCGTTTTCTTCATTTTGCGAAGAATATCGGCACTGACCTGCTGGGCGGAAATCTGCTTGCCGCGG
>CAIYMN010000352.1 GCA_903927295.1 uncultured beta proteobacterium | reverse complement strand
CTCCTGTGCATAACTTCGTACGCACAGTGCTTCTAACAGGGGTCAAATTTCGATGGAAAAAACTACCTTCAGGGGGTCAATTCTGGGTGGCATTCAACATGTGCACCCAGCCCGGTTAAGTGGACACCATGCAAGAGTCGAATTCACCCCCCCCGTCATCGCCACAAGGCGCCGTCACAGCGCCGCCTTCAAACGCAGGATTCTGGAACTCATCGAGAAACCCGGCGCATCCGTGGCCGGTGTGGCACTGGAGCACGGCGTCAACTCCAATCTAGTGTTCAAGTGGAGGCGCGCCAAGCTCGAGCGCAAGCGTTTTCTCTTGGCCAGGTTGCGTCTGGCGCAACCCAGAATGAAGAGTTCAGACTTAAATGGCTGGACCTGCCAAGAATTCAGACTTAAATGAAAAATTGATTCAGAACTGGTAAGGGCAAGAGTCCGCAAGTCCTTGATTCATAAGGACTGGGAATTTTGGTCTAAATGAGAATCGACAGTCAGCAAGTCATGACTTGAATGGAATCAAAATGATCTCTGTTGCAAGAAAAATTTGCACTTGACGCAATAAAACTGCAAAATTTACTGAATGGATAATCTAGACAAGCTTGATAGGCTCATTTTGAGCAAACTACAGGTTAACGGACGCGCCACCTTTGACCAGATTGCCGAGATGGTCCATTTGTCGCCCAGCGCGGTATTGCGGCGTGTCAAGCGACTTGAGGTCGAAGGTGTGATCGACCGCTATGTGGCTCTGCTCAAACCAGAGGCAGTCGGATTGGGATTGATGGCCCATATTCATGTGCGACTGGAAAAAAGCAATTTGAATCAGCAGCGCAGCCCGCGCGATTTGTTTCGTGCCAGTGTTCAAACCTGGCCTGAGGTCCTGGAGTGTGACGCTCTGAGCGGGGAAATGGACTACTTTCTCAGGGTGGTGGTTAGTGACATGAGTGCGTACTCACATTTTGTAATGGAAACCCTGCTCAAGCATGCCAGCGTGCAGGACTGCAAAACAAGCTTTGTCCTGGATCGCGTAAAGGCGACAACCGCAGTGCCTTTGTAAGGCTTTTTTCGCTCTGGGGGCAACAGTCTAGGGAAAACCCTTATAGTGCACCCCATGGTTGAAACACTTGATTTGGTCAAAGCATCTATTGAGGCTGGCAGGGGTTTGCTACGTCCGCCAGTTGAGGGCGCTGGACCGCCGCCAGAGTCGAGGCCTGCACCGGTGCTGGTGCCGATCCGCTCTCTGGGCGTCAATCATCGTGAACGAATCGCTCGTCACCTGATGTCGCTGGACGCCCAAGACAGATACCTGCGGTTCGGGTTTGCTGCGAATGACGAGCAGATCCAGCGCTATGCCGACACGCTGAATTTCGATCGCGACGAAATATTTGGAATTTACAACCGTCGCGTTGAACTGATCGCGATGGCTCATCTGGCGTTTCCCGATGATCCCGATTTGTCGAGTTGCGCCGAGTTTGGCGTATCGGTATCAAAGTCGGCGCGTGGCCGTGGCTATGGTGCGCGCCTGTTCGACCGCGCGGCAATGCACGCGCGCAACGAGGGGGTAAGCCGGATGTTCATTCACGCATTGAGCGAAAACACCGCCATGTTGAAGATCGCCCGCAATGCCGGTGCCACGGTGGAGCGCGATGGCCACGAATCCGAGGCGCATTTGCAACTGTCGCCCGCCACCTTCGATTCCCGATTGAGCGAAATGGTGGCAGAGCAGGTGGCGCAAACTGATTACCGCATCAAGGTGCAGGTGAAGCAATTCTGGGACTTCCTCGCCGAAGTTCAGGCGCTTCGGCGTGACGTGCAGGAAGCGTCGCGCAACCGACCAAACTAGAGCATGGAACCGCCCGGCAGGATGGCGTTCGCTGCGATCCGCTATCCTTGAGGCTCCACCACAACTGCATGTCCTGCGCCCTCTTCTGTGTCAGACACCCATCCTGCGCGAATTCCTGAGCGGGAAGATAAGCGAACCTTCCTGCAAAAACTCGCCGAGTTCATTCATCCCGGACCCGACTCAACCGATGAGTTGATTGAAACGCTGGCGGAAGCCGAAGAAAACCACATCATTGGCGCCGAATCGCGAGCCATGCTTGAAGGCGTGATCCGCATGGCTGACATGACAGCCGGTGATGTGATGGTGCCCGCGACGCGGATGGATCTTGTCAACATCGATGAGCCCTTTGATGTCATGTTGCATGGCGTGATAGATACCGCCCACTCGCGCTTTCCCGTATACCAGAATGAACGCGAAAACATCATCGGCGTTCTGCTGGCCAAGGACTTGCTTAAGCTGCAGCGAGCGCCAGAACTCAATATTCGTGCCTTGTTACGGCCGGCAGTGTTCGTTCCGGAAAGCAAAGGGCTGAACGATTTGTTGCGCGAGTTCCAGAGCAACCGCAACCACCAGGCAATCGTGATCGATGAGTTTGGACGGGTTGCGGGCTTGATCACGATCGAGGACGTGCTGGAACAAATCGTGGGTGAAATCGAGGACGAATTCGATATTGCCGACGACGAGGGTGACATTTATGGCCTGGCCGATCGCAGCTACCGCGTCAGCGGCGACACCACCATCGAACGGGTCGAGACTGCCTTTGAGGTCAAGCTCGCCAGCACCGATCCGGAAGATGAGTTTGACACCATCGGAGGGCTGATTGCCCATGAAATGGGTCACGTACCCAAGCGCGGTGAACGTCACACCATGGCTGGGCTGAATTTTGTCGTTCTGCACACCAAGGGCGGCGCCGTGAAGTGGTTCAAAGTTTCGCCGGTTGCTGATGTCGTCCCCTGACACAAGGCGTAGCCGACTGGACCGGATGCGAATGGTGCTGGCTTTGAGCGCGGGCCTGGCGCAGGCGGCCAGTCTGGCTTGGCCCGTGTCCTTGCAGGCGTCACCCCTGCTGGCGTTCGGGCTGCGTTCCGGTCAGCCGGTCTGGTGGCTCCAGTTACTGGCCATGGCCGTGCTGGCGCTGCTGCTGCAGACTTGCCAGAACTGGCGTCAGGCAGCTTTGGCAGGCTGGTTGTTTGCCCTGACCTGGCTGAGCGGCGCCGTGGGCTGGACCTTCATTGCCTTGAATAGCTATGGGGGATTGCCGACCCTGCTCTCGCTGCTGGCTGTCTTTGCCTTGACGGGTTTGATGGCGCTGATTTACGCTGCGGCATGTGGCGCTTATTTCTCAATCGGGGTTGGTCACACGCGCTGGGTTGCTGCAACTTTTGCGGCGTTCTGGACGCTGGCTGAATTGGCGCGAGGCACGTGGTTGAGCGGATTTGGCTGGGGTGCGTCGGGCTATGCGCATGTAGAAAGCCCCTTGGCGGGCTATGCGCCATGGTTCGGTGTTTACGGCTTGTGCGCGCTGTCGGCCTGGCTTGCCATGACGCTTGTGCGCGTATTGCGCCTTCACGGTGGCTGGGCGCAACTGCGCGGCTTGCTACCAGTGCTCGTCCTCCTGATGCTGCCAGCGCTGTTTTCATGGTTCGCCCCGGAATTGTCGCGTTCCACTGGGCAACTCAGTGTCACTTTGTTGCAGGGCAATATTGCCCAGGATGAAAAGTTCGAAGCTGGCAGCGGCATACCGTTGGCACTTCAGTGGTATGGCGAACAATTGCAAAGGAGTCAGACCTCACTCGTGATTGCCCCGGAGACGGCTATTCCCCTGTTGCCGCAACAATTGCCAAGAGACTACTGGAACGCGTTGCAGCAGAGGTTTGGCTCCGGAGAGCAGGCGGCGTTGATCGGCATTCCGCTGGGTGACTATCAGCAGGGCTATACCAATTCGGTAGTTGGCCTGAAGCCTGGCCAGACGCCTGACTGGCGTTATGACAAGCAGCATTTGGTGCCCTTTGGCGAGTTCATTCCGCAGTTCTTCAAGTGGTTCACGGCACTGATGAATATTCCCTTGGGCGATTTCAATCGTGGCCCGATGGGGCAAGCGCCCTTTTTCTGGCAGGGGCAGAAGCTGGCGACCAACATCTGCTATGAAGACCTGTTCGGCGAAGAACTTGCAACTCAATTCTCTGAACCGACCCTGATCCCGAATCTCTTCGTCAACATCAGCAATCTGGCCTGGTTTGGCAACGGTCTGGCGATGAGCCAGCACCTGCAGATTGCGCGCATGCGTGCGCTTGAATTCGAAAGAGCGTTCGTTCTGTCGACCAACACCGGAGTCAGTGCGATCATCGACCATCGGGCTCGCGTGCTCAGTGCGCTTGAGCCTGACACTCAGGCGGTTCTGGTTGGACAAGTGGAGGGAAGAACTGGCGTAACACCCTACGCTTGGTGGGTGGCCCGACTTGGCTTGTGGCCTCTGTGGTTTTTGGCATTGTTGCTTGTTTGCTGGGTAGCCCGATCAAACAGACCGGGCGATAGTCTCGCCTGGCCTCGCTCGCGCTCGTGAAGCCCCGTAAAATCGGGGCTTTTCAGCGAGCGTCCAAACTACCCCGCCATGTTGACCTTTCAACAAATCATTTTGAAACTCCAGTCCTACTGGGACGCGCAGGGTTGCGCCTTGTTGCAGCCTTACGACATGGAAGTGGGGGCTGGCACTTCTCACACGGCCACCTTCTTGCGCGCCCTGGGTCCTGAGCCCTGGAAGGCGGCCTACGTGCAGCCAAGCCGGCGCCCGACGGACGGCCGCTATGGCGAAAACCCGAATCGCCTGCAGCACTACTACCAGTACCAGGTCGTCCTGAAGCCGGCGCCTGCCAACATTCTTGAACTCTATCTGGGCTCGCTTGAAACGCTCGGCTTTGACTTGAAGAAAAACGACATCCGTTTTGTTGAAGACGACTGGGAGAATCCCACGCTGGGCGCCTGGGGTCTGGGCTGGGAGGTCTGGCTCAATGGCATGGAAGTCACCCAGTTCACCTATTTCCAGCAGGTCGGCGGCCTTGACTGCAAGCCCATCACCGGGGAAATTACCTACGGTCTGGAGCGTTTGGCGATGTACCTGCAGGGGGTCGACAATGTCTACAACCTGGTGTGGACCGACACCGGGGCAGCGCCGGGCCGTTCCCAAGCTGACCCAGCCCCATCGAGGGGCAGCGAGCCACACGCAGTGGGCGAGCGTGGGGGCAAGATCTTTTATGGTGATGTCTACCTGCAAAATGAAAAGGAACAGTCGACCTACAACTTCGAACACAGCGATATCGATTTTCTGTTTGCCGCCTTTACCGCCCATGAGAGGCAGGCCAAGTACCTGATGGAACAGCAACTCGCGTTGCCCGCCTACGAGCAAGTACTCAAAGGCGTGCACACTTTTAACTTGCTGGATGCGCGCGGAGCCATCAGCGTCACTGAACGCGCGGCCTACATTGGTCGCCTGCGTAATCTGGCGCGCAGCGTGGCACAAAGTTACTATGAAAGTCGCGAACGCCTGGGCTTTCCGATGGCGCCGCGTGAATGGGTGCAGCAGATAGTGAAGAAGGCCGCATGATGACGACACAAGACCTTCTTGTCGAACTTTTTGTCGAAGAACTGCCTCCCAAGGCGTTGAACAAACTCGGCGATGCTTTTGCCAGTCAACTGGCTGAGCGCTTGCGCTCGCTGGGTCTGGCCAGCGCGGATTCGGTGGTGACGGCCTACGCCACCCCGCGCCGACTGGGCGCACACATTACGCAGGTCTGGCGCAAGGCGGCCGACAAGGCAGTGCAGCAGAAATTGATGCCAGCATCCGTGGGACTTGATGCCGACGGCAAGGCGACGCCTGCGCTGCTGAAAAAACTGCAGTCGCTCGGTGCTGATCTGTCCGATCCCGTGGCCGCGGTCATCGCCCTGAGAAAAGAGGGTGACGGCAAGAACCAGGCCTTGTTTTATGACAGCCTGGTCAGCGGCGCTTCGCTGGACAGCGGTCTGCAGGAGGCCTTGCAACAGGCAATCGATCACTTGCCGATTCCCAAGGTCATGACTTATCAGTTGGAGAGCGATTGCGAACTGCCCGGCTGGAGCAGCGTGCAGTTTGTGCGTCCGGCACACGGCCTGCTGGCTCTGCATGGCAGCACCATCGTGCCGGTCAAGGTCCTGGGACTGACGGCAGGCAATACGACCCAGGGGCATCGCTTTGAAGCCGCCTGCTCACCGGTCGTGATCACGCAGGCCGAAGATTACGAGGCAATTCTTGCCCGAGACGGCGCAGTGATTGCCAGTTTTGCCGAGCGCCGGGCCGAGATTGGGCGGCAGCTTGCGAATGCTGCCAGCAAGTTGGGTGGTGGAGTCAAGGCCATCGAAGACGAAGCCTTGCTGGACGAAGTGACCGGTCTGGTCGAGCGTCCCAATGTGCTGGTGTGTTCGTTTGAGCCGGAATTTCTGGAAGTGCCGCAAGAATGCCTGATCCTCACGATGAAGGCCAACCAGAAATATTTCCCACTGCTTGATGGCAACGCCAGGTTGACCAACCGCTTTCTGGTTGTCAGCAATATCAGCCCGACCGACACCAGCGCCGTGATTGGTGGCAATGAGCGCGTCGTTCGTCCGCGACTGGCGGATGCCAAATTCTTCTTCGATCAGGATCGCAAGAAGACACTGGAGTCACGGGTGGCGGGCCTGGACAAAGTGGTCTATCACAACAAGCTGGGTAGCCAGGGCGATCGCATGCAGCGCGTGCGCACAATTGCAGCGTCCATTGGCCAGCAACTTGGTGGTGCGGCGCTGGCTCAGCAGGCTGACTGCGCCGCCCGTCTGGCCAAAACCGACTTGCTGACCGATATGGTTGGGGAATTCCCCGAGTTGCAAGGCATCATGGGCGCCTATTACGCACGTCATGACGGCTTGGGTGAAGAGGTCGCCGGCGCCATCGAAGACCATTACAAGCCGCGCTTTTCCGGTGATGAATTGCCGCGCAATCCGACAGGCATCGTGGTGGCGCTGGCCGACAAACTGGAAACACTGGTGGGCATGTTTGGCATCGGAAATATACCTGGTGGCGACAAGGACCCGTTTGCCCTGCGCCGACACGCGCTGGGCGTGATCCGGATGTTGGTCGAGAAGGACTTGCCGCTTGATCTGGGTAGTCTCTTGAACCAGGTCAGGCCGGCGTTCGGCGACATGATAGACCCGAACCTGGAGCCTCTCAGCGACTTCTTCTTTGAACGCCTTTCGGGCTCGTTGCGTGAGCAGGGCTACAGCGCCAAAGAAGTTGATGCCGTGCTGGCATTGCAGCCACAGCGCCTGAGCGAGGTACCAAGACGACTGGCGGCCGTGCGTGCCTTTGCCGCCCTGCCGGAAGCAGCCGCGCTGGCCGCTGCGAACAAGCGCATTGGCAACATTCTCAAGAAGGCACCGGATGTCGATCCCCACGTCAGTGAGGTGCTGCTCAGGGAATCGGCCGAAATCGTACTTTACGAAGCGATGAAACAGTTGGTGCCGGTTGCGAACGCACAGTTTGAGACGCGTGACTACACGACGTCACTGCAGACGCTGGCTGCCCTGCGGGTTGCAGTGGATGATTTTTTCGACAAGGTCATGGTCAATGCCGAGAGCCTCGACTTGCGACTGAATCGTCAGGGATTGCTCAAGAGTTTGCACGACGCCATGAATCGGGTGGCCGATCTTTCCAAGCTTGCCAGTTGAGCCAGTACAACATGAAACTCGTCATTCTGGACCGCGACGGTACGATCAATGAAGACAGTGCCGACTACGTCAAATCGGCGGATGAATGGACTCCACTGCCCGGTGCGCTGGAAGCGATTGCGCGGCTCAACCATGGTGGCTGGCATGTGGTGATCGCATCGAACCAGTCCGGCTTGGGGCGTGGATTGTTTGATGTCTCCACGCTCAATGCCATGCACGCCAAGATGCATGTCTTGCTGGCGAATGTGGGAGCGCGTATTGATGCAGTGTTCTACTGTCCCCATGCACCCGATGCAGCATGTCACTGCCGCAAACCGGAGTCCGGCCTGTTTGAACAAATTGGTGAGCGTTACGGCATAGACCTGCGAGGCGTGCCAATGGTCGGTGACACGGTCAATGACTTGCTGGGTGCGGTGGCAGTGGGTTGCGAGCCCCATCTGGTGCTGACCGGCAAGGGAGCGGTCTACCGCGAGCGTGGTTTGTCAGAAAATTTTCCGAAGCAGACGCGCATTCACACCGATCTGGCCGCCTTTGCTGATTTCCTGATTGCGCGGGAAGTCACGGCAGCGTGATGTCATTGATCCGGTCCGTCCTGCACATGGCGTGGATGCTGCTGACGGTTATCCCGTGGGGGCTGGCGCTGGTATTTGCTTCGCTCTGGCTTGGTCGCACGCCGCTCTGGTGGTTTGCCGTTAACTGGTTTCGCGTCGTGATTTGGGGTACGCGGTTTTTTCTGGGCGTCAATGTCCAGGTTAATGGTTTGGAGCACTTGCCCAATGGACAGACAACGTCCGCGATTCTCCTGTCCAAGCATCAGTCGGCACTGGAAACCTTGCTGCTACCGACCCTGATTTCACATCCACTCGCTTTTGTCTTCAAGCGCGAACTCCTGCGCATTCCATTTTTTGGTTGGTCGATGGCGCGTCTGGACATGATCCACATCGACCGTGAATCCCGGTCCAAAGCGCTCAAACAGGTGGTGTCGCAGGGCAGGGAACTGTTGGAACAGGGGGTCTGGATCATCCTGTTTCCCGAGGGTACACGAATTGAGCGCGGGCAGCAGGGCACTTACCAGACCGCCGGCACACGTCTGGCGGTACAAACCGGTGCCCCGGTCGTACCCATTGCCGTGTCCTCGGGCAAGTGTTGGCCACGCAAGGGTTTTATCAAGCATCCAGGTGTGGTTCAGGTTTCGATCGGACGACCGATCGCCAGCGTGGGAAGGGAGCCCAAAGAGTTGATGCGCGAGGTTGAAGCCTGGATCGAAGCCGAGATGCGTCGTATTGATCCCGAGGCCTACCTCTGAGCCCGTTTCTTCACCCGCGTGCCAACCGCGAAGCGCGTTTGTGCGATCTTGCGGTGGCCTATGAATTCAAGCGTGGCAAGCGGCGCACGATCGGCTTTGTTGTCGGTCCTGAAGGGCTGGCGGTGCGCGCACCATCTTGGGTCCCGTTGCGCGAGGTTGATGCCGCCTTGCAGGAACGAGCGGCCTGGATCATCAAGAAGTTGGATGAGACACGCGCGCGACATGAACGCCTGATCGAACAGCGTATTGAGTGGCGTGACTCGACTCAAATTCCTTTTCTTGGCGAGCAGGTCAAGGTGGTGCTTGGCGCTACAAAGGCTGTCGGCACGGCTGCCATGCTGTCTGGAGCTGAAAGTCAGTCACTGACACTGTCACTTGCCATGCCTCCAAGCGCTGCACCAGAGCAAATCCGGGATGCTGTGCAAGTCTGGTTGATGCGCCAGGCAAAACGGATCTTTGTCGAACGACTTGACCATTTCGCACCCATGCTTGAGGTGAAATGGCGCAGAGTAACGCTTAGCAGGGCTGCTACCCGATGGGGTAGTGCAACGGTTGATGGCTCGATTCGACTGAACTGGCGTCTGATCCATTTCAGGATGGCCGTGATTGACTACGTGGTGGTGCATGAGCTCAGCCATTTGCGAGTCATGAACCACAGCCCGCGATTTTGGGAGACGGTGCGTTCCGTGTTGCCCGACTACGCGGCGTCGCGACAGCAACTCAAAGAGGATGCGATTCCGCACTGGGTCTGACTCGTTCGCCGTTGGCGCGCTACTTGCTACGTTCTCGACTGGACGCAATAACGCACCAACTTAAAGCAAAGGTCAATTCATGACGCATCCACATTTCAAGTACGCCGTTCTTTCTGTCGCTGTCGCAACCGGCCTCGCCTGCTTCTCCGCTCAAGCCGCTGACTGGAGCGACACCTCCATTGGTTACCGCTATGGCGCCGATTATGCGGAGCCATTCAACGCCAACGCCATCAGCAAGAATATCCTGAACCTCAATCATGTGAGCGGGTACAAGTACGGGTCGAATTTTTTCAACGCTGACCTGTTGCTCTCGGATGAAAAGGACCCTTCCAGCAAGGGCTCAACCAATGGCGCGCAGGAGGTTTACGTGGTGTATCGCAACACCCTCGACCTGGAAAAGGTCACCGGCAAGTCCTTCAAGGTCGGCCCGATGCGCGGTCTCGGTTTGACGGCAGGGTTCGATTTCAACACCAAGACCGACGCTGGTTACAACTCCAAGAAGCGCATGCTTGTGGCTGGCCCCACATTCATGATGGATGTACCAGGCTTCCTTAATATTGGGCTGTTGCTGCTATGGGAAAGTAACGCTCCCTACAGCACGTTCAGCGGAACTTCCACACCGCGCTATTCATACGATACACACCCCATGCTCAACCTCGCTTGGGGCATTCCGTTCAGTGTTGGATCCTTGCCGCTTTCGCTCGAAGGATTTGCCAATTTCATTGCTGCCAAGGGCAAGAACGAATTTGGTGTGGATACGGCTGCCGAGACCAACATTGACATGCAGGTGATGTATGACTTGGGCTCTTTACTGGGTGCCAGCAAGAACTCACTCAAGCTGGGCCTGGAATATCAGTATTGGAAAAACAAGTTCGGTAACGACAGTGGCGGTGCAGCAGGCCCGGGGGCCTACGCCAGGACGCCGATGATCCGCCTCGAATATCACTTCTGAGTCGCGGCGAATCGAAAAACGCCGTCGTCTCCCAGTGTGCGCGTCAGGCGAGCCTCGTGCCAGAGCGCATGCAGGTGGGCGATGGACTCGCCCATGGCGAAAGTGGTCTGGTGCAGGTCAAGCGCACGCTTGAACAGCACCGAAACAATCTCAGCTGCATGGCACGGTCTGGCTTGGCAGGCCGCAGCGACTTCGGCCAGGCGATCGCGATGGTGTTCATGCAGTTGCTCGATGCGTCGATGCAGACCGGTAAAGGGTTTGCCATGGGCCGGTAGCGTCAGAGTTTGAGCATCAAGCAGGCGGAACTTGTCAATTGAATCGAGAAATAGCTTGAGCGGATTCGATTCGGGCTCCTGGTCGTAGACGCTGACATTGGTCGATATGCGCGGCAGCATCATGTCGCCACCGATGAGCAGGCGCAGTTCCTGACAATAGAGCGAAATGTGTTCCGGTGCATGTCCGTAACCGCTGATACAGCGCCACTGGTACGCGCCTATGGTCAGTGCGTCGCCATCCATCAGGCGTCGGAAGTGGCGTGGCACCGCCGGCACCAAAGCTTTGAAATAGTTGGCGCGACCTCTGATTTTTTCAACGGAGGCCGGATCGTTCAAACCATGTGCCGCAAAAAAGGCAGCCGCAGCATCGCCGCCAAATCCAGCGGCTCCTTCGCTGCCGATACGCGCGAGGTTGAAGTCGGTTGCGCTCATCCACAACGTGACATTCCAGCGCTGACATAACCAGTGCGCCAAGCCGATATGGTCGGGATGCATGTGCGTCACGATGACGCGCAAAATCGGCAGGCCTTCGATTTCGCTGGAAAATATCTGCTCCCACTGTGCCTTCGACTTGTCGGTGCTGATGCAGCAATCGACGATGCTCCACCCGGCTCGGCCATCAATTTCATCGCGCAGCAACCACAGATTGATGTGATCAAGTGCAAACGGAAGGGCCATGCGCAACCACTTAACGCCAGGGGCAACGGGCAGGCTGGCCCCTGGCGCGGGCAGGGCATCGCCGGTTGGGTAGTGCAACTGCTTTTCAAGTTCGTTGACGAGAGAGTTCAAAAGGATTCCTGATTTGCTCCATAATTGACGTTTACGTAAACGTCAATTGCGACAGACATTCTAGGCGAGCGCATCGTGTTGCCGAGTCACCTTTGTTGAGTACAAGTTATGGCCATCACCTACAGCATCAGCGACTTGGCGCGCGAGTTTGACCTGACCACTCGCGCCATGCGCTTTTATGAAGACATGGGGCTGTTGCAACCTGAGCGCTGCGGCCCTGGCGGACGCACGCGGGTATACAGCGGGCGCGACCGCACCCGACTCAAGCTGACGCTGCGCGCCAAGCGCCTGGGGCTGAGCTTGACCGAGGCCAAGGAAATCATTGACATGTATGACAGTCCGCGCGATACCGGGCCGCAATTGCAAAAATTCCTGACGGTGATCGCCGCCCACCAGAAGCAACTGGAAGCCCAGATGACGGATTTGCAAGCCAATCTGGATGAACTTAAAGTGCACCAGCGGGAGGCGAAGGCATTGCTCGCGAAGAGTCCGGGCAAGGGCGAATCGAAAGGCAGCAAGAAGAGTGGAAAGTGAAATCATGACAGATGCGGCCATCCGGAGTCGAGTAGAAAACAGCTTTGCACGTCAGGGAATGATGCAGCATCTGGGTGCCCGCTTGCTGCGGGTCGAGCCCGGCTTGTGCGAGATTGCTCTGCCGTATTCCTGCAAAGTGACACAGCAGCAGGATGGCTTTCATGGTGGAGCTATCGGTGCACTGGCCGACATCGCCGGTGGTTACGCTGGCTTGACGCAGGCGCCTGACGGCATGGAAGTCACCACCGTAGAGTACAAGATCAACTTTCTGGCGGCGTTGCGGGACGGCGAATTGCGCGCCATTGGCCGTGTCGCGAAAGCGGGCAGGCGCGTCATCGTCACCCGTGCCGAGGTGCTGCACATTGGCATCAATGGCAAGGAGACAGCTTGCGCGCTAATGCAGCAAACATTGATGTGCGTGCCCAAGAGTTACTAACTGAGGAAGAAATCATGAACAACATGCCAGGACTCAACTTTCAGCTCGGTGAGGACATCGATGCTTTGCGTGATGCGGTGCGCGAATTCGCACAGACCGAAATCGCGCCGCGTGCCGCCCGGATCGACCACGATGACCAGTTTCCTATGGACCTGTGGCGCAAGATGGGTGATCTGGGCGTGTTGGGTATCACGGTCAGCGAAGAGTTTGGTGGCGCCAACATGGGCTACCTCGCCCACATGATTGCGATGGAAGAGATATCCCGCGCGAGCGCCTCAGTTGGCCTGTCCTACGGAGCCCACAGCAACCTATGCGTCAACCAGATCAAACGCAACGGGACTGCCGAGCAGCGCAGCAAATACCTGCCCAAACTGATCAGTGGTGAACACGTCGGCGCACTGGCCATGAGCGAGCCCGGTGCCGGCAGCGATGTCATCAGCATGAAGCTGAAGGCCGAAGACAAGGGGGGCTACTATCTGCTCAATGGCAGCAAGATGTGGATTACCAACGGGCCCGACGCCGACACCCTCGTGGTCTACGCCAAGACCGAGCCGGAACTGGGCGCGCGCGGTGTGACGGCCTTCCTGATTGAAAAGGGCATGACCGGCTTTTCGGTGGCGCAAAAACTCGACAAGCTTGGCATGCGCGGCTCTCACACAGGCGAGTTGGTATTCAACAATGTCGAGGTGCCAGCGCAGAACATTCTGGGGGGCCTGGGCAACGGGGCCAAGGTGCTGATGAGTGGGCTCGATTACGAGCGTGCCGTGCTGACCGGCGGGCCGCTGGGCATCATGCAGTCGGTGATGGACAACGTCGTGCCGTATATCCACGACCGCAAGCAGTTCGGCCAGAGCATTGGTGAGTTCCAGCTGATTCAGGGCAAGATCGCCGATATGTACACCGTGTTGCAGGCTGGGCGTTCCTTTGCCTACACTGTCGCCAAGAACCTGGATTTACTCGGTGTTGAGCACGTGCGACAAGTGCGCAAGGACTGTGCATCTGTGATCCTGTGGTGCGCCGAAAAGGCGACCTGGATGGCGGGCGAAGGGGTGCAGATCTTTGGTGGCAATGGCTACATCAACGAGTATCCGCTGGGTCGTTTGTGGCGCGACGCCAAGCTCTACGAGATTGGTGCCGGGACCAGTGAAATCAGGCGCATGCTGATCGGTCGCGAGTTGTTTGCCGAGACCTGCTGACCAAAATGACGGCTTCATCGCTTCAGCATCTGTTCGACAACAACCGTGCGTGGGCGGCGCGCATGGAGTTGCAGCGTCCCGGATTCTTCAGCCAGCTGGCGCAACTACAGACCCCCAAATACCTGTGGATTGGCTGCTCGGACAGCCGCGTGCCAGCCAACGAAATCACGGGTCTCGATCCAGGTGAGGTGTTTGTGCATCGCAATGTAGCCAATGTCGTGGTGCATTCCGACCTCAACGCCTTGTCGGTGATCCAGTTTGCCGTCGACCATCTGAAGGTCGAGCACATCATGGTGGTGGGACATTACGGCTGCGGCGGTGTGCTGGCGGCGCTTCGCGGCACCCGTGTTGGTCTGGCCGACAACTGGCTGCGTCATGTGCACGACGTAAAACTGCGGCACCGTCGTCGCATTGAACACTTGACCGTGGCCGAACAGGAAGACGTGTTGTGCGAAATGAATGTGATCGAACAGGTAGGCAATGTGGCTCTGTCCAACGTGATTCAGGACGCCTGGCGACGCGGACAACAGGTTGCGGTCCATGGCTGGTGTTACGGCCTGCGTGACGGCTTGGTCAAAGACATGCAAGTCAGCATGCAAAGGCCTGATGAGGTGGTGAACGTCTTTCGCAACGCACTTAAACGCTACCCGCGCGGTGGCTCGCTGAAAGTTTGACACCGTGTTTCCGCAGCGGCTTGACTCCAGCGTCGCCTATGACGTCGCCAAAGCCATGATGGACGGTTTCAATCGTCACTACCAGCTATTTCGGACCGAATCGGCACGTGCCAAGCACCGCTTTGAGACTGCTGACTGGCATGGCCAGCAGCGCGCGCAGCGGGACCGCATCGAGTTTTACGATCTTCGGGTGCGTGAATGTTCGAGGCGCCTGGAGAGGGAATTCAAGGCGGGCGAACAGTCGATGGATATCTGGCAACAGGTCAAGTTGCATTACATCGGTTTACTGGTCAATCACCATCAACCTGAGCTTGCGGAAACCTTTTTCAACTCGGTCACGACCAAGATCCTGCATCGCAGCTATTTTCAGAACGACTTCATCTTTGTCCGCCCGGCGGTCAGCACGGAATACATTGAAAACGGCGAGCCGGAGTCGCGCCCCACCTACCGCGCTTACTATCCAAGTCATGCCAACATGCAGGAAGTGCTGGTACGACTTCTGGAAGACTTTGGTTTGCGGCTGGCCTTTGAAGATCTGGAGCGCGATGCTGCCCTGGTACAGGGTGCGATCACCGAGCGTTTGCGAAACACGCAGCTGCGCGCGAACCTGCAGATCCAGGTCTTGACCGGACTGTTCTTTCGCAACAAGGGTTGCTACGTCGTTGGCAAGCTGATCAATGGCTTCAGCGAGTTCGGTTTTTCATTGCCCCTATTGCACAACGCCCACGGCAAACTGGTGATTGATGCGGCCTTGCTCGGTGAAGACGACCTGCTGATGCTGTTCAGCTTTGCGCGTGCCTACTTCATGGTGGAGATGGAAATTCCGTCGGCCTATGTGCAGTTCCTGCACACTGTCATGCCACGAAAGCCGCGCAACGAAATCTATAGCGCGCTTGGTCTGGCCAAGCAGGGCAAGACGCTGTTCTACCGTGACTTCCTGCACCACCTGCGACATTCGAGTGACAAATTTCGCATTGCGCCTGGTATCAAGGGCATGGTGATGCTGGTTTTTGACCTGCCGTCCTTTCCCTATGTGTTCAAGGTCATCAAAGACTATTACCCAGTGCAAAAGGACACCAGTCGAGAGCAGATAAAGGGCAAGTACCTGCTGGTCAAACAGCATGACCGGGTTGGACGCATGGCCGACACGCTGGAGTACAGCGAGGTAGGCTTTCCGCGTCAGCGTTTCGAAGAAGAATTGATGACCGAAATCGAGAAATTTGCACCGAGCCAGTTGCAGATCAGTGAGCACGACGGCCAAAACGAAGTCATCATCAAGCACGTCTACATTGAGCGACGCATGATTCCACTCAATATCTATTTGCAGGAAGCATTTGATGCTGCTGGCGCGGACACTTTGCCACAGGGGCCATCTGCTATCCGGGCGCGTGAACAAATCGAGCGTGCTGTGGTTGAGTACGGCAACGCCATCAAGGATCTGGCGTCGGCCAATATTTTCCCGGGCGACATGCTCTGGAAGAACTTTGGCGTCACGCGGCACGGCAAGGTCGTTTTTTACGACTATGACGAAATTGAATACATCACGGACTGCAATTTTCGCAAGGTACCGCAGGCGCGCACCGAAGAAGAGGAAATGTCTGGTGAGGTCTGGTACAGCGTGGCGAGCAAGGATGTGTTCCCTCAAACCTTCGCCCCCTTCCTGTTGGGCAATCAGACAGTGCGCGAGTCATTCATGAAGCACCATGCCGACTTGTTGGATGTGGCGTTCTGGCAAGGCTGCAAAGATCGCATCCTGGCGGGCCATGTGTTCGACGTGTTTCCGTACGAGAACAGCAAGCGTTTCCGGCCCGAGAAGCTCAAGTAAAGCAGATCCAAACACTTTCATAGACCACATTTTTTACAGGAGATACAAACCATGACCGATTCGATCGTTATTGTCAGTGCAGCCCGTACGCCCATGGGCAGTTTTCAGGGCGATTTTTCAAGTCTTGCCGCCCACGATCTGGGTGGGGTTGCCATCAAGGCTGCTGTGCAGCGTGCGGGGATCAGCGGCGATCAGGTTGATGAAGTCCTGTTCGGCAATTGTCTGATGGCCGGACAGGGTCAGGCTCCGGCACGCCAGGCAGCGTTCAAAGGCGGTTTGCCGATCAGCGCGGGCGCAGTGACGCTGTCCAAAATGTGCGGCTCCGGCATGCGCGCGGCCATGTTTGCCCACGATATGCTGCTGGCGGGCAGTGCAGACGTGCTGGTAGCAGGTGGAATGGAAAGCATGACCAATGCACCTTATCTGCTGCCGAAGGCGCGCAGTGGCTATCGTATTGGGCACGACCGGATTTTTGACCACATGATGCTCGATGGACTCGAAGATGCTTACGAGGCAGGTCGATCGATGGGTACGTTTGGGGAAGACTGCGCGGCCAAGTATGGCTTCACCCGCGAGCAGCAGGACCAGTTCGCCATTGCGAGTGTGCAGCGCGCGCAGGCAGCGACCAAGTCAGGAGCCTTCGCCGGCGAAATTGCATCCGTCACTGTGAAGGGTCGCGCCGGTGATACGGTGATTTCGATCGACGAGGGTCCCGGCAAAGTGAAGCTGGAAAAAATACCGACATTGAAAGCGGCCTTCAAGAAGGAAGGCACCATCACGGCCGCATCGAGTTCCTCGATCAACGATGGCGCCGCTGCGCTGGTATTGATGCGCGCCTCAAGCGCCGCCAAGCTGGGTCTCAAGCCGCTGGCCCGCATTGTCAGTCATGCCGTGCATGCGCAGGAGCCCAACTGGTTTGCCACAGCACCGGTTGGCGCGGTAAAAAAGGCATTGGCCAAGGCTGGCTGGAATGTAAGAGACGTCGACCTATGGGAGGTCAATGAGGCTTTTGCTGTCGTGCCGATGGCCCTGATGCATGAGATCGGCCTGAGCCATGAGATCGTCAACGTGAACGGTGGCGCCTGCGCGCTCGGGCATCCGATTGGCGCGAGTGGCGCTCGCATCATGGTCACCCTGCTCTACGCCTTGCAGGCGCGCGGGTTGAAGCGGGGAGTCGCCACACTGTGCATCGGTGGCGGTGAAGGAACCGCTGTTGCGCTGGAACTTTGTTAAACCTTGTGGGACAGACCGCAGCGACACGAAGTGCGCCAGCTCTGTCCCCAACTGAATAGGTCCTCTATGTTGCTGACCCAAGACCAGGAAATGATTCGGGACGCGGTGCGTGACTTTGCGCAGGCCGAGCTTTGGCCCCACGCGGCGCGTTGGGACAAGGAACATCATTTTCCGAAGGAAGCTCATCGCGGGTTGGCAGCCCTTGGCGCCTACGGGATCTGCGTCCCCGAGGAGTGGGGTGGCGCTGACCTGAACTACGTCACGCTCGCACTGGTGCTGGAAGAAATTGCGGCAGGCGACGGTGGCACCAGCACGGCTATCAGTGTCACCAATTGCCCGGTGAATGCGATTTTGCTGCGCTATGGCAACGCGCAGCAGAAGAAACAGTGGCTGACGCCATTGGCGCAGGGACAGATGCTGGGCGCATTCTGTCTGACCGAACCGCATGTCGGCTCGGATGCATCCGCACTTCGGACAACGGCTGTCAGGCAGGGCGATAGTTATGTGATCAATGGTGTCAAGCAGTTCATTACCAGCGGAAAGAACGGCCACGTTGCCGTCGTCATTGCGGTAACCGACAAGGGGGCGGGCAAGAAAGGCATGAGCGCCTTTCTGGTACCAACCGACGCGTCGGGTTATGTGGTGGCACGGATTGAAGACAAACTCGGCCAGCACTCCAGCGACACGGCGCAGATCAACTTTGACAACTGCTGTATTCCTGTCGAGAACCTGATTGGCGCCGAGGGTGAGGGCTACAAAATTGCCTTGGGTGGGCTCGAAGGCGGGCGCATCGGCATCGCCGCACAAAGCGTTGGTATGGCGCGCAGCGCCTTTGACGCAGCCCTGGTTTATGCCAGGGAGCGGGAGACCTTTGGTACCGTCATCTTTAACCACCAGGCCGTTGGTTTCAGGCTGGCCGATTGCGCCACACAGATCGAGGCAGCGCGCCAATTGATCTGGCACGCAGCGAGCCTGCGCGACGCGGGTCGTCCCTGCCTGAAAGAAGCCGCCATGGCCAAGCTGTTTGCCAGCGAGATGGCGGAAAAGGTTTGTAGTGTGGCCATCCAGACGCTGGGCGGCTATGGCGTCGTGAGCGACTTCCCGGTAGAGAGGATCTACCGCGATGTGCGGGTCTGTCAAATTTACGAAGGTACGTCGGACGTCCAAAAGATCATCATTGGAAGAAACCTATGACCTTGCGGGACAGATCTTTAGCTCTGTCCCCAACTTGAAACGGGATATCGGAAGGTCACCGTCCGTACAAATCTTCAAAACGCACGATGTCGTCCTCACCCAGATAGGAACCCGACTGAACTTCTATCATTTCCAGGGGAACGCGTCCCGGATTTTCCAGCCTGTGCGTTGTGCCCAGAGGAATGAAGGTGGACTGATTTTCGGAGAGCAGCAGGGTCTCCTCACCGCGTGTGACTTTGGCCGTACCACGCACGACAATCCAGTGTTCAGCGCGGTGGTGGTGCATTTGCAGCGATAGCGTGCCACCTGCTTTAACCACAATGCGCTTGACCTGGAAGCGCTCGCCCGAATCGATGCTGTCGTACCAACCCCATGGGCGAAATACCTTGCGGTGGATCGAACCCTCGGAACGGCCCTGTTTCTTCAGACTGTCAACAATTTTCTTGACGTCCTGCGTCTTGTCCTTGTGCGCTACGAGGATGGCGTCCGCAGTTTCCACAACCACCAGGTCGCTGACCCCGATGCAGGCAATCAGACGTCCTTCAGAAAGGGCCAGGGTGTCCTGACAGTCCTGTAACATGACATCGCCCTGGCTGACGTTGCCGGCGCCATCTTTGGGCAGAACTTGCCACAAAGCATCCCATGCGCCCACGTCTGACCAACCGGCTGTCAACGGCAGCACCACGCCGGGTGGCAGCGATTGTGCTGCGTCGGTCGCTTTGCCGCCGGATACTGCGAGACGCTCCATCACGGCGTAATCGATCGAATCACCGGGGCACTTGGCGAATTCGGTCTTGTCGACCCGGACAAATTCGCCATCGATGGAGCCGCGATCCCAGGCACTCTGACAGGCCTGCAGAATGTCAGGTCGACAAATGCGCATGGCAGTCAGCCAGATCGAGGCGCGCATCATGAACAAACCACTGTTCCAAAGATAGGAACCGGCAGCGAGATATTCTCTTGCCGTCGCCGGGTCGGGCTTTTCGACAAATCGGGCAATCCGCCGGGCTTCACCTGAAAGTGACGATCTGGTGGGGTAGTCGGCACCGGACTGGATATAACCGTAGCCAGTCTCGGGTGCATCGGCGGTGATGCCAAAAGTGACAATGGCACCGTCAGCGGCAAGTTCTGCCCCCTGGCGCACGGTGCGCTGAAATGCCGCAACGTCCGTAATCACATGGTCTGAGGGCATTACCAACAGCACCGGATCAGGTTCATTCTTGCTGGCGGCCAGGGCGGCAAGTGTCAGGGCTGGTGCGGTATTTCTTCCGGTTGGCTCCAAGACAATGGGTCCGGATTTGCCCATCAGGCGCAATTGCTCGGCAATGACGAATCGGTATTCCTCATTGCAAACAATCATGGGCGCTGCCAGTTCGGCGCCGGCAATGCCTTCGACGCGCCGCACTGTGGCCTGGAGCAGTGAGTCTGCACCAATGAGTGACAACAGCTGCTTCGGATATTTCTCACGCGAGAGTGGCCACAAGCGTGTGCCGGAACCGCCGGACAGGACAACGGGTTGTATCAGCATGCTGTGTCCTTCTCGATTTATGCTCGGGCGTCACCCCAGCGCAGCTGGGACGTATCGTCGCCGCGGTACAGGGTTTCGCCGTATCGATCGACACAGTAGTCGGGCGAGACAATCATCTCGAAAAAGCGCATGTCGGCCGCGATACGGGTGTATTCGAAGAGAACGCTGCGTACCACCTTGGCGCCAGTGCGGATGTGGCTGCCGTGTCCAATCCAGGCTGGGCCGATGATGCTGGCGCCGGGTTCGATGCGTACGCTCGAGCCGATGTAGACAGGCCCTTCAATGGTCACCTTGTCCCAGGGGATCGAAGTGTTGAGTCCGACCCAGATCCCGGGTTTGATCTGTCGCCCGGGCATGGTCATCTCCGCCACTTCGCCGCGCAGCACGCGCTGCAGGACCGACCAGTAGTCGCTCACGCGACCAATATCAATCCAGTTGAATGGGCGGTTCTGGGCAAAGAAAGGCAGGCCATGTTGAACCAGGTCGGGGAACAGTTGCGATCCAATATCGTAAACCGTGCCGGAGGGGACCAAGCCCAGCACCGCAGGTTCAAAGATATAGATACCGGTGCTTGCCAAGGTCGACTTGGCTTCCTCTGGTTTCGGCTTTTCCTGAAAAGACTCGATGTGTCCGTCAGGACCGGCGACCACGATGCCGTAGCTCTGCACGTCTGCCAGCGGCACATCGAGTGCTACCACGCTGGCGATGGCATTCTTTGCCTTGTGTTCGGCCAATGCCTCCGTGATGTCCAGATCGATCAGAGCGTCGCCGCACAACACGAGGGTTGGCTCATCGAAAAACCCGCTGAAATCCTGGATGCGTCGCATGCCACCGGCCGAACCCATCGGGCGCGGCAAGATGTCACCGTGGTCACGAATGCCCTCGTACGAATAACCTATCTGTACGCCCCAGCGGTGTCCATCACCGAAATACTCTTCAATTTTTTGGTGATGCCACGCCACGTTGACCATGATTTCAATGATGCCGTGGCGTGCCAGATGTTCAATCAGGTACTCCATCACCGGCTTGCCCAGAATCGGCACCATGGGTTTGGGCAGGTCGCGGGTCAGTGGGCGCACACGGGTGCCTTGGCCGGCGGCCAGAATCATTCCTTTAGCCATTGCTCAGTCTCATTTTCTTGCTCATTTGAATATTTTTTTGAATCCACGCAGTTCAAATCATCGCATAGCCGTTCGGGTTGCCGTTCTGCCAGCGCCAGGCATCCGCGCACATCGTTGGAAGTCCTCGTTCAGCGTGCCATCCCAGCAGTGTCATGGCCAGAGTCGGATCGGCGTAGCAACTCGCGATATCGCCAGCCCGGCGTGGCCCTATCCTGTAAGGTACGGGCTTGCCACTGGCCTGTTCGAAGGCGCGCACCATTTCGAGCACGCTATAGCCAACACCCGTACCCAGATTTATCGCCCGACATTCGTTGTGCTGCTGCAAACGTTCAAGTGCCTTGATGTGTCCGAGTGCCAAATCGACCACATGAATGTAGTCACGTACGCCAGTGCCGTCCGGTGTTGCGTAGTCATTGCCCCAGACGTTCAGGCACTCGCGCCGACCGACCGCTACTTGCGCCACGAATGGCAGCAGGTTGTTGGGTGTGCCGCGTGGGTCTTCCCCGATAAGGCCGCTTCCGTGCGCGCCCACTGGATTGAAATAGCGCAGGATGCTCAGGCGCCAGCCTGGGTCACTGCGGTACAGGTCGCGCAGTATCTCTTCGATCGTCAGTTTGGTCTGTCCGTAGGGGTTGGTTGCGGACAGGGGATGATGCTCGGTCAGCGGGAGTTGCTGCGGATTACCGTAGACCGTGGCGGAAGAACTGAAGACCAGTGTCTTGACGCCGCACTCTTTCATGGCCTGTAGCAGGCGCACCGTGCCCACAACATTGTTGTCGTAATATGCCAGCGGGTTTTGAACCGAGTCGCCGACCGCCTTCAGTCCGGCAAAATGGATGACAGCATTGGCACCACTGCTGCGCAGCGCCTGCGCGAGGGTCGCCGAATCGCGAACGTCACCCTCGACCAGGGCCAGCCTCTTTCCTGTAATGCGCTGCACGCGCTCCGACGCTTCGACCTGGCTGTTGCAAAAATTGTCCAACACCGTAACGTCGTGACCGGCATTGAGCAGTTCAACGCAAGTGTGGGAGCCGATATAGCCTGCGCCGCCTGTGACGAGAATCATGGAACTGTGTGTTGATGCTGTAGTTTCACCAAGTTTATCCTTGATCGCTGGCGGCTGACTGACGCCAGCGATCAGCGGTACCTCAGGCTGCCGACTCCAGCGTCGACGTGGCATGTCGGTCTTGTCCGAGGAGTTTTGCCAGTTGTGGCAAGGCGACCTCAAGGGACGCCTTCAGCGTATGCGGCGGGTTGATGACGAACACGCCACTGGCGGGCAGACCCGGGCGGACAACCTCGCCTGCGTCGTTCGCCGTCAGCTTGCTTGACTTCACGGTCAAGGCGACATTCAACCAGTTCTTGCCAGCTTTTTGGGCCAGGGTCTTGAGTTTGCGCGGGACATCATGCGCTTCCGGTCGAGGAATAAGGGGATACCAGACCGTGTAGGTGCCGGTGGCAAATCGCGCTAGCCCATCGGCAATCATGGCGACGACGCGGGCGTAATCAGTCTTGATCTCGTAGCTGGGGTCGCTCAGCACGAGCGCGCGGCGTGCCGGTGGCGGCAGAAATTTCTTGAGACCTTCAAATCCGTCCTCGCGCAGCACGGCCACCTGGCGAGCGGCGTTGAGCTGCGCAACATTGGCCGACAAAGTCTTGGCGTCCGTCGGATGCAGTTCAAACAGCTTGAGCTTGTCTCGTTCGCGCAGCAGCCTCTGGATGATGAAGGGCGAGCCAGGGTACACCTTGTGACTGCCTGTCGTGTTGAAACTGGCGACCATGTCCAGGTAGTCCTGAATCGCCGGGGCCAAGCCGTTCGGTAGAGGTTTTGCGGCTATCAGTCGCAAGAACCCCTCCGCTGCTTCACCGCTGGTCTCTGCATAGTCACCGTCAAGTCGGTACAAACCAGCTCCGGCATGGGTGTCAAAGACCGTCAGCGCTGTGTCCTTTTGCGTCAGATGGCGCATGATGGCAATCAACACCATGTGTTTGAGCACGTCGGCGTGGTTGCCGGCATGGAAGGCGTGGCGATAGCTGAACATGGCATCATGGTAACCGCCTCGGCCGGACCTGACTTTGTGCGCCAGTGCTGGTGGTCGGGCTGGCGGACCGGGTATCCGCTCTCTGGCCCATGCTCGCGCTGACATTGCGCCGGACTGCAACTGCAGTGGCCTCCACATGAAGCGAGTACGCCGACCGACTTGGTGAGCGCGAATGGGGCCGCCGATCAGACACCCAATCCACCAGCCCTCGGGCGACCGCGTGGCCCAAAGCAATAGCGCAATGGAGAGCAGGAGGGCGCCAGTCTGTGCCGCGAAGCTGACATTCTCTAAACTAGACTACTGAGCGCATCCAACGGGCTGGCTGTGCGCCACCCAACCATTAGGTTTTCGTCAATGTCATCCAATATCTCAAGCCAAGAATTGTCGCTGGTACCCGTGTCCGAAGACGATTTTGAGGACTTGCTTGCGCTCCGAATTGCGGCAATGAGAGAGAGTCTTTCGCGCATCGGCCGCTTCGACCCAATGCGAGCGCGTGAGCGCTTCCAAAGTGGGTTTTCACCCGAGAACACCCGCCACGTGGTTGTCTCCGGTAGCCGCGCGGGTTTTGTCACTGTCAGGTCCTGTGACGAGGGCCTGTCACTTGACCACCTCTACGTTCTCCCCGGTTTTCAAGGTCGCGGCATTGGGGCATTGGTTCTTGCCTCGATTTTCAAGACAGCTGATTCTGGTAGCCGGCAAGTTCTTGTTGGTGCACTCAAGGAAAGCGATTCCAACCGTTTCTACGAGCGCCACGGATTCAAAATGGTTTCAGAGGGTGAGTGGGATAACTACTATGTTCGGCCGTGTCAAACCATCACATAGTGTCGCGGCGCCCGCCTTGTACGAGGCGGATGCGATATTGCCAACGGGACCCAGGATGGCCGAATTCACCAAATCCCTTATAATGCCCGGCTTCGCAGCGCTTTTGTGGCTCCGCGGCGAAGTTCATTCCCCACCTAAGAGATTCCCATCAGAGGAACGCCGACCGTGGAAAAGAGCCCGACAAACCCTCTTTTTTTAGAGAAAACTCATGACCAAGACCTTCAGCGCAAAAGCAGCTGACGTGGTGCACGAGTGGTTTGTGATTGACGCGGCCGATAAGGTCCTCGGAAGAGTAGCCAGCGAAGTTGCTCTCCGTTTGCGCGGCAAACACAAGGCCATTTACACGCCTCACGTCG
>CAIYMN010000351.1 GCA_903927295.1 uncultured beta proteobacterium | reverse complement strand
TTGAGGAATTCAAGGGAACCGGCAACTCGGAAATCCATCTGGACCGTCGTCTTTACGAAAAACGGGTCTTTCCGTCGATCCAGCTCAACCGCAGTGGCACGCGCCGGGAGGAGTTGCTGCTGCAACCCGAGATCCTGCAAAAGACGCGCATCCTTCGCCAATTTCTCTACAACATGGATGAAATCGAATCCATGGAGATGGTACTCAAACAGATGCGTGCCACGAAGAACAACAGCGAGTTCTTCGACATGATGCGTCGGGGCGGATAAGCTATAATCTTGCGTTTTACGCGACAAGTACGTCGGGCTTTGAATTGCGCAATGGTTTGCTCAAGGGCCCGCCGCGGCTGCTGCAACTGATGGAGAAAACATGAAGGCTGGCATTCACCCCAATTACCGCGAAATTTGTTTCATGGACTTGTCCAATGGTTTCAAATTCGTGACCCGCTCCTGCGCCAGCGCCAAGGAGATGATCAAGATGGAAGACGGACGCGAACTTCCTCTCTACAAGCTCGATACGTCCAGCGAGTCGCACCCGTTCTACACCGGGACACAGAAGTCTGTTGATAACATGGGTGGCCGCGTCGAGCGCTTCCGCAACCGCTTCGGCAAGACCGCCGCCATATAAACTGGCGAACGCTTCTTGTCAAAAAGGCAGCCCGGATAGCCGCGCTGCCTTTTTTTTATGAATCAACCCACGCCAGCCATCGTTGCCCAGGGTGCCGTGCGCCGCTTGCCGCGCATCGCCCTGCTGCTGCTGTGCGTGGCCTACGTGCTCCCGGGCTTCCTCGGGCGTGCGCCTCTGAAGAGCGCCGACATGACGGCCTTTGGCTACATGGTGGAGCTGGCAAACGGCAGCTCCTCATGGCTGTCGCCGCGAATGATGGGGTTGGCCCCGGAGGTTGATGGCCTGCTGCCCTATTGGCTTGGCGCCTGGTCCATGCAGCTGGCACCCAGTTGGATGGCAAGCGATTTTGCCGCCCGCATCCCCTTCGTCCTGCTATTGACACTAACCCTGCTTGCCACCTGGTACGCCAGTTACTACCTTGCCCGCAACCCACAGGCGCAACCGGTGGCTTTTGCCTTCGGCGGTGAGGCCCTGCCAACAGACTACGCGCGTGCCATGGCCGACGGTGCCCTGTTGGCATTCCTTGCATGTCTGGGTTTGGCCCAGTTGTCGCATGAGACCACGCCTGCGCTGGCGCAACTCGGTTTTGTGGCGCTTAGCTTTTTTGCCTTTGCCGGGCAGCCCTACCGGACCCTGGCACCAGCCGTTTGCGCAGTGCTGGGGCTCAGTGGCCTGACCCTGTCCGGCGCACCTGCAATTGCCGCCCTGCTGGGCTGTGGTGGCGCCGTGATCGGTCTGCTGGACCACTCCCCGGAGTCTGGCGACAGGCGCTCCAAGGTCTTGTGGGCTGGAGCCATCGCCTTGCTGTGCGCAGGACTGGCACTGCTCGCTCATTGGCTCCATTTATGGCGCTGGCGCATTGAGCTGCCACAAGCAAGCTGGGAAGAGTGGCGCAGCATGGGCCGCCTGTTGCTGTGGTTTACCTGGCCGGCCTGGCCGCTGGCCTTGTGGACCCTGTGGCGCTGGCGAAACCAGCTGCTTCAGGGCCGCGCGCCAAGTCGGCACCTGGCGCTGCCACTGTGGTTTACCGGCGTTGCGGTCGCGACGACACTGACCACCGCTTCGGCCGATCGTTCGCTCTTGCTTGCACTGCCGGCGCTGGCGGCGCTGGCCGCCTTTGCCCTGCCTACACTCAAGAGAAGCGTGACAGCCTTGATCGACTGGTTTACCCTGCTCTTCTTTTCAGGTTGCGCGATCAGCATCTGGATCATCTGGATCGCCATGCAGACCGGCGTGCCAAGCCAGGTGGCCGCAAATGTTGTTCGGTTGGCACCTGGTTTTGAGCAAAGCTTCGCCCCCGTTCCCTTTGTCATCGCCGTCTGCGCCACGCTGGCCTGGGGCTGGCTGGTCAAGTGGCGTGCCGGGCGCCACCGTGCTGCGATCTGGAAGAGCCTGGTGCTTCCCGCCGGGGGCGCCGTGCTGTGCTTCCTGCTGCTGATGACACTGTGGTTACCGCTATTCAACTTCACACGCAGCTACGCGCCGCTGGTGCAACGTACGGTCGACGTGTTGGGCTCGCAGGACTGCGTTGAGGTGCATGGCCTGAGCCAAGGCCACATTGCCGCCTTTCGGTTCCACGGCCGCCTCAATACGCAAGCCGTCGACGCGGCAGACAGTTGTCCCTGGTTGATCGTGAACAAGGAAGCCTTGCCGACACTGCCCGACTTCGTTGACCTCAAGCGCTGGAGTCTGCACAGCAACCTGCGCCACCCGTCCGACCGCGATGAAGATCTGCTGATATACCGTCGAAGAGAAACTGCGCCCTAAACGATGGCCTCGGCCAATTTTGCTCTGACTCGGTTAGTCGGAAAAGTAATGGAAAAGACCGATCCCTTGCCAGGCGTGCTTTCGATCTTCAGCAAAGCACCATGGCGCTGCGACACATGCTTGACGATGGCCAGTCCCAAGCCTGTGCCGCCCGTGTCGCGCGAGCGGCTGTGATCAACGCGGTAAAAACGTTCGGTCAGACGCGGCAGATGCTCTGGCGCTATGCCGGGCCCGGTGTCTGACACCGAAAACTCGAACCGCCCATCGTCCAACATCAGGGCGCGCACGTTGACGTCGCCGCCCGGCGGCGTATAGCGAATGGCATTGCCCACCAGGTTGCTCATGGCACTGAACAATTCGGAGGACGTGCCGGCAATTTCAATACCCTGCAAGCTCTCAAAATGCAGGTTGTGACGTCGGTCCGGCGCCGGATGGAGGACGGCCAACAAGGCTCGCGCATCCTGCTCCAATTGAGGCATCAGCGCAAGCAGCGGTATCCACTCGGAAGGACTCGGTGGTGGACTGCCCTCCAGGCGCGACAGCGTCAGCAAGTCACTGACCAGTGTCTGCATGCGGGCCGCTTGCTGCGCCATCAGTGCCAGATAGCGTTCGCGCTCCGGTTCGTCCAAGGGACAAGTTTGCAGTGTTTCGACAAAGCCGGTCAGCACCGTAAGCGGTGTGCGTATTTCATGCGACACGTTGGCGATGAAATCGCGGCGCATGGCCTCGGCCTGCTCGACGGCCGTGATATCACGCGAGAGCAGGAGCAGTCGCCCCTGACCATAGGGATGTAACTGAACCGACAACTTGACCGGCCGTGCGGGGGAATTTTCCCGCCCCGGCATGACAATTTCGTTCACATAATCGCGACCTGCAAAATAGCTGACAAAGCCCGGGTCACGCACCAGATTGCCAATGTGCTGCAGCATGTCGCGCGATGCGTCCAGCCCGAAGTGAAGCGCAGCCATATGGTTGAACCACTCGATGCTGCCCTGCGCGTCCAGCAGCACGACGCCATTGGGCGAAGCCTGGAAAGCAGCCAGAAAATCCTGCAGCCGTTTCTGGCTTTCGAATGCGGCTTGATCCCGTATT
>CAIYMN010000350.1 GCA_903927295.1 uncultured beta proteobacterium | reverse complement strand
TGAAGTTGCGCTCGGGTGCCACCAGCAGGCGGATCGCCACGCAAAGGACGGCCGTCACAGCCAGCGCCACTGGAAGACGCCGCAGCAGCGGCGGCATGCGCAGAAAAACCGGCTCTTCACCACTTTTGCAGTGAATGTTGACGGAGTTTTAGGAAGAGATAATCAAGGTTCGAGAGTCCGCAGGCATTGCGAACGACACGGGCTACTATGCCGTTGAAGGCTTCGATCTTTGCGGATGTGATCCGATGTTTGCAGAAGGCCAGGATTTCATCTTTTGCCCGTTCGAGTCCTTTCGCGAAGCGGCCCAATTCGCGGATGCCGGTGGCTACGGCCATCTCGACCCAACGAGTTAAAGCTTTGGCCGCGCTGGCGGTGTAGGTGTAGGTCCAGATCTCCTTGAGTTGGTCTTTCAACACGTAGGCCGCACTGAGGTCTGCATTGGCCTCCAGCAGGGTCTGAAGTTCATTGCGCCCCTTCTCGGAGAGATTTTCTGCGTTGCGCAGGAGATTGAAGCGCTGGCCCTTGATAAACGCGCGGTCGGCTTCGCTGGCCTGGCTGTAGGAGCGCCGACGCACAGCGTCGATGACATCACTGAAGTTGGCAATGAGATGAAACTTGTCGAACACGATTTGCGCGTGAGGCAGGTGGGATTCCACGGCACAGCGGTAGGCGTTGCTGCGGTCGATGGCTACGGCAAGGATGGCCGCCTTCTGCTTGTCGGTGAGCTTGGCAAAAAAGCCATCCAATGACTCCTGGCTGCGGCCCTCGGCCAGATGCAGCAGTTCGCCGCTGCGGGCGTTGAGCACCAGAGTGATAAAGCCGCCGCTTTTTCCAAGATGCTTCTCGTCGATGATGATGGCTCCCAAGTCATCCAAGCAGGGATCGGGAAGCTCGGTCTTCAAAATGTAGCGGTCGTAGCGGGCCGCCGTCGAGGGGGTTACGGGCACCACCTCACACACCCTGCTGACCGGAAGCCATCGGCAAAGCAGGCTCACATGGCGCATAAAGCGCAAGGTGGCATGGTGATTGGGCACGATCTCCAGCGGGCGCCGTGTCTCGTAGACCTGGCATATCTTACAGAATCCCTGCACCCCGTCATAGGCCACCACGACAACGGAAGCGCAACCCAAAGGCAGATCGCTGGCTGCCTGGCGTTCGATCCGATTGATGCGCATTTTCTTGCCGCAGGAACAGCGCGGTTTTTGCCGCTTGTCCCACGACAAAGTGGCTTGTGCGACCTGCCCGTTGCTTTGTATCATCTCAATCCGGTAGCCTTCGCTCTGAAAAAGCGCCTGAAGTTTGGTTTTCATCAACCCTTCGGTGCATGGCGGAGGCTACCTTTTTCAATTCAAATTCGCGCTCCGGCGAGCAGACAGCATTCAGATCGATTTGCTGCACAGGGAAGAACGGATCATAACCATCGTATTACACGCGACTTACGTTGCATTTACTGCCTTCCTGGCCCTGCGAATCTGGTGAAGAGCCGAAAAACCTCCCAACGATAGAGCCCGCAGCGGTGGAAGACATAAAGCGTCAACCCGCCGACAAACGCGCAGTTCAGCAGGTTGATCCGGCTCGCGTCGGGCGTGGGGATCGCGTCGATGTATTGCGACAGCCAGAACGACAGAGCAAATGAGACGACCACGGCGATGAAGTCGCCAACCATGAGCGAAGTCGTCCAATCAATCCGCT
>CAIYMN010000349.1 GCA_903927295.1 uncultured beta proteobacterium | reverse complement strand
GCTGGCAGCGCCGCCAGCGCCAACTTGAGCATGCCCGGTGCGTTGCCGATATTGAACAGGTGGTATTGACCGAGCTTGAGCGAGGCCAGGTCGCGTGGATGCTCCTGCACCTGCTCCTGATGCAGGCGGATGGCCTGCGCCATGTCGCCATCAACCCAGGCCGCAATGGCAGCCACAAAGCGCTGTTCTCGCTGGGTCACGCCGGGGCTCAACTTCAGGCTGCTGCGAGCGCGTTCCATGTAGGGCTTGGCATGGATGGGGCCCTGCGCAGACTCGGCAAACATGTGCAGGGCCGCGCAGCAGGCTTGCACCAGCGGGCTCAGGTCACTTTCCGCCACCTGCAGGATGTTGGCGACGCGCACCTCGCAGGAAATAAATCCTTCAACAAAGTCGTTGACGGCGCTCAGGCTTGCAGCGTCCTGCAAGCTGACCGGGTTACCCAGGCTGTCAGTCAACATGGCAAAGGGTCGTCGGCTCAAGATTTGGGCGGCTCTGGCCAAGCACGCTGGGGCTCGCGCAGCAATTCAAAGGCACGCGATACCTGCAACACACCCAGATCATCGAAACGCCGGCCCGCAATCTGCAGCCCGATGGGCAGGCCGCTGCGGGTGTAGCCGCAGTTGATGGATGCTGCCGGTTGCTCTGACATGTTGTAGGGCACCGTGAAGCCAATGTGTTCCAGCGGATGCAGTGGGTCGTTCGTCGGGGAGGGTAGTTCTGCCGCAAAAGCGGGGACCGGTGATGTAGGTGAGATGACGAAATCAAAGGCCTGGCAGGCGCGCACGCTGGCCAAGCGGGTGGCGTGGAACTGGCTGAAGGCGACAAACGCTTGGGGGCCGCTCAGTCCGGCTGCGCTGTCAGCCCACTGCTGGATGTAGGGCAGCACGCTGGTGCGCTTGTCGGCTGGCAGCGCCGCCAGGTCGATGTGCGAGCGCAAGCGCCAGGCGTGATCCATGCCGTCCAGCATGGCTGGCGTCATGAAGGGCGCCATCGGCTTGACGATGGCGCCAGCACGCTCGAACAGACGTGCCGCCGCTTCGACAGCCGCCTGGACTTCCGACTCCACCGCCATGCCGCAGCCAGCATCCAGCAACAGACCGATCTTGAGGCCACGCAGGATGTTCACGCCCTGATCAAACTTGTTCCAGGCCAGCGCCTGCCAGGGCAGGCTCATGCTGTCGCGCGCGTCTGGCAGCGACAGCACCTGCATCATCAGCGCGGCGTCAGCCACGTTGCGCGTCATGGGGCCCGCAGCGCGACCGGTGTAAGGGGGATCAATCGGCACGCGACCCAGGCTGGGCTTCAAACTGAAAATGCCGCACCAACCGGCAGGCAGCCGCAATGATCCACCAATGTCGGTTCCGATGTGCAGCGGGCCGTAGCCGGCTGCTGCGGCCGCGCCACCACCGGCGCTGGAGCCGCCGGGCGTCTTGCTCAGGTCCCACGGGTTGCGCCCGAGTGCATGAAAGCTCGACAGGCCGCTGGAGAGCATGCCGTAGTCGGGCATGGTGGTCTTGCAGACCATCACCGCACCGGCCTCGAACAGGCGCGCCGCTGGCGGCGCGTTGGCGCTGGCCGGCGTCAGGTCGGTCGCCAGTGTGCCCAGCGGCACCGGGTCACCGCGGGTCGCGATGTTTTCCTTGATGGTCATCGGCACACCGTCGAGCATGCCGCAGGGCTGCCCTTGCTGCCAGCGCGACTCAGAGGCGCGCGCCTGCTCCAGTGCGAGTTCCGGGCGCAGCAGGTAACTGGCACGGATGTGGGGTTCCCACGCTGCTATGTGATCAAGCACCGATTGCATGACCTCCAACGGCGAGAATTCGCGCCGCTGGTAACCGGCAATCAGTTGATGGACGCCAAATTCGTGCAGTTTCACGACCAGGACAGTGCGCCGATGTCGTTGACAAACACCGGCATGTCCTTCCAGAGTCCCTTGAGGCCTTTGTTGGCCACGGTGATCCACTGCGGCTGGTACAGGAAGGCATGTACCGATTCGTTGGCCAGCATGCGCTGGGCGTCAGCCAGCAACTTGGCGCGATCGGCTGCGCGAGGCGCGTTCTGGATCTTGTCGAACAGGGCGACGAACTGGGGTGACTCGTAATTCCAGTAGTAGCTGGACTTGGCGAAGTTGCCGAGGTCAAAGGGCTCGACGTGCGAGATGATGGTCAGGTCGTAGTTCTTGTTGGTGTAAGTGCCGCTGAGCCACTGCGCCCATTCCACGTTCTCGATCTTGGCGATGATGCCGATCTTGGCCAGTTGCGCGGCGATCACTTCACCACCCTGGCGTGCATAGGGCACCGGCGGCAGTTTCAGGCTCAGCTCAAGCGGAGTCTTGACGCCCGCTTCTGCCAGCAGCGCCTTGGCCTTCTCGACATTGAACGGGTTGATGCCTGTCGTATCGACATAGCCAAAGGCACCCGGTACGTAATGGCTGCCAATGGGCACGCCGTAGCCGTCGGCTGCGCCTTCAATGACGGCCTTGCGGTCAATCGCTGCAGCGATGGCGCGGCGCACACGCACATCATCGAGTGGCTTTTTCTTGTTGTTGATGGCCAGAATGGTCTTGGCACGCGAGCCGCTAACCACCACCTGGAACTTGGCGTTGGTCTTGAACTGCGAGACGCTGCGTGGTGTCACGCGCGGGAAGGCGTCGACATCACCGGCCAGCAGCGAGGCGACCTGAGCAGCAGGGTCGCTGATGAAGCGGAAGCTTACTTTTTTGATCTTGATG
>CAIYMN010000348.1 GCA_903927295.1 uncultured beta proteobacterium | reverse complement strand
GGTCACGTCGAAATGCGTTACGACGCAGAGCAGAAGCGCGTTGTGTACCAACCGGTCACGATCGAGCCGCGCGAGATTACGCCGCGTGTCATCCGTGAAGAGAATTACGGAGGCCGGCATTAGGCAGTTTGGTCATGGCTGAAATCAAAAACTACACCCTCAATTTCGGACCGCAACATCCGGCTGCGCACGGCGTTTTGCGTCTTGTGCTGGAACTCGACGGCGAAGTGATTCAACGCGCCGATCCACACATCGGACTGCTGCACCGTGCCACCGAAAAACTGGCTGAAGGCAAGACCTACATCCAGGCTTTGCCCTACATGGACCGGCTCGACTACATGTCGATGATGTGCAACGAGAGTGCTTACTGCCTGGCGATCGAGAAGATGTTGGGCATTGAAGTGCCGGAGCGCGCCAAATACATCCGCGTCATGTTCTGCGAAATCACCCGGTTGCTCAACCATTTGCTGTGCGTTGGCGCAGGTGCCCTTGACTGTGGCGCGATGACGGTGATGTTGTACGCATTTCGGGAACGGGAGGACCTGCTTGATATGTATGAAGCGGTCAGTGGTGCACGTCTGCATGCAGCCTACTTCCGCCCCGGAGGCGTTTATCGCGATCTGCCTGACACCATGGCGCGACATCAGCCCAACAAGATTCGCAGTGCCAAGTCGACTGCGCAACTCAATCGTGCACGCGACGGAAGTTTGCTTGACTTCATCGACGATTTCACGCAACGCTTTCCGGGTTGTCTGGACGAGTACCACACGCTGTTGACTGACAACCGGATCTGGAAGCAGCGAACAGTGGGAATCGGCGTTGTGTCACCTGAGCGCGCTCTGAATTTAGGTTTTTCCGGTCCGATGTTGCGCGGCTCTGGTGTCGCGTGGGATCTGCGCAAGAAGCAGCCCTACGAGGTCTATGACAAACTGGACTTTGATATTCCGGTTGGCAAAACGGGTGATAACTACGACCGTTATCTGGTGCGCATGGAGGAGATGAAGCAGTCCAACCGCATCGTCAAGCAGTGTGTCGACTGGCTGCGCGCCAATCCGGGCCCCGTCATCACTGACAACCACAAGGTTGCGCCGCCGAGCCGCGAATCCATGAAGTCCAACATGGAAGAGTTGATTCATCACTTCAAACTCTTCACGGAAGGTTTCTGTGTGCCAGAGGGCGAGGCCTACGCCACGATTGAGCATCCGAAGGGTGAATTTGGCATCTACATGATCAGTGATGGTGCCAACAAGCCCTACCGCATGAAGATTCGTCCGCCGGCCTTTGTTCATCTGGCGGCGCTGGGCGAAATGGGGCGAGGCCACATGATTGGTGATGCCGTGGCCATTATTGGTTCGTTGGATATTGTGTTTGGGGAAGTTGATCGATGATTTCCGAAGAGTCCAAAGCGCGCTTCGCCAAAGAAGTTGCCAAATACCCGGCTGACCAGAAGCAGTCGGCCGTCATGGCTTGTCTGGCCATCGTTCAGCAGGAACTCGGCTACGTCAGTGCCGAAAGTGAAAAGCTGGTTGCCGACTATCTTGGCATGGCGCCGATCGCCGTGCACGAGGTGACGTCCTTCTACAACATGTACAACCAGCAGCCGGTTGGCAAGTACAAGCTCAATGTGTGCACCAATCTGCCGTGCCAGTTGCGCGATGGTGGGCGAGCTCTCAAGCACCTTGAAGAAAAGCTCGACATCGGGATGGGAGAAACCACCGCCGACGGCCTGTTTACCCTGCAGCAGTGTGAGTGTCTGGGCGCCTGCGCCGACTCGCCGGTGCTGCTGGTGAACGACCGGCACATGTGCAGTTTCATGAGTGACGACAAGCTCGATCAACTGGTGGACGGCCTGCGCGCCCAGGGGAATAAATAATGGCGCTTGAAAACATCCTCGCCCAGTTTCAATCCAGCGGTGCGCAAACCTGTTTCCACGGGCGTCACATTGATCCGCAGATTCTGGCTGGCCTGACTGGCAGTAACTGGCGTCTGCAGGACTATCAGGCACGTGGCGGCTACCAGGCATTGCGCAAGGTCCTTGGCAAGGATGGTGGCGCGGGCATGACCCCTGATCAGGTGATCGCGACGGTCAAGGAATCCGGCCTGCGCGGCCGTGGCGGCGCCGGTTTCCCGACCGGACTGAAGTGGAGCTTCATGCCGCGCCAGTTTGCCGGACCGAAGTTCTTGATGTGCAATTCGGACGAAGGCGAGCCAGGTACCTGCAAGGACCGCGAAATCCTGCAGTTCAACCCGCATATCGTGATTGAGGGCATGCTGATCGCCGCTTACGCGATGGGTATTGGCACTGGCTACAACTACATTCACGGCGAAATCTTCCAGATTTACGAACGCTTTGAAGAGGCGCTGGCGGAAGCGCGCGCTGCGGGCTTGCTGGGTGACAATATTCTGGGCAGTGGTTTCAGCTTTCAGTTGCATGCATTTCACGGGTTTGGTGCCTATGTATGTGGCGAAGAAACTGCATTGCTGGAGTCGGTCGAGGGCAAGAAGGGGCAACCGCGTTTCAAACCGCCGTTCCCGCCGAGCTATGGTTTGTACGGCAAGCCGACCAATATCAACAACACCGAGACTTTTTCTGCCGTGCCCTGGATCATCAACCACGGTGGCAAGGCCTATCTGGAATGTGGCAAGCCGAACAACGGTGGTACCAAGATCTATTCGATCAGTGGTGACGTTGAACTGCCGGGCAATTACGAAATCCCGATGGGCACACCGTTTTCAAAGTTGCTGGAACTCGCTGGCGGTGTGCGCAAAGGCCGCCAACTCAAGGCAGTCATTCCGGGTGGGTCGTCCACGCCCATCCTGCCGGGCTCGATCATGATGGACTGCACAATGGACTATGACTCCATCGCCAAGGCCGGCTCCATGCTGGGCTCGGGTGCACTCATCGTGCTCGATGACAGTCGTTGCATGGTCAAGAGCCTGCAGCGTCTGAGCTACTTCTACATGCATGAATCCTGCGGCCAGTGCACACCGTGCCGCGAGGGGACCGGATGGATGTACCGGGTGGTGGAACGTATTGAAAACGGGCAGGGTCGGCCAAGCGACATGGATCTGCTGGATAACGTGGCCGAGGACATCATGGGGCGAACCATTTGCGCACTCGGTGATGCAGCGGCGATGCCGGTGCGTGCCATGTTGAAGCATTTCCGCCCTGAATTTGAGTATCACGTTGAGCACAAGACCTGCATGGTCCCGGCTTACGTCTGAACGAGTCCCAATATGATTGAAATTGAACTCGACGGCAGGAAGTTAGAGGTTGCTGAAGGCAGCACGGTGATTCATGCGGCTGAGAAGGCTGGCACCTACATCCCGCATTTCTGCTATCACAAGAAACTCAGCATTGCAGCCAGTTGCCGCATGTGTCTGGTCGATGTGGAGAAGATGCCCAAGCCAATGCCGGCTTGCGCGACCACGGTGGCGCCAGGCATGGTGATTCGCACGCGCAGCGAGAAGGCTGTCAAGGCGCAGAAGTCCGTGATGGAATTCCTGCTCATCAATCACCCGCTCGATTGCCCGATTTGCGACCAGGGTGGCGAGTGCCAGTTGCAGGATCTGGCGGTTGGCTACGGCGGCTCTTCTTCGCGCTACGAGGAAGAAAAGCGGGTTGTCGCGGTGAAGCAGGTCGGGCCGCTGATTTCGATGCAGGAAATGAGCCGCTGCATCCAGTGCACCCGTTGCGTCCGTTTTGGTCAGGAAGTGGCCGGCGTGATGGAACTTGGCATGACGCACCGTGGTGAGCATGCCGAAATCGAGTCTTTTGTCGGCCAGTCAGTGGACTCTGAACTGTCGGGCAACATGATAGACATTTGCCCGGTCGGCGCACTCACCAGCAAGCCCTTCCGTTACAGTGCACGTACCTGGGAACTGGCACGGCGCAAGTCGGTCAGCCCGCACGACTCAACCGGCGCCAATCTGATTGTGCAGGTAAAGAACAACAAGGTCATGCGCGTGGTGCCGCTGGAAAACGAAGCCGTCAACGAATGCTGGATTGCGGACCGCGATCGCTTCTCCTACGAATCGTTAAGCAGCGATGAGCGCCTGACCAGCCCCATGCTCAAGCAGGGCGGTGCCTGGGTTGCGGTCGACTGGCAGACGGCTCTGGCGTATGTTGCCAAGGGCTTGAAAGGGATCAAGAACGAGCACGGTGCGGCCAGCATAGGCGCGCTGGTCAGTCCGCACAGTACGCTGGAGGAATTGTTTCTTGCCAGTTCCCTGATGAGCGCTCTGGGCAGCCCGAACGTTGACTACCGTCTGCGCAACGCCGAGTTTCCGGCGGTCGAAGGGATTCGCCATCTGGGGCGCACCATCGCCTCCCTGTCCACCCTGCAAAGCGCGCTGGTCGTAGGTTCCAATCTGCGCAAGGATCATCCCCTGTTCGCGCAAAGAATTCGCCAGGCGGTGCGCGCTGGCTGCGTGCTGAGTGTCATTGGTTCAGCCGCACAGGACTGGGCGATGCCGGTCGCGAACACCTTGTTGGCGAGCGACACCAGTTGGGTGCAGGCGCTCGCTGATGTAGCTGCTGCCGTGGCCGCCGAGAAGGGCATTGCGGCACCGGCGGATGGCGTTGCAAGTGACTCCGCCAAAGCCATCGCCAAGTCCCTGCTGGCGGGCGAACGCAAAGCTCTGTTGCTGGGCAACGGCGCGGCCCATCACGCCAGGGCATCGAGTCTGCTGGCGCTGGCCAACTGGATCGGCGAACAAACGGGCGCCAGCGTGGGTTATTTGACGGAAGCTGCCAACACAGTGGGTGCCCAACTCGCTGCGGCGCTGCCGGGAGCCGATGGCAAGAACGCAGGGCAGATGCTCGCTGGCGACTTGAAGGCGGTTCTCTTGCTGAACAATGAGCCTGAATTTGACTCAGCAGTTGGCGCCGCTGCTGCTGAGGGGCTGAAGCAATCCGCGATGGTGGTGACGCTCAGCCCGTTCAAGACGAACATGGAGTTCAGCGACGTCTTGCTGCCGATTGCTCCGTTCACTGAAACGTCAGGTACCTTTGTCAACGCCGAAGGGCGAGTCCAGAGTTTCCATGCCGTGGTCAAGCCACTGGGCGAAACCAGGCCTGCCTGGAAGGTGCTGCGGGTTCTGGCCAATCTGCTGGAGATCCCGGGTTTTGACTTTGAGTCTTCCCAGGAAGTGCTGGGCAAGGTCTGTGGTCTGCCGCCTCAGGGGCAGACAACTTTGTCCGACAAGATTCTGAGCAATGCAACGCAAGCCGCAATTGATCTCAAGCCCGCTCTGCGGTCTCCGGTGGTTGC
>CAIYMN010000347.1 GCA_903927295.1 uncultured beta proteobacterium | reverse complement strand
CGAGCGCCCGTTCTCAATGGCATCGGCAGGCTCAAGCGCAGCGATATTCATAACTGGGTGCTATGCATAAGGGCACTTTGTTCGCGCTCACGACCGTCAGCTGTCCGGCAGTCTGATTTGATGGGGCCCCGAACGTCAAGTTTCGGGTGAGTACTTCGAGGCGCTCATGTGTGGCGAGCAACGTTAACTGCCCGGGTTCACGGCGAGACTTGCAGCTTCTCTTGTAGCCAGACCTTGATCAGCGACTGGTAGGGCACGTCACGCGCGTTGGCGGCGTTTTTGATGCCATCGAGCAGGTGTTGCGGCAAGCGCAGCGAAATCGTTTGGGTGCTGGGCTTCAAATTTGGCAACAGCACTTTTTTGGCCTGACCCCAGTCGAGGTACTCGGCCGAGTCATGCGTCTCCCAGAACGCGCGTTCTTGCGCTTCGCTGGTGAACTTCGGAATCGGTTTAGCTTGCTTTGTCATAAATGGTTCGCTCCTTTCGGTGCATGTCCCGCGCTGAAATAACACGGATCAAGGTGTTTGACTCTCGCAAAGTCAATGTGATATGCAGGGCGCGCCCCTCGTTTGTTTTTCCCAGGGCGTGCAGTCGGTTCTCTTTCTGGCTGTGCGCTGCGTCCTCCAGTAACAGCAGCGGTGCATTGAAGAAAACTTGCTCTGCCTGTGCCATGGACACACCATGCTTGTCGTTCTTGCGGGCATTTCCTTCGTCCCATTCAAACCCGGAAATCTTCTTCAGGTCAATCATTGATGTATATTACCATAATATACTAAGCGACGAAGAAACAGTACATGACAAGCGCTGTTGGCTCCGACTCGGTCTTGACCCAGGGTCAAAAGGTGGTCGACCTACTTTAGCAGGCTGATTCCAGCTATTACTGAGCCGAAAGCTTGGCAACGACTTCGCCTTTGCGAATCTGGATGGACTTCAGTGACTGCCAGGCGCTCCACTCCTTTGACCGACGCTCAGTCAATGTGTAAATGGGGGTCGTTCTGAAGGCGTTTTCCAGCCGGTTGCTTATGGCGGCCCTGACAGCGCCTTCCAAGGCCGCGGGAATGAACGAAGCACTCACCGATTCCACAAGTGGCGCGACAAGAAAGAAAGACTTCTTGGCCTCGACGTAGATGATGTTGGCCGACCCGCTTATTCTTGCCGGCATGGGTTTGGCGCCCGCGATCTGAACTGAGAGCAGCGCAGACACGTCAACTCGATTGGGCGTGTCGCCCAAACGGATAACGGGACTGTTTTCAAGTGATACAGCAATGACCCCATAGATCAGGGGCTTGGACTTGTTTGACTTGTCAATGACCGTCTGTATATCTTTGGCTGTGAACGTAATCTCAGTCTCTTTGGCGCTGGCCAAAGCGTTGCCCACGCACAGGAACTGGATTGCGAAAGCCGACCCGATGATCAACTTCATCGTCTTACGGCTTACACAATCAAGGTCAGTTTGAGTCCTGTACGGCATCATGAATATCTAACGATTAGCGATAACGGCCGGTGACTTGAACTCCAGCCTTGCGGCGCTCACCGTGCGCCGCGCTGCACAGCCCTGGATGTGATCATTGACCAGGCCCATCGCCTGCATGAAGGCATACATGGTGGTCGGTCCCACAAAGCTCCACCCTCGCCTTCGCAGATCCTTCGACAATGCAATGGATTGCTCTGAAGTGCTCACGCCGCTCAAAGTCTGGTACGTGATCAGACTTGGCCGCTTAGCCTCATCCGGCTCAAACTGCCAGAAGTAGCTCGCCAGAGTTCCGAACTCCTGACGCAGTTCTTTTGCCCGGCTGGCATTGTTGATGGTCGAAGCGATCTTGCCGCCGTGGCGAACAATGCCTGCATCGAGCAGCAGGCGCTTGACATCGGAGTCATCAAATTCAGCAATCCTGTCGAAGTCGAAGCCGGCAAAGGCAAGTCGGAAGGCGTCGCGCTTGTTCAGAATGGTCAACCAGCTCAGCCCGGCTTGAAACCCTTCCAGACAAATCTTCTCAAAAAGGCGCCTGTCATCACTGACTGGCATTCCCCACTCATGGTCGTGGTACTTCTGGTAAGTCGGTGTCGCGCGGCACCAGACACAGCGCGTGACCTGGCTGTCATCGGTAAAGAGACCGGTTGGGGCAGTGGTGGTGTCAAGCATCAGGAATTTTTCAGAGAGAAAAGTGCAGCGGCTACATTTTCTGGGCCATGGACATCAGTTCGATCGACATGGCATCAAGGTCATGCTGGTACAGATAGACCGGTCGCAAGGTCTCCTGGCCCCAGCTCTCCAGTTGCATGTAGGCAAAGCAGGGAAACTTCTTTGGCGGCGGATGCTCGACATCGGCAAACCTGCCCTCCTCTTCCTTGATCCACTGCTTCCATGACTTCGGACTGGTCAGAAGTTTCATAAACTGATCCTGATCGATGAATGTTCCACTTCCCCGATTCTGGCACCAGTTTCACGCCAATACGCGCCGGCGCATGCCCTGAACCGCCTTGATCTTTCTGGCGAGTTCCTGCGTTGAGTAAATGGAGGTCGTATCAATGCTGGCGTGTCCCGCGAGTTCACTGGCCACCTCGATAGGCACGCCATCGACCAGCGCCTGACGCACGAAGGTGTGGCGCATCCAGTGCGTCGATGCCTTCTCGAACCGCAACGGATCCAGACCAGCGTCGACTGCAGTCTTGGCCGCCAGACTAAAGAAGCGTTTCAGGACCGCGTAGATACCAGAGGCCGACAAGGCGGACCCTGGCTTGTCAGACAAGGCACAGGCCTGCAGTTCACCGCTCTCCCCCCCACCCCACTGCGCAACCGACGCGTGCAGTGTCCGGATCAAGGGCATCATTGATGCGCCATCAAGATGTTTGTTCTCCTCGCTAAATTCATCTCTGTGCGCATGCAGCAGGCGCACCACATCGTCATTGAGCGGCACCTCGCGCGTCTTGTTGCGTTTTCCGGTCACCGTTAGAACCCAGGCTGCAGGAAGGTCCGGCAAGGATTCGAGGCGCAAGTGACCGTGGCGCGCACGCGCGAGTTCATCGAGCCGGATGCCAGATGTGACGAGCAGCTCCAATATGCATTTCAGACGCACGCGCTCCGGGCCGACTGGCAAGTCTTCCAGACACTGCAGCACATGGTTCCACTCGGCCTCAGTAAAGGAGCGCCGGATATCGACTTTGGACGCCGGCAGGTCAAAGCTTTTCATGAGTGCGCGCATGGGATTGGCCACCAGATAGCCGGCGTCACAAAGCGCACCAAACATCGTCTGGATAATGACCAGCGCCTGCTTCTGTGAAGATGGACCCGGCTGACCACGAAAGGCGCGCCACATCGGATCGGTTCTTTGCACGGGTGCCGCGTGGATCCAACTCGTGGGCACGGCCTGCAAAAATTCACGGTACTTCAAACAGTCCGGCGAGCTAACCGAAGACAGTGGTTTCTTCAGGTCTTGGGCGCACCAGAGCATGAAGCGTTCGACCTCCTTGCGGTAGCTGCGCTGGGTCGATGGTTTGTCCTTGTAATACCCGAGCCAGGCGTTGACCGCTTCCAGGTCGTTGCCGGCTCCCAGGGTGTTGGCCATGTGCGAGCGAAACACTCCGGCGCTGCCAGCCAGCGCTGAGCTCTGAATCTGGCTCAGACCAATCTGCACCTACGTGCCCTGTCCAAACTGCCCCTGGCGTGCTTCG
>CAIYMN010000346.1 GCA_903927295.1 uncultured beta proteobacterium | reverse complement strand
GGACGGTGCCCACCCTCTTGCTCTACGCTGGTGCCGACAAGCTGGTCAACCCGGCTGGCAGCCGCGCCTTTGCGGCTGCGGCGCCCAAACAGGTCGTGACGTCACACTGCTTTGAGACGTTCTACCATGAGATATTCAACGAGCTCGACGCCGAGCCGGTTTTTGCCGAGTTGAAGAAGTGGCTTGATGAGCGTTTTTAGAACTTGCGGGACAGATCTTTAGCTCTGTCCCCAACACGAACCGGGATGTTGGCTCAGAGCTTTTCTGTCTCACCCGAGCGCGGTTGCCACTTCATCAGGTGACTTTCGATGCGCCCCACCACTTCGTCCAGCACCAGCGCGAAGGCGGTTAGCACCAGAATGCCAGCCATCACGGTGTTGATGTCAAAGCTGCCTTCCGCCTGCAGGATCAGGTAGCCGACCCCCTGGCTGGAGCCGAGGTACTCGCCGACCACGGCGCCAACAAAAGCCAGTCCGACCGAGGTGTGCAGCGAGCTGAACACCCAGCTGGTGGCACTGGGCAGATACACCTGGCGCAGCAACTGGCGCTGGCTGGCACCCAGCATGCGCGCGTTGGCCAGCACCACCGGGCTGACTTCCTTGACGCCTTGGTACACGTTGAAAAATACGATGAAGAAAACCAGCGTCACGCCGAGTGCCACCTTGGAGCCCATGCCCAGACCAAACCAGACCGAAAAGATCGGCGCCAGGATGATGCGCGGCATGGCATTGAAGGCCTTGATGTAGGGCTCCAGCAGGGCCGAGGCCATGGGTGCGAGCGCCAGCCAGAGACCGCCAGCCAGACCCAGGGCGGAGCCGACGGCAAAGGCCATCAGTGTTTCGGCCAGCGTCACACCCAGGTGCTGGTAGATGTCGGCGTCGCGGACAAACCAGGACCAGATTCGGGCAAAAATCTTGAGCGGTTCACCAAAGAAGAAGGCTGCCTGGCGTTCATCGGCAAACATCATGGGCGGTATCAGACCGGGCACGGTCATCAGGTGCCAGAACAGGAACAGGGCCAGCAACAGCCCGATTTGCCAGAACCACAAGGTCTGGCTGCGCGGTCGGATCAGTTTCCACATAAGCGTCTGCCGTCCTCAGGCAACCTGCAGCTGCTGTTGGTAGCCTTTGAGCACTTCATCGCGCAGCACCGACCAGATCGCTTTGTGCAGTTCAATGAAGCGCGCCGTGATCTTGACCTCAGCCACGTCGCGCGGGCGCGGGATGTCGATCACGAACTCGCCAATCGGGTGGCTGCCGGGGCCGGCGCTCAGAACCACGACGCGGTCGCTCATGGCAATCGCCTCGTCCAGATCGTGTGTGATGAAGAGCACCGCCTTTTTCTTCGCTGCCCACAACGTCAGCAACTCGTTTTCCATCAGTTGCCGGGTTTGAATGTCGAGCGCCGAAAAAGGCTCATCCATCAGGATGATGTCGGGGTCCAATACCAGGGTTTGCGCCAGACTCACGCGCTTGCGCATGCCGCCAGACATCTGGTGCGGGTAGCGGTCGCCAAAGCCACCCAGGCCAACGCGACGCAGCCAGTCCTGCGCTTGCTGGTTTGCCTGTTCCGCCGCCACACCCTGAAACTCAAGACCGGCCAGCACATTGCCCAGCGCGGTGCGCCAGGGCATCAAACTTTCTGCTTGAAACATGTAGCCGGCCCGGCGGTTCAGACCCTTGAGCGCTTGCCCAAACACCGAGACCGAACCGGTGCTCGGCTCCAGCAGGCCGGCACCGACGTTGAGCAGCGTGCTCTTGCCGCAGCCGGTCGGCCCGACCACGCTGACAAATTCTCCGGCGCCAACGGTCAGGCTGACATCCTGCACTGCGGTGTAGCGCTGGCTGGGGTCGTGCTTGCTGACAAAAGTGCAAGCCACACCCTTGAGTTCAAGCGCGGCTGTCATCCCTTGGGGTACTTGGCGTTGGCCTTTTTGACAAAGTCGTTGGTGTACACCGCGTTCAGGTCAAGCTTGGCAGCGGCCAGTTGATCGTCCACGCTGGCCAGAGCGCGAAATGCCGTTTGTGCTCCCTTGTCCGGGATCATGCCATCGGGCGATAAGGCGCCCTTGGCAGCGAGGAAAGCGTCGATGTAGACCGCCCGGTCGCCCATCAGGAAACTCTCGGGGACCGTCTTGATGATGTCGGCAGCACCAGCTTTCTGAATCCACTTGTCGGCGCGCACGATGGCGTTGGTCAGCGCCTGCGTCGTGTTGGGGTTGGCGCTGATGAAGCTCTGCATCGCGTACAGGCAGGCGGCCGGCATGGGACCGCCGAACACCTTCTCCGACTCGGCCACCACGCGGGTATCCGAGATGATTTTGAGGTCGCCCGAGCGCTGCAGCAGCGTGATGACAGGATCGAGATTGCTCATGGCATCGATCTGGCCAGCGCGCATGGCGGCGACCGCGCCGTTGCCTGCGCCAACACCAATGACGCTGACGTCACTCGGTTTGAGACCGGCCTTGGCCAATACAAAGTTGAGCATCACATTGGTCGAACTGCCGGGTGCGGTGACGCCTACCTTCTTGCCCTTGAGGTCCGCGATGCTCTTGAAACCGGCCATCGTTTTCGGGTTGATGCCCAGCACGATCTGGGGCGCCGCACCCTGCAGCACAAAGGCGCGCATGCGTTGGCCCTTGAACTGCATGTTGACCGTGTGTTCGAACGCACCCGAGACCACATCGGCGCTGCCACCCACCACTGCCTGCAAGGCGCGCGAGCCGCCAGCGAAGTCAACGATGGTGACATCGAGCCCCTCGGCCTTGAAGTAGCCCAGTTGCTCGGCGATCGTCAGCGGCAGGTAGTAGAGCAGGTTCTTGCCACCCACGGCCACCGTGAGCCTGGATTTTTCCAGGGCCTGTGCATGTGCCCAGTGAGGTAGCGTGGCGGCCAGCACACCGCTGGCCAGAAGGTGTCGTCTTTGCATCGGGTTGTCTCCTCTGTAGCAAGCTCGCATCATACTGCGCGAGCCTGCTGGCTCCGCAGCCACAACAGCGAGGCGGCGATCAGGCTCACGGGCAGCAGCGAGCCGTAGTTAAGCAGGGTCCAGCCGCTGGTCGTGACCAGCACACCGGACGAAAAGGAACTCAGCGCCAGCGTGGCGAAAACCAGGAAATTGAGCGCCCCCTGCGCCTTGTCCTTTTCCTCGGCGCTGTAGGTTTGCAGGGACAGTGTGGTGCTGCCGGTGAACAGAAAGTTCCAGCCGACGCCGAGCAGGAACAGGGCCAGCAGAAACTGATGCAGTTCCACCCCGGAAAGGGCAATGGCAATGCACAGGGCATTGAGGGCCAGGCCGACGCTCATGATCGGCAAAGTGCCGAAACGCTTGATCAGGTGACCTGTGAAGAAGCCGGGTGCGAACATGCCGATCACATGCCACTGCAATACCAGCGCGGCATCCGAAAACGGCAGGCTGCACTGCTGCATGGCCAAAGGCGTGGCGGCCATCAGCAGGTTCATGACGCCGTAACCCAGAGCGCCAGCAGCGGCAGCGACGATGAACGCAGGCTGCTTCATGATCTGCGCCAGCGGCCTGCCACCGTTGACTAGCTTCTTCGGTGCTGCTGGCGCGAATTCGATGAAGGACAGCACCGTCATGGACAAGAGGGCCACCAGTGCCAGCGTCAGGTAGGCGCCGGCGAACGGTGTGCTGACCATGGTGCGCGTCTGCTGCGCCAGATTGGGCCCGATCACTGCGCCAATCAAGCCGCCTGCCAGTACCAGCGATACCGCTTTTTCGCGCCACGCCGGCAAGGCCAGTTCAGCAGCCGCAAAGCGGTACAGATTGGCGTTGGCGTTGTAGTAACCCGCCAGCAGGGTGGCGCTGCACAGCAGCCAGAAGTTCTTGTTGACAGCCGCATAGGCGCACAGAAGACAGGCCAGCAGGGCCACCGCCAATCCCAGTTGAAACGAGGCCTTGCGGCCAAAGCGCTCCTGCGTTCTGGCCACCAGAGCGGTGGACAGGGCGCCACCCACAACGTAGGCCATGACCGGTAGCGTGGCCATCCAGCCTAGCGGCGCCAGACTGAGGCCGACCAGGCCATTGATGGCGATGAAAGTCACGTTGTTGGTCAGGAACAGCCCCTGACAAATCGTGAGCAGCCAGAGGTTTCGGTTCATGTGTGAGCTTGATTTTGCGCAGGAAGTGAGGCCCATTTTCGCTGTAAACTTCATGACATGAAATTTTGTCTGCTTGACAGGGCAGGCAGCGACACACCCGCTGTGGGTGGTTCAACCCCAAAGCATGATGAATTCCATTTCTGACAACTCCCGCTCGCCGGCGGCGCAGCCTGCTGTTGCGCCCATGGAACTGGTTTGTCCGGCGGGCAGTCTGCCGGCCCTGAAGGCCGCCGTTGACAATGGAGCCGACTGTGTTTACCTGGGCTTTCGGGACGCGACCAATGCGCGCAATTTTGCTGGCTTGAATTTTGACGAAGCGGCCATCAACACCGGCATCCGTTACGCCCATGAGCGTGGTCGCAAGGTTTTTGTGGCGCTCAATACCTATCCGCAAGCCGCCAGTCCAGAGGTCTGGCGCAGCGCCGTGGACCGCACGGCACAGAGCGGCGTTGACGCCGTGATTCTGGCGGATCCGGGCCTGATGGCCTATGCGGTCAAGACGCACCCCAAGCTGCGCTTGCATCTGTCGGTGCAGGGGTCGGCTACGAACTATGAAGCGCTGAATTTTTACCATCAACACTTTGGCATTTCGCGCGCCGTTTTGCCGCGCGTGCTGTCACTGACCCAGGTCGAACAGGTACTTGAAAAGACGCCGATCGAAATCGAAGTGTTCGGTTTCGGCAGTCTGTGTGTGATGGTGGAGGGGCGCTGTGCTCTCTCAAGTTACGTGACCGGTGAGGCTCCCAATACCAACGGCGTCTGCTCGCCGCCGAAAGCGGTGCGCTGGGTGGAAACGGCGCAGGGGCGCGAGTCGCGACTGAATGGTGTCCTGATCGATCGTTACGAGAGCGGCGAGAACGCCGGCTATCCGACCCTGTGCAAGGGCCGCTTCGATGTGGGCAACGAGCATAACTACTACGCGATCGAGGAGCCGACCAGCCTGAACACGCTCTCGTTGCTGCCGCAACTGATGAAGATGGGTGTGCGCGCCATCAAGATTGAGGGGCGTCAGCGCAGCCCGGCCTATGTGGCGCAAGTGACCAAGGTCTGGCGCGAGGCGATCGATAGCTGTCGCGACAACCCGCACCGCTACTCCGCCAAGCCGGCCTGGATGAACGATCTGGACAAGGTCGCGGAAGGGCAGCAGCACACGTTGGGGGCGTATCACCGGCCATGGAAATGAAGAGCACCCCCCTGACTGTCATTGCGAGCGAGGCGCGGCAATCTATAGCACGCTGGCTCGCATCCATGGATTGCCACGTCGCTGCGCTCCTCGCAATGACGAAAGCAAGAAGAGGCATTTTGTGAAGCTGGCGTTAGGTCCCCTCCTCTATTACTGGCCGCGCGAGACGGTGCTCGGTTTTTACGAAGCTATTGCCAAGACGCCGGTTGATATCGTTTACCTCGGCGAGGCTGTCTGCTCGCGTCGGCGCGAACTGCGGCTGGCGGACTGGCTCGGCATTGCGGCGAGCCTCACCGAGGCTGGCAAGGAAGTCGTGCTGTCAACCCAGGTGCTGATTGAATCGGGTTCCGACGTGACCTTGCTGCACAAGATCGCCGAAATGTCGATCCAGGGTGACTTTATGGTCGAAGCCAACGACATCGGCGCCGTTCATTGCCTGGAGGGCAAAGTGCCTTTTGTGGCCGGTCCGCACCTCAACATTTACAACCTGCCGACGCTGCAGTGGATGGCCGCGCTGGGCATCAAGCGCTGGGTCATTCCGATGGAAATGGGGCGTGCAGACCTCCAGTTGCTGCAGCAGGGCCGGCCTGAGGGTCTGCAGACCGAAGTTTTCACCTACGGACGCATGCCGCTGGCTTTTTC
>CAIYMN010000345.1 GCA_903927295.1 uncultured beta proteobacterium | reverse complement strand
CCACACTGTGCCATAATTCGCGCCTTACCCCGCTGCCCGGGTGGCGAAATTGGTAGACGCGCCAGACTCAAAATCTGGTTTCGAAAGAAGTGCCGGTTCGAGTCCGGCTCCGGGCACCAGATCTGTTCAAAATAATGATCACTTTTTTGAACGACAACTGTAGCCACAAATCCTCGTCTGTCTCTCTCGACATCAACCGTGGCGCCAACAGTGCGGCTTGATTGTTGTTCCGACTGTTGACCGATGCAACTGCGACAACTTCTGTCACGACTGTTGCATCTTCAACTGCTCTGCGTTCTTGTCGGCTTTAGCCTTCATCAGCGTGGCACGTTCCTTCGCTGCTCGCCAAAATCGATGAACCGGACGGGTGGTTCAGGTTGCAGGCCAGTCTGCCCGATACACCGCAGTTGCGCTGGTGGCTGCTGAGTCAGGGAGATGAGGTGAAAGACGTTTGAACAAACTCCGGCAGAAGGTCGACTGCCTGAATCGCGGCGCCCATCGACAAATGGGCAGCCCCATGCCCAAATTGGCATAATGCAGCGAATGTCGAAGCAAATGCGCAAACCCCTCAAGTGGATCTGATCGGCCAAGCGTGACCTGGATGCAATGCCCGAAGACGTCAAGGATGTTTTCGGACACGCCATTGATCTGGCCCAAGCGGGAACCAAGCACCCGGACGCGAAAGCGTTGAGCGGGTTCGGCTCGGCGGGCGTCCTGGAGGTGGTTGAGGACTTTCGCAGCAACACCTACCGCGCGGTCTACACGGCCAAGTTTGCAGGATGGATTTATGTCTTGCACTGCTTCCAGAAAAAATCCAAGAGTGGAATCAAGACACCCAAAGAGGATATGGACCTGATCAATGCTCGTCTGAAGGCAGCGAAGCAGGATTACGAGGTTTGGCAATCACAGCAAGGAACACAGGAATGAGCGAAAACAAGCAAATTGCTATCGAAGAGGGTAGTACCAACGTCTATGCTGACCTCGGGTATGCGGACGCAGCCGAGATGCAGCGCAAGTCACAGCTCGCGGCTGAGATCGCTCGCGCAATCAAGGCTCGCCGTCTAACACAAGGCGGTGCGGCTGAGCTGCTGGGCATCGATCAGTCAAAGGTGTCGCGCATCACCAGAGGACAGTTCCGTGGTGTCAGCGAAGCCAAGCTGCTGGAGTTGGTCGCAAAGTTAGGCCGCGATATAAAAATTGTGGTCGGCCCCATGCGGCGGCGTGTCGGCAAGATCGAACTGCAGTTCGCGTGAACTTCCGACCACCAATCGATGGCAGGACGCACGCAAGGTCTGCACCTGTGAAGGAGCAAAACATGGTTTCACGCTTACCCGTTTTTGACGCTGACGGCGAAGTGGGCGACCTCTCAAAGGTTGACCCAACATTGTTCAAGCCGTTTTCTGCGCTACCAGTCTCGTTGCAAACCCAGCAAAGCCCGAGCCTCCGCCGGACTCGCCACCGCACGGCCGGCATGGCGCGCGCAATCAGCCAAAGCGGTAATCAGTTCACCATTGCCTTTGGCACGCTCGCCGCCGGGCAGGTAGAAGGTGTCTTCCAGACCAGTGCGCAGCATGCCGCCGAGTTCGGCCGTCTTCTGATGCACCGGCCAGATCTCGGCGCGGCCGATCAGTGTGGCTTGCCAGACGCTGTCGGCCGCCATCCAGCGCGGGATCAGCGAGAGCAAATCAGCGTCGCATGGCATGCCGGATGCAACCCCCATCACCAGGTTGTATTCGGCGCGCCCCATGTCCGCTTTGAGCATGCCGTTCTTCAGGAACATGCTGACCGAGCGCACGATGCCCACATCAAAGCACTCAAACTCCGGGTGCACATGGCACTCCTGCATCACGTCCAGAAACTGCTGCACCTTGGCAACCGGGTTATCAAACACCATGGGCGGCCAGGCCCACTGGCCGTCGT
>CAIYMN010000344.1 GCA_903927295.1 uncultured beta proteobacterium | reverse complement strand
GCTCAGCTCGGCCAGCGCCGGCGTGCTTCGCTCTGGTTGAACCTTCTGCGTCAGTTGATGCTCGCCGGCGCTGCGGGCGACCTCGTTCATGCTCCAAAGCAGCAGGCCCTGCAATCCGATGGCAACTGTCAGGGCTGCAAACAGTGATTTGACTTTCATGGTGCTCAGCATGGTGTTCCCCTTGGTCCGTGAAGCGGCTGCTTCGATGACTGAACTTTAGGTGTCGTGCCTGGTGAATGCACGCGGATTGCGACGGGCCGCGAATGGGTGCGACAGATTGCGTTTTGACGGATATGAATGCGGCTGCGCGTCAACTGGCGGCGCTGTCAAACCCGTCTGGAAGAGGCGTCACGGAAATTTAATTCAGCGTACACTACATTCAGATTACCGACCGGGAGTATGCCATGCGCAAGTACCTCAACATCCATCTGCCTGACCAATCCATCCAGACCGAAGAACTGCAAGGCGAGGAGATCATCCGCGCCGGGCGCTACTTCATTGCCAGAAAGCTGCTCGACATGGGTGCGGCCACGGTTGATCCGATGTCTGCGCAGAACCCTCTGATCTTCTCCGCCGGCCCCTTTGCCGGCACCAACTTTTCGAACGCGAATCGTCTGAGCGTGGGTTGCAAGAGTCCGCTCACGGGCGGCATCAAGGAAGCCAATACCGGCGGCAGTTTCGGCTTTGCGCTCGGGCAACTCGAAATTGCCGGCTTCACGCTGCACGGCGCGGCGGCAGATTGGACGGTCATCCGCATTACCAAGGACGGACAGATTGCGTTTGAGAGCGCCGAGCCCTATCTGGGCAAGGGCAACAATGAGGTGGCGCGACTGCTGCTTGAGAAGTACGGCAAGAAGATCAGCTTTGCCATCTGCGGCCCGGTTGGCGAGTACCTGGGTCTGATGTCCGGAATTTCTTTTGCCGATACCGATGGCAGACCGTCCCGGTTGGCTGCGCGTGGCGGTGTTGGTGCCGTGATGGGCACCAAGAAAGTCAAGGCCATCGTCGTTGATACGCACAAGATGCCGACCTTCCATGACCGGCAAAAAGTGATGGGCGCGGTTCGGGAATACGGCGCCAAGCTCGGCAAGGAACCGGCCATCGACAACTTCAAGCGGCTCGGTACGGCGATGGTGGCGGACCTGACCAACTACATCGGTGGTTTGCCGGTGCGCAACTTCAGCGCCGGGCGCATGGTGGAAGAGAAAGACGGTCCGTTCAAGCTTGGCGGCGCCTACATCCGCGAACTCAATCTGTCGCGCGGCGGCAGAACGGCGCACGACTGCATGCCCGGCTGCATGATTGAATGCAGCAATGTCTATTTCGACGATCAGGGTAAGGAGATGGTGTCGCCGCTTGAATACGAAACGCTGGGTCTGGTCGGCAGCAACTGCGGCTTGCAGGACCCGGACCAGGTGGCGCGCCTGAACGCCGTCGCCAACGACCTGGGCATTGACACCATCGAGCTCGGCGCCATGCTGGGCGTGCTGATGGAGGCCGGGCAGGCCCCCTTTGGCGATGCTGATTTCATGATGCGCGCGCTGGACGACATT
>CAIYMN010000343.1 GCA_903927295.1 uncultured beta proteobacterium | reverse complement strand
GCGATGTTCATTGTCACGATCTTCATGGCAGGCTCGGTGCTGCGTGACACCGAACTCGGCATCGCCGACATGATCTTTGCCACGCCCATGAAGAAGCGCGACTACCTGTTCGGGCGCTTTGCCGCCGGGCTGGTGGCCTGCCTGTCGATCTTTGTGCTGGTGGCGCTGGGCATCATGCTTGGCACCGTGATGCCCTGGGTGGATGTGGCGCGCCTAGGTCCGTTTTCCATCACGCCCTATCTGTGGGGATTCGCGGTTTTTGTCATACCGAATCTGCTGCTGATCGGCGCCTTTCTGGTGCTGTTGGCTGCGACCACGCGCTCCATGCTGCTCGTTTACGTGGGGGTGATTGTTTTCTTCGTGCTGTGGAGTGTGGCCGGCGTGTTCTCGCGCGACATCAGCAACGAGTGGCTGGTGGTGCTGATGGACCCCTTTGGTCTGCGTGCTTTCGGTCGCATGACGCGCTACTTTTCCACGGCCGAGGCCAATAGCGCACTGCCCGCGTTCACCGGCTTCATCCTCGCGAACCGGGCTCTCTGGAGTGCCGTGGCGCTGGCGCTTCTGGGTCTGACACTGGTGCTGTTCAAGCCGCAGCGACCTGACAGCGCAAGGCAACGCTGGGGCCGCAAGACAGCTCCCGCTTCGGCGCTACCGGCAGCACCCATAGCGCCGAGCTTGCGGCCACGCCAACCGCAAATCGGCACCGCCACGGCCTGGCGGCAATGCTGGAAGATACTGCGCTTTGATGCCGTCGGCGTTTTCAGGAGCGTCCCTTTTCTGGTGATGCTGCTGGTTGGCGTGGCCAACTTCATTGCGGGTGCCAGCATGGGTGGCCAGATGTATGGCACCCAGATCTATCCGGTCACACGCATGATGATCGAAACGCTCTCGGGCAGCTTCAGCTTCATGCTGGTGCTGATCGTGACTTTTTATGCCGGTGAACTTATCTTCAAGGAGCGCCAGTTCAAGGTTGCGGACGTGACGGACGCGCTGCCGGTGCCGAACTGGGTACCGCTGCTCGCCAAGAGTCTGGCCCTGTTGGGCGTCATCGCCGGCTTCATGACCGGCGGCGTGCTGGCAGCGATGGTCTTTCAATTGATCAAGGGCGGCGCAGCGCTGCAGCCCCTGCTGTACCTGCACGGCTCACTGCAAGGCAGCGTCTTCTTCGTTCTGATGGGCTTGCTGGCGCTCTCGCTGCAGGTCCTGTGCAACAACAAGTTCGTCGGCTACCTGGCGGTGATCCTGCTGTTGGCGTGGCAGGTGGTGTTCGGCGTGCTGCACTTCGACCACAACCTGTACAACATTGCCGGCCTGCCTCAGGTGCAGTACTCGGACATGAACGGCTTCGGCCACTTCCTCACGGGCTGGTACTGGTACCTTCTGTACTGGGGTCTGTTTGTTCTGAGTCTGCTGCTGCTGGCGCACGGCTTCTGGGTACGCGGAGTGTCACAGGAGTGGCGCGTGCGCACGCACCTGGCGCGCCAGCGTCTGCGCGGCCTGGCCGGCTGTGCGCTGGTGCTCAGTCTGTGCGGCTTTGCCGCCACCGGTGGCTGGATCTTCTACAACACCAATGTCCTGAACGAGTACGTCCCCGGCGACGAGCAGATGGACCGCCAGGTCAGCTTCGAGAAGAAGTACCGGCAATACAAAGGTCTGCCGCAACCACGTGTGACCGAAGTCCGCGCCAATGTGGACATCTTCCCCGCCGCGCGCCGTCTGGTGATCGATGGTCACTACCGTTTGATCAACAAACACAGCAGCGCGGTAGATACGCTTTACGTGCAGGTAGTGCCGCGTACAAAAACCGTGCTGCGCAGCCTGCCAGCGCACCAGGTGACGCTGGACGACGCCATGATGGGTTTTCGCATTCTCAAGCTGGCAACGGCGCTGCAACCAGGCGCAGCGATCGACATGGATTTCAGCGTGACGGTGGAAAACCAGGGCTTCACCAACGACGGCAGACCCGACAGCCTGAACCTTAACGGCACCTTCTTTAACAACGCGCAACTGTTCCCCGCACTGGGATACGGTGGCAACGAGCTGATGGACCGCAACGAGCGGCGCAAGCGCGGCCTGGGTGAGCCGCAACGCATGCCCAAGCTCGAAGACGAAGCAGCGCGCGCGAACCACCAGCTTGACAGCGAGGCCGACTGGATCGCCTTTGAGACTACCGTATCGACCAGCGCCGACCAGATTGCGCTGGCACCGGGCTATCTGCAGAAGACCTGGGAGAAAGATGGCCGGCGCTACTTCAATTACAAGATGGACCGCCCGATGCTGCCCTTCTTTGCCTACCTGTCGGCGCGATGGGAGGTGCGCAAGGGTGACTGGAACGGGCTGCCAATCGAGATCTACTTCGACCCCCAGCACGGCTACAACGTCGACCGCATGATCACAGCCACGAAGAAATCTCTGGACTACTTCAGCGCCAACTTCACACCCTACCAGCACAAGCAGGTGCGGATTCTGGAGTTCCCGCGCTATGCCTCGTTTGCCCAGTCCTTTGCCAACACCATTCCCTACTCGGAGGCGATTGGCTTCATCGCCGACCTGCGCAAGGCCGAGGACGTGGACTACGTGTTCTACGTCACGGCGCACGAGATGGCGCACCAGTGGTGGGCACACCAGGTGATTGGCGCCAACGTGCAGGGTGCGACCATGCTGGTGGAGTCACTGGCGCAGTACTCGGCGCTGATGGTGATGGAAAAGGAATATGGAAGGGAGCACATGCGCCGCTTCTTCAAGGAGGAGCTCGACAAATACCTTCGTTCACGCCGCGGCGAGCAGATTGAAGAGCAGCCGCTGTTCAGGGTCGAGAACCAGCCCTACATCCACTACAACAAGGGCGCCCTGGTGTTCTACCGCCTGCGTGAGGAGATCGGTGAGGCAGCGCTGAACCGCGCGCTCCAGCGTTTCCTTCAGGACAAGGCCTATCAGGCACCGCCCTACACCACCAGCAGAGAGTTGCTCAGCTATATCCGCGCTGAAGCCGGCACCGACAAACAGGAACTGATCACCGACCTGTTCGAGAAGATTGTCTTCTACGACAACCGCGTGGTTGAGGCCAGCGCCAAACAGCGAGCCGATGGCCAGTGGGATGTGACGATGAAGCTGCACCTGGCCAAGCTGGAAGCCGATGGCAAGGGCAAGGAGACGAGCCGGGTCTACGACGAGCCGGTCGAGATCGCCATTTTTGCCAGAGCCCCCGGCGCCAACGAGGCCGATGAAAAACTGCTGTTCAGCGAGAAACGCCGCTTGCAAGGTGTGGAGCCGGTGCTGACGATCACGGTCAAGGAAAAACCGTATGAGGCCGGAATCGACCCCTACAACAAGCTGATCGACCGCGTCTCCAGCGACAACCGCAAGCAGATCAGTCTGGAGTAGCTGCCATCGCGATCAAAAGCATCGGTCGAGGAAATTCCGGTGAGCTGACAGATCGTGGTGGCAGAGCGTGGGGCATGGGCTCCCGCCTCATACTGTCAAATGCCCAGAAATCGGCGGGAACCCATGCCCCAATCTCTGCGGGTGGCGTTGTGGTGTCACGCAACAAGTTAGTGGTTCGGCGACGGGCGGCAACGCAGCGAGAGCCGACCGCCACCAATACCCGCTTCCGGGTAGTCCTATGATCATCCGACCGGTCTTCAAACACCCCATCGACCACATGGACGTGGACGTGGAAATGGACATGGCCGTTCAGGCTGGAGCCAAACCAGTGGATGAAAGCCACCGCGCCAATTTCCAGGGCGGTCTTGTCCACATTCGCAGCACCTGGGCAGTGGGCCGTTAGGCCTTGCTCAATGACCTCCAAAGAAGTTGCATAGCACCATGCCATCGCGGCGCATGAGGCTTCATGCTTGTTCGCCCGGATAAAAAGCGCTTTCACCTTGGGTGGCTTTGCAGGCCGAAACAATGCGGACCAGGTTGCCTGAATCCCAAGCGCAGCGGCAGACGAGAAAGTGCCCCGCGAGCGGGGCACCTGAAGTCACACTGAGTGACGGAGTCCTCTAAAAGGGGAGCCTGCCTATCAGCACGTCAAGATGAGGGGTTTCCCGTTGACCGACGGCTGACCAGCAACTGTCATACCGGCCCTCGCGCGCTTGACAAGCCTATCTGAAATCGCCGTCAGCTTGTGCTGGTTTGCTTGTTCAAAAACCTTTGAGCGTCTCGCACATCGCGTTGTTCCTGAAATCATCTTCTGATATCCCATCCGGCCCAGTCGTTGACGATTTGCCATCCTTGTTTTTGAGTTGTCTGTACATCCCCATGAGAGCATTATGCAAAACTGTAGCTGTTTGAGTTTTGCTTCCAGTAGCAGGGTTGTATGTCATGCAAACTCGAATAGCGGAGGTGAAAACCGTGCCGGCTGGCTCCGCCCTGTAAACGGGAGACTGTGTTGCAACAGCGCCGCCTGCTCCCCTTATTGCTGGGGCTGGTGGTACCTCAATCAAAAACACTGTGGGAGCAGCAGCGACACCTATGCCTGCACCCCCTCCCGGAGCGGCAGTTGCCACACTACTTCTTTGGGCGAAGGCGACGTTGCAGGTCATTGCCGTCATCGACATCGCAGTACAAATAAAAAATAGGCGAGTCGACCTTATCGCATTGGTTGCAAATTTCATTGGGTGTGCCTTTCATTTGGTTTGCACAGGGGACTTCTTTGGCACACCCCATTCGACACTTGGCGTGAATATGTGCTACTTCAGCGTGCGCCAAAATCAAATACTTCGTCGGATGGCTCTTATTAACCATTCTTCTGATAAGGTCACTGGCTGGTGCCAATGAGTTAGCCCCCTGAATACAAAGGATGCGCCTGACACATCAAGGCTGGTATTCAATGACTGGTTTTGGTGAAGCAGTTCGGAAAGTCGAATGTCGCTTGAGTGTCTTGTGCGGGCTTTGAGGGTGCCCGACTTAAGTAGCGCAACTCGCCTGGTAGCGAGTAAACTGTCCGAATAGGAGGTCGTCATGGAAACATCTCTCGTCAGTCGCAACCTCGAAATAATGAGCGGAGCGCTTTGCTTCACGGGTACCCGTGTTCTCGTCAAGAACCTCTTTGACTACCTGGAGGGTGCATCCTCTCTCGAAGATTTTCTTGACGATTTCCCCTCGGTATCCCGAGAAAAGGCGGTAGCTGTACTTGAGGCGGCCAGAGAGCGCCTGTCTACCGATGCGCTTACTGCTTGACGAGTCGATACCAGTCAAGTTTCGTCGCTCGTTGCCGAACCACGACGTCCGAACGGTCGTCGAGATGGGCTGGTCTGGGGTAAAGAACGGCAAACTGCTTGCACTCGCGGCCGACGGATTTGACGCATTTATCACGGTAGACAAGAATTTGCCGTACCAGCAGAACCTGACTACGCTTCCGTTGGCTGTAATCGTGTTGGACGCAGTGTCAAATGAACTGCTCGCCCTACAGCCCCTGTTGCCAGCGCTTGAGCTAGCGCTTCTATCGCTGAAACCTCAAACGTACTCGCTGGTGGCTCGTGGGACATAACCCCACAGTCCATCCGACGCTGCGCGATGAAGTCGAGCAGCGCCGGTGACTTTCACGTCACAACTGCTTTGTAATGGCGCGCGCCAAGGCAGGCTACACCGGCTCATCACCGACCTGTGCTGGCGTATCCGGCACCATGCTCAGGTAGTGTTCAAAGTCACTGCGCTTGCGCGCCTTTAACGTACTTGTCAAACCAGCTGACCAGCTCAAAAAGCAGTTGCTCGTTGGACTCCATCGCCGAGTACCAGTGCGGCTCGTGCGGCAGCATCACCAGCCGCGACGTGCCGCCGTTGCCGCGCAGGGCCTCGTAGAGTTTGCTCGCCTGCAGCGGTGTGGTGCCCGGATTGGCGTCATCGGCGCCGTGGATGATGAGCAGAGGCGTCTTCAGCTTGTCGACAAAAAAGAAAGGTGAAGCTTTGCGATAGACCTCGGGCGCCTCCCAGACCGACCTGCGTTCGTTCTGGAATCCGAACGGTGTCAGCGTCTTGTTGTACGAGCCGCTGGTCGCCACACCGGCACGGAACAGGTCGGAGTGCGCGAGCAGATTGACGGTCATCAGCGCGCCATGGCTGTGCCCAGTGACGCCGATGCGTTTCGGATCCGCGACTCCAAGGCGCACTGCCTCGTCGACTGCTGCCTTGGCATCCGCAACCAGTTGTTCGAGGTAAGTGTCGTAGGCTTTCTTCGGGTCGCCAATGATAGGGAAGGCGGCGTTGTCGATGATGGCGTAACCCGCCAGCAACAACAGCCGGTAGTTGCGCAGCCGGGTGAAGGTGGCCTGCGAGCCCGTTACTTGCCCGGCTTTCGAGGCATCGGCATAGTCCCGGGGATAGGCGTACAGAATCGTCGGAACGCGGGTGCCCTCCTGGTAACCTGGTGGCGTGTACAGGGTAAACGACAGATCAAGACCATCCGCCCGCTTGTACTTCACCAGCCGCTTCTTGATCGCACGCACCTCCGGCGTCGAATCCGCAATCCGGGTGATCGCCACGCGGCTTGACGCATACACTGCCTCGGTAGCGGGCGCCTGCAGGGGCGCGCCCAGCGTTCTGAGGAAGGCGTTCGGCGGCTCGGTCACCGACTGGTGCCAGGTCAGAAAGCTGCGCGGGTCCGCTCCCCTGAAGGAGAGAAATCGCTCGTAGGATTCCTTGTCGCTCCGAAACAGGCGTTCGGATTTCTGCGTCTTCAAGTCCAGGCGGTCCAGAAAGGGGCGGTCTCCATCAGCCGAGGCGCCGTTGCCGGCGAGGTAGATTGACTCGCCATCCACCCGAACGACCCAGAATCCGTTGGCCAGTTGGCGGTGCACTGGTCGGCCGGGATTGGCATATTTCTCTTCAGAAGAAAGGTCCCAAAGCACCCGTGGGTTTTGCTGCGCAGTGTCGACATTGAACAGCAGCGAACGCTTCCAGTGTCGGTTATGGTCGTACTCGTGCAAGAGCGCCAGGTCTGGGCGCTCGGTCCAGGAAATGCCCTCGAATCGCTGTTCGGTGCGCGTGATTTCCACTGCGGCTGCCGTGAACGGCGCTTTCTGCATGAGGATCTTGTCACGTGTTGCCACCTTGACGTTCCAGTCGCCCCCGTCCAGCGCTTCGGCCCACAGCAGCGTAGCCGGTTCGGTAGCACGCCAGGAAAAGTCGCGTGGGCCCAGGGGAACGCCGTGAATCGGCACGCGGTCCGCCAGCGCCAGTTTGGCAAGGGTTCGAACGGCTGGTCGGGCGCGGTTCGCGGTGTCCCACACTTCCACGTTGTGCGGGAAGCGCTCATAGGTTGTCAGATACGAGTAGGGCTTTTGAATCGTGCTGACCAGCAAGTGCCGACCGTCGGGCGCACTCTCCAGCAAGTCGTAGAGTCCCGCGGTTCCAATG
>CAIYMN010000342.1 GCA_903927295.1 uncultured beta proteobacterium | reverse complement strand
TGGCGGCGTGAGCGCTCCAGCAGCAGCTTGCCAACCATGCCGCTGACCACGTTGACCGCCATGGCAACAGTGGCGAGCCAGGGCAACAGGGCGTTGAAATGAATGCCGGCGTGAATCAGAATCATCAAGGAACCCAGCCAGGCGCAGAACTCATGCAGCTTGAGCAGAGTCTTCGGATCCCCGCTCGTGATGTATTTGCGTTTGCGCATCGAATAGACCAGCGAACCAATGATCAGGAGCGTCCCTGGAATGCCCAGGTAGCGACCCACCCAGACCAGGTTCAGCCTGTGCAGCGCGTAGTCACCAGCCAGAGTTGCTGCTGCGAGAAGTCCCAGCAGCAGGATGAAAGGCAGCACATGCCTGCCCCAGAGTGATTTTTTCATTTACAGCTCCAGGCTCACGCTGGTCTTTGGCGTGCAAACACAAAGCAGGCAAGTGCCCGGCTCGGGGTCGAAATCGGGTGTCTGGCGATACGTCACCTCGCCTGCCAGGATCGTCGTCTGGCAAGTACCACAGCCACCGGCGCGGCAGCCCGAATCGACTGCGATACTCTGCGACTCGGCAAACTCCAGCAGCGTCCCGGCAGCGCTCTGCCATTGCAACTTCTTGCCCGAACGCGAGAAGGTAACGACGAGGTCAGCTGCCTCAACCTGCACACCCGCGGGCCTGGTCGCTTCGGATTTGCGCTGAATCGATGCCGGGCCGAATGCCTCAAAGTGAATTCGCTGATCTGGCACGCCCCAGCCTTCCAGCGCCGGCACCAGGATTTGCAACATCGATGTCGGCCCACAGATGTAGAAGTGATAGGGTTTGAGCGGCAATTGGCGCCTGAGCAGTTCCAGATCAATACGACCGCGCTGATGAAAATCGCGCCCAGGCACGTCCGCTGGCAAGGGATCGCTCCAGCACAGCTGCAAGTGAAAGTTGGGATGGCGTGCTGACAGGGTCTCAAGATGGGATTTCCACGCCACTTCGCTACTGTTGCGCACGCCATAGAACAACCAGACCTCGCGTTCAGGTCGTTCTCTCAGGCAGGCGTTAAGCATGCCCAGCACGGGCGTGATGCCAATACCACCGCCGATCAGTACCACTGGCGCGTCGCCGCTGTCAACATGGAAGTGGCCAGACGGCGCGCGTACCTGTAATACCGAGCCGACTTCGATATGGTCATGGAAGAAGTTGGAAGACCTGCCGGGCACAGACTGGCTGCCCACCGGCGCCAACGCGCGCTTGACCGATATCCGGTAGTGATTCTGGTCGGGCGCGTCAGAAAGCGAATAGCAGCGGATCAGCGGCGCGCTAGCGCCACCCGCCACTGGCAACTCCAGTTGAAAAGTCAGAAACTGGCCACCCTGAAAAGGCACCAGTGGCTGGCCATCCTGCGGCACCAGGAAAAAGGAGCAGATCGACTGCCCGGCGTCTTCCATCTGCTTTCGCACGACTTGAAAGCTGCGCAGGCCCTGCCAGGCGGGACTGGTTGCTTGCAACTCGTCACCGGGTTGCAGCGCCTGAACTGGAATACTCTGCTCCGTCGCGCTGCGGCGCAGCGCCAGGTAGTCCAGCCAGTGGCGCCAAAAGCCATAACCAAGATAGATCGCCAGTTGCAACAGGATGCCGCCGACTATCCACAGCAAAAGAGAAAGGGAACTCATCACCCGAATGTATCGAGCACGAGCAGGTTTGGGGGGGAGATTCCTTAGCGAATTCTTAACAGGGCCTTTGTATCTGATCCATGTCACTGGACAGTGATCCAGTTTGGTGATTTGCTTGCCGCGCCACGACGCTGACTCAAAGAACTGATAGATTCACGGCATGGATAAAAAGCATCAAAGCAGCATTCTCAGATGGATGGCGCGAACAGTCTTTGCCAGCCGTTGGCTGCAGGCGCCACTGTATTTCGGACTGATCGTCGCGCAAACCGTGTACGTCTACCACTTTGGCGTCGAACTGATGCATCTGGTTCAAAACACCAAAACCGTTTCAGAAACAGAGATCATGCTGGTGGTGCTGGGCCTGATTGACGTCGTCATGATTGCCAATCTGCTGCTGATGGTGATCGTCGGTGGTTACGAAACTTTTGTCTCGCGCCTGTATCTTGAGGGTGACCCGGATCAGCCTGAGTGGCTGGAACACGTCAACGCCGGCACCATGAAGGTCAAACTTTCGATGTCGCTGATCGGCATATCGTCGATTCACCTGCTCAAGACCTTCATCGAAGCGCCCACCCTGAGCCAGCAGACCATGATGTGGCAGGTCATCATTCACCTGACCTTCGTGTTGTCGGCCATGGCCATGGCTTTTACGAATCGCCTGATGGAAGCGCAACCTCACTAAGCGCCGGACCAAATGCCAGGCACCGAGACGGATCAGTAGCCCAGCGCCAGCCCGGTATTGCGACGCGGATCGTTGGCGCCATAGAAAAGGTTCTTGCCAACCGGCTTGCCTCCTAGCGAAGGCGCGCCAACCAGTATCACCGCCAGGTGGTTGCCCGGCTGCGGCGGGCCCAGCTTGTGTCCCATGTCCACCAGAATCTTGCGTGTGTCTGGACTGATGCCAAAGGTATCCACATTGGTCAGGTCGGGTAGCCACTGCTGGTGAAAACGCGGTGCGTCCACGGCCTCCTGCGCATTCATGCCGTAGTCGATCACGTTCAGAATCGTGTGCGTCACTGCCGTGATGATGCGGCTGCCGCCGGGCGTGCCGAGCACCATGACCGGCTTGCCGTCCTTGGTGACCAGCGTCGGACTCATGGAACTCAGAGGCCGCTTGCCTGGCGCAATGGCGTTGGCCTCGCCCTGCACCAGCCCGTACGCATTGGGCACACCGATCTTGACCGTGAAGTCGTCCATTTCGTTATTCAGCAGCACCCCTGTGCCCGGCACCGTCACCTTGGCACCAAACCATTCGTTCAGGGTGTAGGTCACGGCCACGGCGTTGCCGTCCTTGTCCACAATCGAAAAGTGCGTCGTGTTGTTGCCTTCATGCGGTTCCACGCCCGGCTTCATCTCTTTCGAAACGCCGGCCTTGCCCGGATCGATGGCGGCACGGACCTTGGCGGCGTAAGCCTTGTCCAGCAGACGATCCAGCGGGTTCTTCACGAAGTCCGGGTCACCCAGGTAGCTGTTGCGGTCCAGATAGGCATGGCGCATGGCTTCGATCTGGTAATGCGTGGCCTGCGCCGAGCGAAAACCGAGTTCCTTGAGCGGGTAACCCTCCACAATGTTGAGAATTTCGCAGATCACGACGCCGCCCGAACTCGGCGGCGGTGCGGAGACGATGTGGTAGCCGCGGTAATCGCACTCCACGGGCGCCATTTCGCGCACCTTGTACTGGTCCAGGTCGGCCTGACTCAGAATGCCCTTGCCGGCTGTGCTGGCGGCAACCAGTGCCTTCGCCACAGCCCCCTTGTAGAAGCCGTCGATGCCGCGCTGGCTGATCAGGCGAAGCGTTTTGGCCAGGTCTTTTTGCACCATCTTCTGACCGCTTTCAAAAGCCTGGCCTTGCTTGAGAAAAATCGCAGCCGACGGTGCATCCTTGCGCAAGTCATCTGTAACAGTACGCAGAAGGTCAACGTCGCCCTGCTCCAGCACAAAACCGCGCTCGGCCAGCGCAATGGCAGGCGCTATCAGCGCGGCGCGCGGCATGGTGCCGTACTTTGTGCGCGCCAGTTCCAGCCCCGCCACCGAACCCGGAACGGCGACCGCCAGGTAGCCGTGCGTACTCAGACCCTTGATCACCTTGCCATCGGTATCCAGGTACATATTCGCGGTCGCCGCCAGCGGTGCCTTTTCACGAAAATCCAGAAAGGTCTTGCGGCCGTCAGAGGTTTGCAGCGTCATGAAGCCGCCGCCACCCAGATTGCCCGCCGCCGGATAGACCACCGCCAGTGCGTACCCGACAGCGACCGCGGCATCCACGGCGTTGCCGCCACGCTTGAGTACATCGACACCAATGCGCGTCGCCAGATGCTGCGCCGTTACCACCATGGCGTGTTCAGCCGCCACCGGTGCCACCGAGGCGGCCTGACTGGTGGAGTAACAAAGAAAGGCAGCGCTGGCAATCAAAGCCAGGCGAACAGACAGCTTTTGCATGGTGGTGAGTCTCCGGATGAGGGGCGGCAACGTGTTTGCATTGCCACCAGCACTCTAGCAGGAATCGGAAAAGCACAGCCGCTCGTTGCCGAGGGCGATTCAGTGGGTGGCGCAGCGTGGACTTGGGGTTTTGACAAAGCAAGGAGGAGACCGTAGGTCGGGGGACATTCGCGGAGCCATCCACTGCGGCGCCCTCGGCTCGCACACGCCCGAGACTCGGATTTGCCAACTCTCAAGAGATCAGACGTGATCAGCCAGGGTCCGAAACCTCGGGTGCAGCGGATTGCGGGACTTTGCTCTCACCGGATGTCAGTTGCCAGAAGATGCTGGCGGAGGCAAGAGTCATCAGCCCCATGCAGACAAAAGTGGCATGAAAGGCATTGAGTGTCTGCGCTGATGTTGCGCTGCCAAAGAGTCCTGTGAAAGCCGCCAGCACGCCACCGGCGCTGGCCACGCCCATGCCGATGGCCAGCATCTGCACCATCGACAACAGGGCATTGCCGCTGCTGGCGTGGACCGGGTCCAGATCCTTCAGCGTGAGCGTATTCATGGACGTGAACTGCAGCGAGTTGACCGCGCCGAAGCAGGTCAGTTGCAGTGAAAGCACCCACCATGGCAGGTCGGTCGAGGTCAATGCAAAGCTCGCCATGATCAAACCCAGCAGCATTGTGTTGACCACGAGCACACGCCGGTAGCCCACGCGCGTGATCAGCGTGGTGACCAGACGCTTGACCGTCATGGCCGCCAGAGCCACGGGCAGCATCATCATGCCGGCGTGGAAAGGCGAATAGCCCATGCTGAGCTGCAGCAGCAGCGGCACCATCAAGGGCATGCCGGAACTGCCCAGGCGCGAAAACAGGTTGCCCAGCAAGCCGACGCTCAACGTTGGATTGGAAAACAGATCGGGAGGAAAAAGCGGATTGTCATGGCGTGCCGCCTGCAGCCAGTAGGAGCTAAGACTCGCCAGGCCGAAGATGATCAGCAGCAGGACGCCGGCATGACTCAGACCGAGACTCGACATGCCATCGAGCGCCAGCGAAACGCAGACCATGCCAAACGCCAGCAGCAGGTAGCCCACGAGGTCGAAGCGTGCCGCGCTCTCCAGCGGCGCGCCGCGCATGTAGATCAGGGTGGCGACAGCACCAGCCAGGCCAACTGGCAGGTTGATCAGGAAGATCCAGTGCCAGGACGCAACTTCGACCAGCCAGCCGCCCAATGTCGGTCCCATCAGCGGACCGATCAATCCCGGAATCGCGACAAAACTCATGGCCGGCAGGAAGTGACTGCGCGGAAATGATCTGAGCACCGACAGGCGACCCACCGGCAGCAGCAGCGCACCCCCCATGCCCTGCACCACGCGCGCCGCAACCAGTTGAGTCAAGGTAGTTGACGCAGCGCACAAAAGCGAGCCGACCACAAACATGGCGATCGCGCCGACATAGACGCGGCGTGTGCCAAAGCGGTCGGCAATCCAGCCAGAGGCCGGAATCAGCATCGCCATCGTCAGCGAATACGACACCACCACGGACTGCATGCGCAGCGGACTCTCGCCCAGGCTGCGTGCCATCGCGGGCAGGGCGGTGTTGACGATGGTGGCGTCCAGCGTCTGCATGAAGAAACCGCAGGCCACCAGCCAGAGCAAGGCATTGAGCTCCTTTTGCTCCCTGGCGCTGACCCATGGAATTTTCATGCGCTCAAGGCTTGACGAACTTCAGCACGAACTCGTCCTTGGGCTGCGCCGGCTCAGGCGTATTCCTGTCACGCGGGTCTGACGCGTTGCGCAGAAAATCGGCAGTCGCGGCGAGTTTGAACCCGGCCGCCTCGACCTCTTTGCGCAGGAAGGCTTCTTCGATCCGGTGCAGGGTTCCCGATTCACCGATGCCTGTCCCAGCGCGACCCGCATGGTCGGCAATGACGTAGAGGCCACCCGGTTTCAATCCCGCAGACACGGCTGCGTTCATGCGTTGACGGTCAACCCCCATGTGGCCGAGGTCGTGGTAATTGAACATCAGCGTGACCAGGTCAAGCCGGCCGGCAAGCTCCGGCGGCACCGGGTCTTCGAAGACCCGCATCGTGGAGTGCAGATTGGAAAGCAAGGGGTTCTTCGCCCGTTCCGCCAGCGCCTGAGCCGACGTTCGACGAACGGCCGCAGGCGCACTCAAAGTCGCAGGTGTTGCGGTCAATTGCGGCGATGCATTGCCTTCGGGCGCCACCGCAGGCTGCGGCGGCGCGTCGGGTGCGCGCGCTGGCAGGCTTTGCCCGTAGACAGCACCCGCTGGACCCACGGCCCGCGCCAGCAACTCGGCCGTGTAGCCGCCGCCGGTGCTCAAATCCAGAGCCGTCATGCCGGGCCGCAGGCCGATGAATGCCAGCATCTGTTCTGGCTTGCGCCGCAGGTCATTGTTTCGGTCGGCGGCGCTGCGGTCCGCACTGCCGACGATCTCTGCGATCCGGTCCCGGCTCAGCGCAAGATCGAGGCTGGCGCAGGCAGCCAACGCTATCAGGCTGCCCGCCAGCAGCGCCCAGCGCAGATAGACCCTGGAGCGGCGGCAATTGGCAGTTTGTGTCATGATTTTGGCGTCCTTGCGGGGTGGTAATGGCGCAGTGTAGCCACAGACGCAAGCCGCTGCCGCGACGGGCTCATCCGGGCGCAGGGGCCCTGGGCTTGCGCAGCAACAACAACATCGGCATCGCGAGCAAGGTCAGCCACATCATGACGTGAAAGTCACTGAGATACCCGATCATCGCGGCCTGCCGATTCAGTTCCAGATTCAACAACGCCAAACCGGTGGGCGACTGGGCACTGAGCAGCGGCGGCAGATTTTGCACCGCGGCAGAGTAAGGTGTGATCGCCCCGCTCAGTTGGGCGTGTGCCCGCGCCGTGCTTTGGCTGAACAGGGCCTGAATGATCGAAATGCCGGCACTGGCACCGACATTGCGCATCAGGCTGTAGATCGGCGTACCGTCATTGCGCAGGTTCGGCGCCAATGTCGAAAAGGCGACCGTGCTCAGCGTGACAAAAGTGAATCCGATTCCGACACCTTGAATAACGCCCGAGACAATGATCAGCGTGGTGTCCATGTCGAGCGTAAAGAGCGTCATCAGGTAGAGCGAAAAAGCGGTCAGCGCAAGGCCTGCCCCCATGATGACACGCACATCGATGTAGTACAGCAGACGACCCACGGCGATCATGGCCAGCATGGTGCCGATGCCGCGCGGCGCCATCACCAGGCCGGCGAACACAATCGGATAGTTCAGCAGCCCCTGCAGCAGTGACGGCTGCAGGGCCAGAGTGGCGTAAAGAATTACGCCGACGATGAAGGCGAGCATGATACCGATCACGTAATTGCGATCACGCAACAACGCCTTGTTGAGGAACGAGTTGCCTGAGGAAGTCCAGGTGTGAACCGAGAAAAACAGAAACGCCAACACCGAAGTGATCGCCTCGGCGCGGATCTCGACAGAGTTGAACCAGTCCAGTTGCTCGCCCCGGTCCAGAAACAACTGAAGTGCGCCAACGCCAATACTCAGTGTGGCGAAGCCAAACGGGTCCAGCCGGACCCCCGCCGGCTGGGTTTCGGGTAGATAGCGGGCAATACCGTAGAGCGCCATGAGACCCACCGGCAGGTTGATGTAGAAGACCCAGCGCCAGTCGTAGTACTCGGTCAGCCAGCCTCCGAGCATCGGCCCCAGAATCGGACCGACCATGATGCCAGCACCCCAGATCGCCATGGCCTGACCGGCTCTTTCGCGCGGATTGATGTCGAGCAGCACCGCCTGCGACAAGGGCACCAGCGCAGCTCCGAACACACCTTGCAGGAGTCGGGCCGCGACGATCTGCCAGAGCGCTCCAGCCAGACCGCACAGAGCCGACGCCATCGTGAAGCCGATCACCGTGATCATGAACACCTTCTTGCGGCCCCAGTGCGCACACGACCAGCCGGTCAGCGGCGTCGCGATGGCCGCTGCAACGATGTAGGAAGTCAGCACCCAGGTGATCTGATCCTGCGAGGCCTGCAGGCTGCCTTGCATGTAGGGCAAGGCGACATTGGCGATGGTGGTGTCGAGCGCCTGCATGATGGTGGCCAGCATGATGGCCAGCGTGATCATGCCGCGGTGTTTGACGCGATACGGATCGATCACGACGCTGGCTGGTGACACGGCACTCATCTACCTTGCGTCAGATCGGCGTTCATAAGGTTGCGATTCTAGTCTTGCTAGACTTCCGGCAATGAACGACGCAACCAACCCTGACGCCTTGCAGGGCGCCTCCAATTTCCGCGATCTGGGAGGCTACCGCGGTGCCCAGGGGCGTCGCGTGCGCCGGGGTCGCGTCTTTCGATCCGACCACCTGGCCGCCCTGACTCCGGCAGATCTGGTCAAGGTGCAGTCACTGCCGATGCGCCACAGCATCGACTTCAGGGGCTTGAACGAAAGCGCCGCCCTGCCCTACGACATTCCCGGCGTGACCCGACTCTCCATGGCGATCGAGCCGACCGTGGTGCAGCGGTTGCGCGTGCTGGCGGCGTCGGGTCACGTGCCCAGCGCGGACGAGACGGTGGCAATGATGTGCGACACCTACCGCGACTTCGTACACAAACACGGGTCGACCTTCGGCCGCTTTTTCAAGCACCTGCTGCAGCATCCCACGCCGGTGGTCTTTCACTGCACGGCGGGAAAAGACCGCACCGGCTTTGCCGCAGCGCTCCTGTTAGCGGCGCTGGGCGTCGACCGCGACACCATCATGCAGGATTACCTGCTGACCAACCAGTTTTATCGTCGCGATGCGGCAGTCGAAGGAGCCGGCCCGGCGCATGTGATGGAGGTCGTGTGGCAGGTGCAGCCTGCCTTCTTGGAGGCCGCATTTGACGTGATAGCGCGCGATTACGGTGGGCTCACAAACTATCTGGCCGGTCCGATGGGGCTTGCGGCCGAGGCACGCGAACAACTGCACCACATCCTGCTTGAGCCGTGACCAAAAACGCCACACCTGCTTCCCCTCACGACCGGATCACGGTGCTGCAACCACCCGATTGCGTCCCTGCTGCTTGGCAGCATAAAGCGCCTTGTCTGCCGCCGTGACCAAATCGTAGGAACTTCGGCCTTGCTCGGGCAGCATACTGGCAACGCCGATGCTGACTGTCACATGACCGAACTCTGACAACTCGTGCACCAGCGACTGCGCCTGCATTGCCGCGCAGACACGCAGCGCCATCAGCACTGCATTTTCAATTGTGGTCCCTGGTGTGATGAAGACAAACTCTTCGCCGCCGTAGCGCGCTACCAGGTCACCGGTGCGGCCTAAAGCCTCTGAGAGAACTCTGGCAACCTGGCGCAGACACTCATCACCGGCCGGGTGGCCATAGTGGTCGTTGTACTTCTTGAACCAGTCAACATCCATGAAACCCAGCGCCAGCGTATGACCGGCGCGCGCGGCCCGCGTCCATTCGTTGGCGAGCACGGTATCAAAGTGACGGCGGTTCGCAATGCCAGTCAGTGCATCGGTGATGCTGATCGCTTCGAGCTGTTGGTTCGCCGCGTGCAACGCCGCAGTCCGCTCTGCCACACGGCCTTCGAGAACTTTCTCTGAATCCTTGAGTGACTCGACCTGTTCACCCTGCACCTGCAGCGCCTTCGCCTGTGCAGCAATCTTCTCGCGACGCATGACATTGAAGCGGTCCGCCAGCGCCAGCGACAGAAGCAGCATTTCAATGACCGAGCCAATCTGCAAGCCATCACTGGTGAAAACATTGGTCGGAACCACGCCCAGATTGCGCAGATGCGACAGCACATTGGCCAGAAACAGCACAGAAAAGGCAGCGACAAAGTAGTAGGCACTGCGCTGGCGCTTGCCGGCACAGACCATGCCCACGCCCAGAATCAACAAGGAGGTGAGCAGGTTCGTGACAACGAAGAAGCGGTTGAATTCCCAGAACCAGAACATCAGCAGAAAGAAGAATGCCGCGCTGGCCGCCATGAACAACTTGATCCACAGGTCGATGCGCGGCAGCACCTGCGCCGTGTTGAGAAGGCGGCCGGTAAATAGCAACATCGCAACGGAGGCCAGCGCCGCCGGTACATTGACACCGATCTTGGTCCAGATCGGCGCAAAGCCCCAGATGAATTCGCCTCCCAGGCCGGTAAAGTTTGCCAGCGCCACTGACATGCAAGTGGCAAATAGCACGTAGATCAGGTAGTTGACGTCACGCAGCGCAAAAAACAGCATCAGGTTGTAAAAAGCGATCGCCAGCACCATGCCAAAGTACAAGGCCTGCAACGCGTAGTCGCCCGGCTGATGTGAGTGAAATGCCTCAACAGACCACAGCCTTGCCGGAATGTTCAATGAGTTGGGCGTCTGGACGCGCAGATATAGCAACTGGTCGGCGCCAGCCGGAAGCAACACCGGCAGCACGATGAATCGACCGTTATGTGCGCGAGGCGACCGAGGTCGCAAGTAGCCGGCTTCAATCAGGTCGAAACCCGTCGCGCCAGGCTGGTAGAAGTCGACACTGGCCAGCAGCGCGTAAGTAATTTCCAGCATGCAATCTACCGGCTGATTGCTGCTGTTTTTCAGATGCAGGCGCAGCCATATTGCTGACTTCGTGTAGGAAAAACCCAGAGCCTCAGTGGGTGCCTGCCCGGTCTTGAAGCGCTCGGCAAACTCCGGCTTGGTGACTTCCGCGAGCGTCAAGGCGGCACTGCTGTCTTCCACAATGGCGAAATATTCGGTGAGCGAAACCGCGCTACGATCCACCTGCGCAACATCGAGCACCTTCTCACCAGCCAATGCCTGGCTGGCGAGAACCAGGCCGAAAAGCCACATACCCAGCCAGCGGCTGTATCGATATTTTTGATGCATGGCTGTTAAAACAGCATCTTGCAGAGCCGGCTCACATGCCTTCCAGGCTGAATACGGTCCTGTCGGCGGACTGCTTGCTGATCGCAAGGACTTTCTGGTATTCCTCGGAGTTGTAAAAAGCCTCGATGTGATCGCTGGATGGAAACATCACCAGCACCATCCTGGTTGGTGTCCACAACGCGCTTTCCTTCACCGACACTTTTCCACCACGTGCCAGATACTGGCCTCCAAACTTTTCGACCAGCGGTTTGGCCAGCAATTTGTATTGCTCGTAGAGTTCGGGATCTTTCAGGAGCGTGTCAACCACCATGAACGCGGTCATAAGTATTCCTCTCACAAAAATGGTTGCACGACCTTACCACGATACCAACGACCAGCGGCGCATGGCACCCTTGGTCGAAGCGTCGTCGCTGCTGTCGAAGTACGCTCGGACAAATTTCGGCATGACCTGGCCGATGTATTCCTTTGCGCCAAGCGCAGCAGCCATATCCAACGCGGCACGGACGGCCTTTTTGGACAAATTGAAACCATCTGCGGCGACGAGAATTTTCTTGTACATGATTACCTTTCAGGACACGCGTGGTGCGAGTCAAGACACAGGGTCATTTCAAATCACGGATTCAACGGGGTCAATTCCCGCCATCAACCCTGTGTGAGCCCCTTCACAGACGTGACCACCTGCGCAGCGGTAATTCCAAAATGCGCGTAAAGGTCTTTCGCCGGAGCAGACTCGCCAAAGCTCCTCATTCCAATCACTGCGCCGGTGCGCCCGACGTACTTGCGCCAGAAGTCGGTATGCGCCGCTTCGATGGCCACGACGCCCAGGTTCAGGGGCAGCACCGATTCCTGGTACGCCGCGCTTTGACGATCAAACAGATTGGTACAAGGCATGGATACCACTCGGGTGGCTATGCCTTGTGAAGCCAGGATGGCGTGAGCCTGCATCGCCAGTTCCAATTCGGATCCGGTCGACACAATCAC
>CAIYMN010000341.1 GCA_903927295.1 uncultured beta proteobacterium | reverse complement strand
TGGACGACTCGATCATTCGCCGACTCGCCTTTCAGTTGGAGCTCCATCAGCCTAAGTACGGTCAGTCACCAGAGGAGTCAAGCACATGACCAGTGATACTGAATTCGACGTATCTTTCCTGGCAATACCCGGCCAGGCCAACTTGCCATCGCTAAGGTTCATGTACCGTTCGATTGTCGAATCAAAGACATACGAGCGGGTCCTGGTCGACACCACGGAAACGCTCTTCCACGCGGTTGGACCGGCTCTGCTTTGGGACAAGGCCATGCTGCTGAGGCTTTGCACCCAATTGTCAAAGGCTGCCAAGGGCCGGCATCCGGCGGATGCTGATGATGCCGTGGCACTGTGCAAGCTTCTCTTCTCTCACAGAGACGAGGTCGGCGAACTCTACAAGAATTTGGTTCTCAATAAATGGCATCGCCATCCAGAGGTCATCAAGCGCGCGTTCAGTGACTCCCTGGCTGCTCTTGAGTCCGAACCCGTGCGCCAACTGGTCCAGCACCCAAGTCTTGCGCCAATGAGTGCCCTGTACGACCTGGACCCGCTGGAGACTGAAATTCTGGAATATGCGCTCGCCATAACTGAGTGGCCGGTGTTTCGGCGCTTCCTGTATGACATGCGCTTGCCCTCCAAGGTCTCAGCGTGGGAATTGGCCGCCGCAATGATGTCGTGCACAGTGCCAGACTTGAGGAAGACTCTGGACGACAGTGGAAAGCTGCGCGCCTGCGGTCTTATCAGTCTCAACCTCACTCCTGCTGACATGGACGGATTTATTCGGGTTGGCCCGGTATCGCAGCGGCTGTCAATGTTCAAGGCGGATTCCCGCGACGCGGTGCAGAGCGAGCTACTTGTACCTGTGGCCTCTCCATCGCTCAGCCTCTCTGACTTTCCACACCTCGAAAAGGAGTTCAAGTGGATCGTTCAATGCCTGCAAACTGCAGTGCGGTCTCGTGAAGTCGGTGTCAACATCCTGATTCAAGGCCCGCCTGGAATGGGCAAGACCGAATTTGCTGGTCTGCTGGTACAGGCCACCGGTTTGTGTGGTTTCCAGGCTGGCGACATCAACCCCTATGCGGATTGGGCTACCGAGATCGTGAATGCTCTGGACAACTACCACTCTATGCAGTGCATGCTCAAGACCCACCCCGGGGGAGCCGTCATGGTTTTCAACGAAACAGGTCTAGCCGCAAATCATGCTGAACGCCTTCTTCGGCGTCGATTGATGACCTGCACCATCCCGACCATCTGGATTTGCCAAAAACCCAGCTCTATGGATGACGGGCTCCTGCGACGCTATCTCTTCCATGTGGAGCTGGATGAAACACCCATCGGTCCACGCCGAAGTCTCGTACAGCAAGTCACATCCGGGTTCACGATTGAGGCGGAAACGTTGGAGACCATTGCAGCAGACACGAGCATCACGCCTGCCCAACTGAACATGGCGGCCCGCTTTGCACGTCTGTTGACGGAGGAGGACTCAGAAGCACGTGGCGAAGCGTTCGTGACAGCAATTGATGCCGGTCAGCGCGCCAACGCCCGTGAGACCGCGGCATTTCGCCGCCAACCAGACTGAGTGATCAGTCAAATTTTGGAGAAAGCAAATGGAATATATTCTTGGGCCACTTGTGGCTATTGGTGGGTTTTTTGCAATCATAAGAATTGTAAAAGCCATTGACAGTTCCAAGAGCGAAAGTGTGCAACAACTCGTCCGGATGGCGGGCACCTTGTCTGCGATTTCTTTGGCTAAACGGGCCTTGCGGGATAGCAACCGCAAATAGCTACTTCAGGTCCGCTATGCTGGATCTGAAAACCGAGGAACCACAACAACTATGAATCGCCTCCTACACCTCCTTGAGAACAGGCTGATCTGCTGCCTGACAGTGGTGGCCGCAATGTCACCGATGTCGGGCAATTGCGAAGACTCCCCCTTGCAAGAGGAGTGGCGTGATGAAGTAACGTCCGCGACCAACAGGGATGGATCCGCAGTCAAGATTGTGATTCGACACTATCCCAAGAAGGATCTGCGCAAGATGGAGGTCCTCTTTCGCGCGGACCCCGACGGTGACATGGTTCCAATTGGTCGTTTTGAGC
>CAIYMN010000340.1 GCA_903927295.1 uncultured beta proteobacterium | reverse complement strand
GCATCAGGGGCGGGTCGTCAATGGTCAGGAGAGAGGAGGGATACTCGGGGTCACCCAGCACCAGAATCTGTCGCAGAGCGCTGCCTTGACCCGACTCCTGCAGCCATTTCCAGCTAAGTTCCAGCAGATCCGCCAACCCGTTGGGCGTATGGCGCAGTGCCATCGCCTGTGTTTCGCTCACGACGTGACGCAGTGCGCTCACCGGCTGCCCGAATACTGACTGCGGCAAACCAAAGGCACTGAGCAATTTGCGCGCCGCGGCATTGCCGACACCCTGTGTCAGCGTCAGTCGCAGCCAGCCTTCAAGTTCCTGCCGCTGCATGGACTGCATGGCTCAGCCAATTTTCAGCGAGGATTAACCAGGCGGTCACCGACGCGCACACTGTCCGTGATTTCCACAATCAGGGCGTAGGAGAGCCTGTCGAAAGTCTTGAACACCATCAACAAGCCATTGCGCTCATCCGGAAGCTTCAACTCGGTCCGCGCCTCGTCGGTTTTATCAATCAGGCGGGCGCCGTCCTTCAGAATGGCCAGCACATGGCCGTTCTCCATGCCATCACGTGTGCCGCGATTGATCGCCACGACCTGGTTTTGTGCGGCGTTGACAACGGCGTTGCCGTAAACGGAAACGATTCTGGCGTCGGTCCTGCCCTGTGGAGCGTGCGGCACATAGTTGAGCAATTGCCTCGGTGGCTCGGGGAGAAGCCGGTCTCCAACGCGCATTTCTTCCTTGGCAGAAACGATATCAATCGTGGCCGGGATGGTGTCGATGCGTGTCTTACCATCACTGTCCTGGGACTGCTCCGTGGTTTCGCTGCGCGCCAGCAGAGCCTTGCCAATGTACTGGGCCTCGTAACCCAAAACTTCACCGGTGACAGGGTCCTTCAGCGGCGTGGCTTCACGAAATACGCGATATACCTGCTGCTTCTGGCTGACGTCGTCCTTCAGGGTGGCGTTGGCCGGGCCGCGCGCATAGGCGCGATCACCTCGGGACAGCAAGACGCGGCCCTCCTGGGTGGCGACAATTCTCGGAGCCGATCGCATCGCGTTTTCGTCGACGACCATTGGATCAGCCAGATAAGGTTCGATCAGGTGAAATTTCAGGGTGGGCAGTGCGCCACTGCCCAAGGTCTCATAGCGGGTTCGGGGCGACAAGCGCGCCGTAGCGACGGGCTCGGCGGCACCTTCGGTGCTACGAGAACCCGGTGCGACGGTGCTCAGTGTGGCCCGCCCATCCTTCTTTTCCAGGTACAGTTTCTGGCCTGGATAAATCAGGTGCGGATTCTTGATTTCGGTCAGGTTCATGCCCCACAATTCGGGCCAGCGCCAGGCCGATTTCAGGAACAGCGTCGAGATCGCCCACAGGGTATCGCCCGACTTGACGGTGTAGCTGTCAGGCGCGTTCGCAGCCAGCGCACTCAGGGCAACGCCGGACTGTGCAACCTGATCGGCGGTGGCCTTCTGTTGTGGCGTAACGCCAAGGCTCTGGGCTGATATCGCACCTGCAGCGAACAGTGCCAGCGCGATGGCGGCAAGCTGCGCCGTCACTTTGAAATTCACCGTCCTGCTGTTTGTCATTTAAAACCTCAATGAATCTGGCGCAATTTTGCTCTCATGCCCTTGAGAGGGCAACGCTTTTGGCGTGTAAGAACCGCAAGGGTGCGTAAATATAGCGAAAATAGCGACATCCGCAAACCGATTAAAACATGGCTTTACTTCCCCTTCTTTTCTTCCCGGACCCACGACTGCATACCGTTGCCAAGCCGGTAGCTGCTGTGGATCAACGCATTCACACACTGGTTGCCGATATGCTGGACACCATGTACGAGGCCAAAGGCATAGGTCTGGCCGCAACCCAGGTTGATGTTCACGAGCGCGTGATTGTCATTGACGTCTCGGAGCAGCGCGATCAGGCCGTGGTGCTGATCAATCCGCACCTTGTCTGGACCAGTACCACCACGCATCTCAATGAGGAGGGCTGTCTTTCGGTGCCCGGCATTTACGACGGTGTCGAGCGCTTTGACGCCGTGACAGTCAGCGCCCTCGATGCCTCTGGCCAGTCCCGCGTGGTGCAGGCCGAAGGTTTGCTGGCGGTCTGCATCCAGCACGAGATGGACCACTTGCTGGGCAAGGTTTTCGTTGAATACCTGTCTCCCCTGAAACGCAACCGGATCAAGAAGAAGATGCTCAAGGCGCAGCGTGAGGACGCGCGGTGAGATTGATCTTCGCCGGCACGCCAGAGTTTGCCCGGGTAGCACTGGAACATCTGCATCGGGCTGGCCACGAGATTGCCCTGGTGCTGACACAACCTGATCGGCCCGCCGGGCGTGGCATGAAATTGCAGGCATCAAGTGTCAAGCAATACGCTTTGCAACACGGGCTGACGCTGGCTCAGCCGCGCAGTCTGCGGCTCGATGGCAAGTACGCCGACGATGCGCGATTGGCACAGTCCGCCATCGAGTCGACGCACGCCGACGCCATGGTGGTGGCCGCCTACGGCCTCATTCTGCCGCAGTGGGTGCTGGATACACCAGGTTACGGCTGTTTCAATATCCATGCCTCCTTGCTGCCACGCTGGCGCGGCGCCGCGCCAATTCATCGTGCGATTGAAGCGGGGGACGCGCAAACGGCGGTAACGATCATGCAGATGGATGCCGGGCTGGACACCGGAGACATGTTGATGGCGCACACGGTAGCGATCGAGCCCACGGATACCACCGCAAGCCTGCAGGACAGACTGGCCTCGCTGGGAGGGCGATTGATGCTGTTGGCCCTGGACAAGGCCGAAGCCCAAACCTTGAAGCCGGTACCGCAGAGCGAGCAAGACGTCACTTATGCACAAAAGGTCGAAAAGAGCGAAGCCGCGCTCGACTGGCGGCGACCGGCACGCCTGATTGCACAAAAGGTTCGGGCTTTCAATCCATTTCCGGGTGCCACGGCGACGCTCAACGGCGAAATCCTGAAGGTCTGGATGGCCGTCGCGCCGCCGATGGCAACTGCAGCCGGCGCCGAACCGGGTACCATTTTGCTGGTCGACGCGCAGGGTATAGCCGTTGCAGCCATGGAATCGGTTGTGGTCATCACCGAACTGCAGCGCCCGGGTGGAAAGCGGATGAATGTGGCCGACTTCCTGCGCGGCAGCGACGTGCAAGCAGGCATGGTTTTTACGAACCACGGCCCCTGATGTTCTTTTTGCCGAGCAATTACCGTCACCCTGAGTTTCGTCGCGGTGCACTCGATTCCCTGGCGGTGGCACCGGGCATTGCCGCGTGGGGACTCATGACCGGTGTGGCCATGATGAATTCCGGTATGGGCACGACCGCGGCATTGCTGATGGGCCTTATTGTCTTCGCCGGCAGTTCGCAGCTGGCCGCGATCCCGCTGATCGTCGCCGGGGCCCCGATGTGGGTGGTGCTGGCCACCGGGTTTTGCGTGAACCTGCGTTTTGTTGTCTTCAGCGCCCATTTGCGGCCCTATCTTGTGCATCTGCCCCTGTGGCAGCGACTTGTCAGCGGTTACCTGACGACAGACCTGACCTACGTGCTATTCGTCAAACGATTTCCGCGTCACAGTGGTGAAGCAGCGCAGTCGCACAGTGAACAAGCGTACCTGGCGGGCAACTGTTGCGTGACGTGGATTTGCTGGGTTGGCTGCAGCGTGGTGGGCATTGCGCTGACCAATCTGGTGCCGACCCGTTGGGGCCTGGGCTTTGCGGGCATCCTGGCCCTGCTGGGCATTCTGTACTCGTTGATGTCGAGTCGGCTGCGCTTGATGGCGGCGGTTGTGGCGGGGGCAGCAGCTGTGGTCTGCTTTGCATTGCCCTTCAAGCTCAATATCCTGGTCGGAATTGCGGCAGCTGTGGCTCTGTGCCTGATGCTGGAAGAAAAATGAACTTCCACACTGACGCCTGGAACCTGGTCACCATCGTCGGGCTGGCGCTCGTTACGGTTCTGACACGCTGCTTCTTCTTTATCAGCAGCAAGCCCTGGACCTTGCCGCACTGGATAGAGCGCGGCCTGCAATATGCGCCGATCGCCGCACTGGCGGCCGTCATTGCGCCGGAAATCCTGATGACGCAGGGGCAGTTCATCGGCACCTGGCAGGACGCGCGCCTGTTCGCCGGCGCTGCTGGCGCGCTTTGGTTCTTCTGGCGCAAGGGTGCCGGGCAGGCCATCCTGGGGACCATCATCGCCGGTATGGCCGTGTATCTGTCTCTGCACCTTGGACTCGGCTGGTAACGCGCGGCGCCATCGCGCTTCTACAATCGCACCAGCAACATTCCTTGACAGGCTTTTCCATGAACGTCATTCGTTTTTCCGACCTGTGCGCCAGTGGCCAGATTACTGGCAAACGCATTTTTATCCGGGCTGACCTGAATGTGCCGCAGGACGCTGCCGGCCAGATCACGGAGGACACCCGAATTCGGGCCTCGCTGCCTTGCATACGGATGGCGCTGGACGCCGGTGCGGCCGTCATGGTGACTTCGCACCTGGGACGTCCAACCGAAGGTGAGTTCAAGGCGGCTGATTCGCTCGCGCCGGTGGCTCGGCGCATGGCAGAACTGCTGGGACGTGAGGTGCCCCTGCTGGCCAACTGGGTTGACGGGGTCAGCGTGCAGCCGGGGCAATTGGTGCTGCTGGAGAACTGCCGCGTCAACAAGGGCGAGAAGAAGAACAACGAGGAACTTGCACGCAAGATGGCCGCACTGTGCGACGTTTTCGTGCATGACGCTTTTGGCACCGCGCACCGCGCTGAAGCTTCCACTTACGGCATCGCGCAGTTTGCCAACGTGGCTTGTGCCGGCCCGCTGCTCGCCGCCGAAATGGACGCCATCACGCTGGCGCTGGCGAACCCGAAGCGCCCGTTGGTCGCCATCGTTGCCGGTTCCAAGGTTTCCACCAAGCTGACCATTGTCAAGAGCCTGGCGGACAAGGTTGATCAGTTGATTGTGGGGGGCGGTATCGCCAACACTTTCATGCTGGCAGCTGGACTGAATATTGGCAAGAGTCTGGCCGAGGCTGATTTGGTGACCGAGGCCAAAGCCGTGATCGAGGCGATGAAAGCGCGTGGCGCAGCCGTTCCGATTCCGACCGACGTGGTTACCGCCAAGACTTTTTCTGCGGATGCTGTGGCCGTCGCCAAGGCCGCCACCGACGTGGCAGACGATGATCTGATCCTGGACATTGGTCCGCAGACCGCTGCGGCGCTGGCAGCGCAACTCATGAAGGCCGGCACCATTGTCTGGAATGGTCCGGTGGGGGTGTTTGAGTTTGCTGCGTTCGAGAACGGTACGCGGGTACTGGCGCAGGCGATTGCCGATTCCAGCGCCTTCTCCATCGCTGGCGGTGGCGACACCCTGGCCGCCATTGCCAAATACGGCATCGAGAAGCAAATCAGCTACATCTCGACCGGTGGCGGCGCCTTTCTGGAAGTGCTGGAGGGCAAGACATTGCCGGCCTTTGAAATCCTGACGCGCCGCGCGGGGGGTGTGCTTTGATGCCACGTCGCGCCACCAAAATCGTTGCTACCCTTGGCCCGGCCAGCAGCGACCCTGCCTTGCTGGAACAGATGATCCGTGCCGGCGTCAACGTAGTGCGTTTGAATTTCAGCCATGGCAAGGCGCAGGATCATATCGACCTGGCGCGCCTGGTGCGAGAAGTCTCGCTGCGCGTTGGTCGCCAAGTCGCCATCATGGCCGACCTGCAGGGACCGAAGATCCGGGTCGGCAGGTTCGCACAGGGCAAGGTCATGCTGCAGACCGGGCAAAAGTTTGTGCTTGATGCGGCGCGCTCCGAACCGGGTGACGAGAACGCTGTGGGTCTGGACTACAAATCGCTGCCACGCGAGGTCAGGGCTGGCGATGTGCTTTTGCTCAACGACGGCCTGATCGTCATGACGGTGGATGTGGTGACTGGAGACAAGATTCACACCACAGTCAATCTCGGTGGTGAGTTGTCGAACAACAAGGGCATCAACAAGCGCGGTGGCGGGCTCAGCGCAGCCGCGCTGACCGCCAAGGACATGGAAGACATTCGCACGGCGATGAGTTTTCAGGCCGACTATGTCGCGGTCAGTTTCCCGAAGAACGCGACAGATATGGAAATGGCTCGCCAGTTGTGCAATGTGGCCGCCGGCGAGTACGGACACAAACCCGGTTTGATCGCCAAGATCGAACGTGCAGAAGCGATCCCGAAGCTGCTTGAGATCCTGATGGCCAGCGACGGCATCATGGTAGCGCGCGGCGACCTGGCTGTCGAAGTAGGTAACGCGGCGGTCCCAGCGCTGCAAAAGCGCATGATCAAGATGGCACGCGAATACGACAAGGTGGTCATCACCGCGACACAGATGATGGAATCGATGATCAGCAACCCGGTACCCACGCGGGCCGAGGTCAGTGACGTCGCTAACGCGGTGCTTGACGGCACCGACGCCGTCATGCTGTCGGCCGAAACGGCGGCAGGAAAATTTCCTCTGGAAACCGTGATCGAAATGGCGAAGATTTGTCACGCCGCCGAGGCCAACGACGACTTCAAGCTGGAAGCTGATTTCAGCGGCAAGACCTTCAGCCGCATTGACCAGTCGATTGCCATGGGCGCTTTGTTCACGGCGCACCATCTGGGCGCCAAAGCCATCGTCGCCCTGACCGACAGCGGGTCCACTGCCTTGTGGATGAGTCGCCATTTGATCCATGTGCCGATTTACGCCTTGACTTCCAAGGTGGCGACGCAACGCCGCATGACGCTGTACCGCAACGTGCGCCCGCTCTTCATGGACACCAGTGCCGACCGCGACACGGCACTGGCAGAAGTCGAGAACAATCTGAAGACACGCGGCCTGGTGCAAACCGGGGATGTTTATGCCATTACCTGCGGTGAGCCGATGGGCGCGCCGGGTGGCACCAATATGCTGAAGATTTGCAGGGTTTCCTGAGACCTTGCGGGACAGACCGCAGCTACGCGCAGCGAGCCAGCTCGGTCCCCAACACGAAACGGGATGTCGGAAGTCTGCTCAGACCGCGTAAATCGCTGCCAGCACCGGTTCAGTCTTTCCCTTGGCACTGATGCTGACCTGCTCTTTGCCACCGACGGCGAACCGGCTCAGCGGACCGACCAGCAACTGGCCTCCTTTTGCGTGATCACACAGTCGCTTGGCGGTGTTGACCGTGTCACCAATGACGCCGTGAACTTGCGCATCCTGTGCGCCAAAAAATCCTTCCACGACGGGACCGAACCAGAGACCGGCACCGGCCGAAAGTTGCAGAGGCTGCACTGCAGCGATGGCGGCGCGCAATGCAGTCTGCATCCGCTGCACTGCATGCGCGTCGGCCGGCAGCGCCAGCAACACTTCATCGCCGGCTGCCTTGGACATGATCACGTCGGCGGCGCAGGATTCCAGCACCGCAGCATAGAAACCGTTTAACATTTCCATCACCTGTTCCGGTTGGTGCGCCTCACTCCAGGCAGTAAAGCCGCGGATGTCGATGAAACCGACAGCGCGCTCAACCCGGCTTGCCGCATGGGTGCCGCTATCGCGCAGCACCTCTTCCACGACCCGATTGCCAAAGCCCCAGCGCGACAGGGTTTTGAGTTGATTGAGCAGATCAGCGATCACGGTTTGTTGTCGGCGTGCGACAAGGGCCAATGAGGCAAGAGCGCCCACCTGCGTAATCGCGAGCGCCAACAGGAATGCGTGGGGTGCCGATGTGAAGAAACCCGCGACACCTTCAGACCAGACCTGGCCTCTGAGGTCCAGTGCGATATAAAAAAGCAATGGACCCAGTCCCTGCGCTGTGCGCGAAAGGAAGATGCCGGTCACGGCAAAATGTGGCTTGTCGCTGTGTGCCTTCAACACGGCGCCGCAGGCGTAAACGAGTGTCAGGACCACAAAAGTGAAGTGCTTGGGTTTGGTAAAAAACGAGCCACCTTCTATCAGCGATTCGATCAACGCATAAAACAGCATGCCCACCAGCCAACTCCACCAGGGCAGTGAAAGTCCCTTGAATTTGCGCCGCGCCAGCCAGGCGCTCTGCCCCAATGCCGTCACGATCAGCACATAGACATCGGGCCTGCGGAACATGACGTTCCACTCCCAGATGGCTTCCAGCAGCAACAGAATTAACGAGAGGTAACCGACACCTTCAAACAGTTCCGTCAGGAACATTCCGAGGAACGAACCCTGCAACGTGGCATTGACCTGGCGGTCGAGGGAGTCGGATTTCTTGGTGTCCATATGGCGCGTACCCGGTGAATCGTAATTCTATGACGGGTATTGGTTGATGCGATCACCGGCTTGTGCTCCCCCCACAGGAACCATGTCGCTAAAATTGACCCAAGTCTTATAACCGCACATAACACCAAAGGAATCCATCATGGCTCTTGTTTCCATGCGTGAACTGCTTGACCACGCCGCTCTGAATGACTATGGCATTCCCGCATTCAACGTCAACAACCTGGAGCAGGTGCAGGCTGTGATGGCAGCCGCCGACGAGGTCGGGGCGCCGGTCATCCTGCAGGCGAGCGCGGGTGCGCGCAAGTACGCCGGTGAGGCCTTCATCAAGCACCTGATTCAGGCCGCCATCGAAGCCTACCCACACATTCCTCTGGTCATGCACCAGGATCACGGGCAAAGCCCCGATGTCTGTCAGGGCGCCATCAATCTGGGCTTCAGCTCGGTCATGATGGACGGCTCGCTGATGGCGGATGGCAAGACCATCTCCAGCTACGAGTACAACGTTGAGGTCACGCGCAAGGTGGTTGAACTGGCGCACGCCACCGGCGTCACGGTGGAAGGCGAACTGGGTTGCCTGGGCTCGCTTGAAACCATGAAGGGCGACAAGGAAGACGGCCACGGCACCGACTCCACCATGACGCGCGAGCAGATGCTGACCGACCCCGAGCAGGCGGCTGACTTTGTCAAGCGCACGCAGCTTGATGCATTGGCGATTGCCATTGGCACCAGCCACGGCGCCTACAAATTCACGCGCAAGCCCACTGGCGACATTCTGGCCATCAACCGTGTCATGGAGATCAACAAGCGCATTCCCAACACGCATCTGGTGATGCACGGCTCGAGCAGCGTGCCGCAGGAGTCGCTGGCCATCATTCGCCAGTATGGAGGCAACATGAAGGAAACCTACGGTGTCCCCGTGGAAGAAATCCAGAAGGCCATCAAGTTCGGCGTGCGCAAGATCAATATCGATACCGATATCCGTCTCGCCATGACCGGTGCCGTGCGCAAGTACATGTTTGAAAACCCCGAAAAGTTTGATGCCCGCGATTGGCTCAAGCCGGCGCGCGAGGCCGCCAAAGCGCTGTGCAAGCAGCGTTATCTGGAATTCGGTTGCGAAGGGCAGGCCAGCAAGGTCAAGGGCAACAGCCTGCTGGTGGTGGCGGCTCAATACACGCGGGGTGAACTGGCTCAGGTCGTACGCTGATATGGCTGCCTTGCACACGTCGATGCTCACTTCCCTGCCCCTGCTGGCCAGGGGCAAAGTGAGAGACAACTACGCGGTTGGTGATGACCGCATCCTGATGGTGGCGAGCGACCGCCTGAGTGCCTTTGATGTGATCATGGGAGAGCCTATTCCCGGCAAGGGCGCGCTGCTGACACAGATGGCGCTGTTCTGGTTCGACAAGCTTGGTCCGAATGGCTTGAACATCTGCCCGATTCACCTGACGGGCGATGCGCCCGAGAGTGCAGTGACGGCAGCCGAGGTGCCGCAAGTGGTGGGACGCTCGATGCTCGTCAAACGCCTCAAGCCCTTGCCGGTGGAAGCTGTGGTGCGCGGCTATCTGGCCGGCAGCGGCTGGAAGGAATACCAGCAGAATCAGGCAGTGTGCGGCGTCAAGTTGCCGTCCGGTCTGAAGAACGCGTCCAGGTTGCCCGAGCCCATTTACACGCCAGCAGGCAAGGCGGCCGCCGGCGACCACGACGAGAACATCACGTTCGAACAGACGGTGGCGGTGATCGGCCTGGATCTGGCCACACGCATGCGCGACATCAGCATCGCCCTGTACAAGGCGGCGAGCGAGATTGCCTTGAAGAAGGGCATCATCATTGCCGATACCAAGTTCGAATTCGGTCTGGACGCACAGGGAACGCTGACCCTGATGGACGAGGTGCTGACACCCGACTCATCCCGTTTCTGGCCGGCCGAGAGTTACCGGGAAGGCATCAACCCGCCCAGCTACGACAAGCAGTTCGTGCGTGACTGGCTGGAGCAGGTGCAGGTCGACGGCAAACCCTGGAGCAAAACGCCGCCCGCGCCGCGTGTGCCCAATGAAGTGATTGCAAGGACGGCCGCCAAGTACCAGGAAGCGATGACGCGGCTGACGGCCTGATCTAACTCAGCACCACACTGCTCAAGCGCCGCCGGTAGCTTGCCACCACCGGATCCACCGGCGGAATCTGTCCGTCCGCCACTTTGACCTTGGGCGGCTCGATGATGTCGAGAATGGCAATGTAGGTCTTGCGCGCCAACTGGTCGGCCCAGGCCTTGTCGCGCATCAGTATTTCAAGCAATTCGTCCATGGCGGCGGTCCAGTTTTGCGCTGCCATCAGCGTCTGCGCCTTTCCAAAACGCGCATCGAAGTCACGTTTGTTGGCGGCAATTTTGGTGTCGAAGTCGCTTTCTGAAGCGGCCAGGTCGGCGCGCTCAGCAGTGAAATCCACCGCATTCATCCAGCGTTGCAGTGAATCAAAGCGCCGCACCAGGCCAGTCTTGGCGATGACGGGAGCGAAGGCAACCTTGGCATCGTCGGACTGCCCACGTGTCAGCAGCAATTTGACGTAATCAAAGCGTGCATCCTCGTCGTCCGGGTTCTTCAGCACGGCCTGCTGCAGCGCTTCGTGAATCGCCTGCGGGTCATTGGCGTCAGGCGCGTCGTTCACTTCCACATTGGTGACCTCGGCTTCCAGTACTTCGCCCTCAGGTAGATGCTTGTCCAGAAATTCCTTGATCTGGCCTTCTGGCAAGGCGCCCATGAAGCCGTCCACAGGTTTGCCCTGAAACATCAGGATGCAGGTCGGGATGCTGCGAATGCCGAAGGCCTGACTCAGTTCCTGCTCCTGATCGGAGTCAATCTTGACCAGCTTGAAGCGCCCGCCGTAGCTTGTTTCGAGCTTCTCCAGCATGGGGCCTATCACCTTGCAGGGGCCACACCAGGGCGCCCAAAAGTCGATCAGGATCGGGGTCTGCATCGAGGCAGCAATCACCTCGATGTCAAAGTTTTCAGCAGTTACGTTCATCATTGGGGCTAGTTCGGGGCGGTAAGTAATAATTCAACACATGAAAACCATTCAAATCGGCGTTGTCATGGGTTCCAGTTCGGACTGGGACAGCATGCAGCACGCAGTCCACATTCTCCAACAGTTTGGCGTGACTCACGAAGCGCGGGTGCTTTCGGCGCATCGCATGCCTGACGACATGTTTGCCTACGCCGAAGCAGCACGGGGGCGTGGCCTCAAAGCCATCATCGCCGGGGCTGGCGGTGCGGCCCACTTGCCAGGCATGCTGGCCGCCAAGACCACACTGCCCGTGCTGGGTGTGCCGGTTCCGAGCAAGTACCTGTCGGGTGTGGATTCGCTGCACAGCATTGTGCAAATGCCCAAGGGCGTGCCGGTAGCGACCTTTGCCATTGGCGCGGCAGGTGCTGCCAATGCGGCCCTGTTTGCCGTGGCCATGCTGGCCAACGAGGATGCCGCCTTGCGGGCCAGGCTCGACGCCTTTCGGGCGGAGCAGACAGAGCATGCTAGAGGCATGACATTGCCGCCAGTGCTATGAGCCAAAAAATGGTCGTGCCCGGTGGGGCAGTGAACGGGCAGCAAGCCACGCTGGGCGTGATGGGTGGTGGTCAGCTCGGACGCATGTTTGTGCAGGCAGCGCAGCGCATGGGCTACTTCACGGTGGTGCTGGATCCGGATGTGATCAGCCCGGCCGGTCTTGTCAGCCACTACCACATCCGCACCGACTACCTGGATCAAGAGGGGCTGGCGCAACTGATGCAGCGCTGCGCTGCCGTCACCACTGAATTTGAGAACGTGCCGGCAGCGGCGCTCATAACCCTGGGCGCAGCGCGACCGGTGGCGCCAGGCGCCGATGCGGTTGCGATTGCACAGGACCGGGCGCGTGAGAAGGCGCATTTTGTGCGCTGTGGTGTCGCCTGCGCGCCCTACGCGGTGATCGAGACCGCGGCACAGCTTGAGGGTGTTGCAGACGACTTGTTGCCCGGCATCCTGAAGACCGCCCGCCTAGGCTACGACGGCAAGGGCCAGATTCGCGTGCGGACCCGCACTGAACTGGCAGCCGCCTGGCAGCAACTGGCAGGCGTGCCTTGCGTGCTGGAAAAGATGCTCGCGCTCAAGGCCGAGTGCTCGGTGATCGTGGCGCGTGGCTGGGACGGCGTGATGGTCAACCTGCCACTGCAACTTAATCTGCACCGCGAAGGGATTCTGGCAGTGACGCAGGTACATGAAGGAAATGTCTCGCCAGTGCTTGCTGAAAAGGCGGTAGCGGCTACCAGAGCAATTGCGCAGGGACTGCAATACGTTGGTGTGCTCTGTGTCGAATTTTTCGTGCTGCAGGACGACAGTCTGATCGTCAACGAGATGGCACCGCGCCCGCACAACAGCGGCCACTACTCCATGGACGCCTGCGATCTATCGCAGTTTGACTTGCAGGTGCGCACGCTGGCTGGATTGCCGTTGGTGCAGCCGCGCCAGCACAGCCCGGCCATCATGCTCAATTTGCTGGGTGACTTGTGGCGCGATGGCGTCACGCCGGCGTGGGAGCAGGTGCTGGCGCTGCCGGGCGTGCACCTGCATCTGTACGGCAAACTCAAGGCCAGCAAGGGACGCAAGATGGGGCATCTGACCGTCATTGGTGCGACTGCCGCTGAAGTCCGGGCGACGGCGCTGGCCGCGGCCGCCGTGCTTGGCATCGAGTCGTTCTGACAGCGCAGCTTGCCATGATTCTTGATGGTCATGCCCAGCAATCGATTGCAGCGGGTGCGCAATGCATACGCTCGGGCGAATTGCTTGGCCTTCCAACGGAGACCGTCTACGGCCTGGGCGCAGACGCTGACAGTGCCGACGCGATCGGCCACATTTTTTCCGCGAAAGGACGACCAGCGGACCACCCACTGATCGTGCACGTTCTGGATGCAGCGAGTGTCAACCACTTCGCTTCAACGGTACCGGATTTTGCGGACCGACTGATCAAAGGCTACTGGCCGGGCCCGCTGACCTTGATCCTGCCGCGGCGCCAGGGGGTGGCGGCAGCCGCTGCGGGCGGTCAGGATTCGATTGGTTTGCGCTGTCCTTCGCACCCCGTGGCGCAAGCGCTGCTGAAGGCGTGTCGCCAGACCGAAGGCAGCGCTGCGCAGCGAGTGGTCTGGGGTATCGCAGCACCGAGCGCCAATCAGTTTGGTCGTGTCAGTCCGACGACGGCGCAGCATGTTCAGAGCGAGTTTGGCGCCGATTTGCTGATTCTCGACGGTGGCCCGTGCGAGCTTGGCATCGAGTCCACCATCATCGACTGCACACGCAATGTGCCCGTACTACTGCGTCCGGGTGCCGTCACGCGCGAGCAGGCGCAGGTCGTGTGTGGCCAGAAGGTGTTTTTGAGCGATGAGTGGGTTGCGGCTGAAGCAGCAGCACCGCGTGCCTCCGGCACCCTGGCCTCGCATTACGCACCACATGCCAAGGTGCGCTTGATGAATGCCAGTGAAATGCAGATCGCGATCGACCTGCTGGGCGATGGGCTCAAAGCTTATGGCGATGCTGCGCCGACCATCGCCGTCTATTCGCGAGCCCATCTCAAAGTCAAATCGAAGCAACTGCTGAGCCGACGCATGCCAACCGACGCGGCGCAGACCGCGCAGCAACTGTTTGCCGTGCTGCGGGAGTTTGACCAGCGGGGTGTCAAGCTGATCTGGATTGAGACCCCGCCAGACGGTATCGAATGGGACGCCGTGCGGGACCGATTGCAACGAGCCGCCGCTTGAATTACTGCTTTTTTGGTGGCGCGAAAGCCGCCATGTAATCCGAAACCGCTTCCAGGTCGCCGGTGCTGTAGGGCTTGATGACCTTCACCATGTCAGGATTGGCGTTGCGCCGGTCACCGTCACGGATCAAGTGGGCTTCGCGCAGCAGGTAGCGGTAATGCTGCGCTGCCACCATCGGGAAGAACTTGCTCTCACTGCCTTCACCTTTGGCACCGTGACAGTCAGCACAATCCTTGTCATAGAGCTGCTTGCCCTTGGCCAGGCTGGTGCCCGGACCCTTGCCGTTGTCGGCCGAGATCGGCAGTGCCTGCAGGTAAACCGCAATGTCGGCGATCTCGAACGGCGTGAGCACATGGTCATCGATAAAGGGTTCCATCTTCGGGTTGCTACGCCGCCCGGAGCGGATATCGGCGATCTGCTTCATCAGCACTTTCGCATGCTGACCCGAGAGTCGCGGATAGGCGCCGCTGACACGGCCTGATCCATCCTTGCGGTGGCAGCCCTGACAGGGCTCGAAGGCAGCTTCGCCGCGCACGGCATCAGCCTTCGCTTCCAGCGCCGTTTTCAGCTCACCCTTGATTTCGTTCCAGGCTGGCGCCTGCGCCGCAGCCGGGACCGACCAGAGTGATGCCAGCATGAGCATGGTTAGTAGTTTTTTCATGTGCCTTGTTCCTGTCTTGTCTGGTGGCTATTTGCTGTCAAGGTCGGCCAGATAGGCGGCGACGGAGTCAATTTCTTCCTCCGTCATGCGTTTGGCCAAAACACGCATGAAGCGGTTGGCATCGTTGGACCGGTCCCCACTGGCAAAGTTCTTCAATTGCTGCGTCACGTACTGGGTGTGTTGCCCGCCGATGCGTGGATAGATCAGATGGCCGGCGCCCTGCGCCTGGTGACAACCGACGCAGGCCGGAACACCGGTATCTTCGTTGCCTTCAAAGTACATCACCTTACCCAGACCGGCCACCTTCTTCTCCGCCGCTGCGCCAGGGGTGAGCTTCTGGCCGCTGTAGTAGCTAGCCAGCGAAACAAGATCCTGCGGCTTCAGTGCGGCAACCACGGGTGCCATGATGTCGCTCTTGCGTCGGCCGGACTGAAAGTCGCGCAATTGCTTGATGATGTAGCTTTCCTGCAAGCCGGCGATCTTCGGGAACATGGGAATAGCGCTGTTGCCATCCTCGCCATGACAGGCGAAGCAAACGGTGCTGGCGATGGTCTTGGCATCCTGCGCCCTGGACAGGCCGGTCAGGCCGAGTCCGAGGGCCAGAACCACGGCCAGAGCACGCGTGCGCTGACCCGTCATTGACTTGGTGATTGTCTTTTCATGCATCATTTTCAGCTCCTGCGGCAGATGTTGGACTGTCACAGCTTGTACTGGACCAAGAAACCGATGACGTTGGTGCGGTAGTTCTGCGGTCCCGCATCAAGCAGCAGCGTGCCAGAGTCGTAATTGGCCACAGCGCCTTTGATCACGCCATCGTAGTGCCAGTCGGTGACCTGGCCAATTTCCACACGGTCAAACAGCCGCAGCGACAGTTTCTTGTTGATTGGAATCAGGAAGTTGAAGTTCAGTGTCTGCTGCACAAAAGTCATGTTCGGCAAGGCGCTGCCGGCGAGCAGCGCAGCAGCGGCCTGGGTTGCAGCCACGTTGCTCAGGGCCGTATCGCCATACGTATAGCTGATGCCGGTTGAACTGCTGGAGTAGGTGTAGTCAATGCCAAGACGTGAGGCGCCGATCTGACTCTGAAAGCCCAGACCCAGCACGTTGTTGCGGTCGTCCGTATCGGAGGTCCAGCTCGAAGACAACGGTCGCGGGCCGTTGTTGCCGCCGACATTGTCGGAACAGGCAGAGTAGCCGTAAAGGGCCAGGTTGGCCGCCGTACAACTGGTGTTGACGAGTGAGGCTACGCCCGAGTTCAGGTTCATGGACTTCTTGCCCTGCTGGTAGGAGTAGAAGGCGTAGAAGGTCTGACCTGATGTGGGCTGGTAGTTCAGGTCCACTGTCAGGGAGTTCTGTCTATCCGTTTCCTGTCCGTAGAAGGAGTCCGGGTAGTTGATGTTCTTCACCTGCAGCGTGGCACCCAGGTCAAGATCGTCCCGCGCCATGATGTTCAGGCGAGCGTTGAAGATATTCTGGTCGCGGTCGGCCTGATCGTACTTGCGGAAATAGTAGGAATAGCGGTTGAACAGATTGGCTGCCAGAACCGGGTAGCCCTGTGTGCCAGCATTGGCAATCTGCGTGGCCACGTCAAGGCCCGGCAAGCCGGTACCCAGATCTTCAAAGGTGCGGTACCGGTAGTCGCCGCCGCGCTTGCGGTCGGTCTCGATCGAAGTGCGCAAGGTGGTGTCGCCCAGCGCGCGGTTCACATAGCCAAGCTTGAGCTTGTCCTCCCAGGTTTTTTCGCGTTCCCGGTAGTCGCGATTGAAGTCCTCGCGCTCCAGTGACGCGTTCAGGCTGCTGGTTCGGCTCAACTCATAGTCAGCAGACAGACCGTAGTTCATCTGCTTTGTGGATCGTGCCTGCCCGAAGACGGGGACGTTGGCGCCGTTGGCGACAACGCCTGCCAGGCCAAACTGACACGTGGCAATCAGGGTGTTGCTCGAGTAGCCAGGCGGTACGTAGCAGCTTCCTGGGGCGCCGGGCGTCGCCCCCGGCCGCAGGCCCACAATCGAATCGAGCGCGGTCAGGCTGTTGCCGTCGGCAAACCCTCTGCCGAATTGTCCCGTGAGGGGGTTGTAGGCCATGTAACCGCCCTTGTTGGCGCTATCGAAGTAGCGCAACGAACCTTTCATGCCCAAAGCATCGGTCGGCTTCACCGACAGGCCGAGATCAAGCAGGGTAGTGTCGATGCGTTGTCTGGCGGTTTGTTGGCTCAGGGCGGCGGTGCTGTTCCAGTTTGACACCAATGCTGAGCCCGCCGCGTAGCCAATGCTGTTACCGGACAGGGTGGTGATTCCGGCCGCCGCCAACTGGGCGTTCTGGTCGACCGAGATCGGAGCCAGCAGGTCGTCATTCTGTCGACTGGTGCCCCATGCCAGGCTGGCATTAAAGCGTCCCTTGAAAAAGTCTGGCAACGAGCGAGCGAATTCACCTTTCAGGTTGAAGGCCTGGTTGTCCGGATAAAGGTCGAAGACGCCCATCTGCACGGCACCGCTGCCGGTACTTTCCGACATCAGCGTGTCCTGCACATTGAGTGTGCTGATCCGGTTGCGGAACAGTGACAGCGATGCCCGCAGGTTGGCCTGGGTCAGCGCATCGGCGTATTGCAGACCACCCAGGAACTCCTGCGTTGTGTAATCAATCGGCTCGGCGATTTCAGTAGAGATATTGCCTTCGTTCATGGCAAACGGCCGGGCACCAACTCGGTGTTCCTGACTGTAGCTGGCATAGCTCTTCCAGTTGTCGGTTAGCGTCACGTCGACGCGGGCCCCGGCTTTCTTGCGCACCAGGCTCAGCTCGCTGTCGGGGATGGTGGCCAGCTTGTCGGCGATGGCTTTGGCCATGTTGGACTGGGGCGAATCCGCAATCAGGGTCGTTCCAGCCGCGCCGCCATACGTGCCGGCGATGCCATTGATGGCATTCATGGCGGCGGCGTTGGAGTAGAGCTTGCCGTTGTATTGCCAGCACGGTGCCGCGGCGGTGCAACTGCCGGTGCCGAAGGCGGTGAGGCCACGGCTGCTGGCCGCTGTGTCGATCGCCGTCGAGGTCGCTGGTGCATAGGGTGTGGGTGCGGCAAGGCCAGTCGTCAGGTTGCCGGTGCCTTCGCCGTTTCGAAGGGCCTTCCAGGTGTCGGTAAAGACGTGCATGGTCTCGTTATAGAACAGTTTGAGCTTCCAGTCGTTGTAACGACCGAGCTGAATCCCGTAGAACTGGTCGCTCTGACCGGCACCGCCACCGAGGACCTGCACGAAGTGCGCGCTGTCGGGCTTGTCGCCCTCAAACTCGAAATAGTTCAACGCAAGACCGTTGCTCAGGTCCTTGTACTTGCGAAACAGTGCGTTCTTCTCGCCGGCATTGCCACCGAGCAAGCCCGCCTCAATGTTGCCTGAGTACGCCCAGCCTTCGGCACTCTTGTTGATGTCATCGGCGGACCTCTCGTCGGGCAGGCCATACAACTGGCCGCTCGGCGAGCGACGCACGCTATCAGCGCCATCCGGGTCCAGCGGTCTGGGCACGCTGGCGCGACCGGGTGTGTTGAGCGCATTGCCGAGTGCCGTGTCGACACCTACACCTGAGTCCGCCAAGGCACTGCCAGCGCCCCATTGGGCGAGTGCGGCAGCAATGCAGGCAGCGAATAGTTTCATGCGGGGACGCGCGGTCATTGGATTACTCCCGGAATTCTTGATCTGAGCCATTTGCGGTACTTCCTTGTCAGGTCAGCGCTGGAAGCGGGCGCCGGAAGGGCTGTTGCTGCCGTGAATCGTCGAGTGGCAGTTCTGGCATGAGCGGCCGGTCATGCGCTTGTTGGGGGCGTTGCCCAGGGCCGCGCCATTGAGGTTGGTCGGCGAGACCGCAGATCCGGTATTGCCCAAGGTGTTGTTGCCCCAAAGCGCGTGACCCATGGTGCCGGTCGTACTGTGGCAACCAGAGCACAGCAAGGGGCGTGACTGGATCAGTAACTTGTCGGCGTTGGAGCCGTGAGCGGCGTGGCAGTTCATGCAGTTTTCGCGCACTGGGGCGTGTTCCCACAGGAAGGGGCCGCGCTTCTCGGCGTGGCAGGTGTAGCAAAGCTCGTTGATGCTGTCGGCCTTGAGCAGGCGTTTCGCGCTGGAGCCGTGCGGGTTGTGGCAATCCTCGCAGGTCATCTTGCCTTCGGGCACCGGCATGTGGGACTTTTTGCGGAACTCGGCGCGCTGTTGCTGGTGACAGGTCTGGCAGGTTTCGGTGATGCCGGCCTTCTTCATCAGGCCATTGGCAGAGAAGCGTGCCATCGGATTGTGGCAGTCCGAGCAGGCCAGTTTGTTGGTGGCATGTATCGAACCCGGCCAATGCAAGCGCTGACCGCCGGAGTGGCAATTCAGGCATTGGGCGTTCTGCCGCTCGATCGGTGTATTCCAGCCCTTGGAGAAGCCGATGATCTTGCTCTTGTCCTTGCTGTCAGCAACGTGCAGTGAGCCGTTGCCATGGCAGGCTTCGCAGACCGCCTTTTCGGTGTCGTTGCGCGGATTTTCCCGGAACGCCTTGGCGTGCTGCGTGTGGCCAAACAGAGCGTTCTCGGTGTCATGGCAATCGCTGCAGCGTTTTTCGCCAACCACTCTGGCGTTAGCCATGGGGTCCGTATCGGCCAGTGCCGCTCGACCTGGCAGCAAGCTCATCAACAGAGCGGTGCCGGCGACCGCACACAAGCGAAGGACTAGGACTGAGTAATTTTGTACCATGCGTGAAACACCTCTTGCCACATCGAAGCCGTAAATGGCTGCATTGAGTGGACAGCGTAAGGTGCTGGACTGACAATGGTCTTAAGCAATTTCGGGAAGCTTAAGATGTGTTCAGTATTGGCAGTATCACGGCGTTTTTCTTGGTATTAACCCTTGTATTTTCGGGGCTTTGTCAGGGTAAGTACCGAGCTTTTATTTTGTGACAGTCGCAAGAATTTTGGACCGAAACCATGAGACTTCTAATCGTTGAGGACGATGCACTGCTTGGAGCCGGCTTGCGTGCTGCTCTGGGCAAATGGGGCTTTACCGTGACGTGGGTGCGTCACGGTGGCGCCGCCATTGACGTGCTCGAATCAGAGCAGTTTCTGGCCATGGTGCTGGACATTGGCTTGCCTGACATGAGTGGTCTGGACGTATTGCGCAAAGTTCGTGCACGGGGCAACAAGATGCCCATCCTGATCCTCACCGCGCGTGATACAACGCAAGACAAGGTCACAAGTCTGGATTGCGGGGCTGACGACTATCTCGTCAAGACGACTGATATGGAGGAGTTGGTAGCGCGTTTGCGCGCGCTGATTCGGCGCTCCGGTCGCGGCGGTGGCTCGCTAAGGATAGGTGGCCTGAGTCTGGATCTGGAGGCCCGCATTCTGACGCTCCATGGCGAAACCGTCAATGTCTCCAAGCGTGAATTCGACGTGCTCAGAGTCTTGATGGAAGGCGCTGGCCGTGTCCTGACCCGGGCCCAGTTGGAGCAATCACTCTACGGCTGGAACCGCAGCGTTGACAGTAATGCGGTGGAGGTCCATATCCATAATCTGCGCGGCAAGATAGGTGCGAACATCCTGAAAACGGTGCGTGGTGTCGGCTACACGATCGCCCGCGAAGAGGCGTGACGGTGCAGCCACCGCACTCGCTGAGTCGACGCCTGCTCGTAGGCCTGGTTATCGTCAGTTTTGTCTATTGGGCGGTCGTTGCCTGGATCACCGTGCGTGACAGTGTGGACGAAGTCTATGAGCTGTTTGATGTTCATCTGGCGCAGACGGCGCTGGCTGTGCTGCGAGTCGTGGATCCGGATGAAACCGATCCGGTCATGATCCCGGAGCGCGGTCCCGCGCCCTCACTTGAGGACATTTTGAACCGTTGGCCGCATCTGACAGAGCGCCTGGCCCAGGCCCGATCCGGCAACGCTGGTCAGAGCAAATTGGGGCCAAAAACGCCAATGGTGACGGGATCGATACGCTCGATGCAACAGGAATATGAAAAGAGTCTTCGCTATCAGGTCTGGAATGGTGAAGGCATTCTGTTGCTGAGATCAGCCAATGCGCCCGCGACGCCAATGACGCTGCAGGATGCCTATTCCGAGACCATAGACTCGCAAGACCGAACCTGGCGTCACTACGCCGTCTGGGATCAGGACCGGCACTTCCGGATTATTGTGTCGGAGGCCTATGATTTGCGCAACCATCTGGTGCGTACCATCGTCTGGCATCTCGCCAGTCCGCTGGCCTTGGGGTTACCCGTGTTGATCGTGCTGCTCTGGTTTTCCATCAACCGGGGTCTCAATCCGCTGGGCGTGCTGACGCGCGAGATCTCCAGACGAAAGCCGGACAACCTGACGCCGCTTGATGCCAGCAGCGCGCCGGGTGAAGTACGCCCCATGGTATTGGCGCTGAACGAGTTGTTGCTGCGGGTCAGTCACGCGATCGAGGGCGAGCGCAGATTTACCTCCAATGCGGCGCATGAGCTGCGAACGCCGCTGGCCGCGATACAGGCTCAGTTGCATGCGGTGCGTCGTGCCGACAGCGCTGAGGAGCGCAAGCAGGGTCTGGAGCAGTTGCAGCGCGGCGTGGAAAGAAGTACGCGCCTGGTCGGGCAATTGTTGACATTGGCGCGGCTGGACCCGGATCAGCCTTTGCCGGACTCAGGTGTCGCGAATATTGCGGAAATCGCGGAGGCTGTTTGCGCCGAACTGGCGACTTTGGCACTGCAGCGTGATCAGACGCTCGAGCTTACCGTGGAACCTGACTTGCCCCAACTGCCGGGCAATGCCGATATGCTGGCCATGCTGCTTGCCAATCTGGTCGACAACGCCATTCGCTATACGCCGCAGGGAGGCCATATTGACGTGGCCTTGAGCCACTATCTGTTTGGTTTCATGATCGAGGTCAGTGATGATGGCCCCGGCATTCCTGCATCGCAACGTGACCGCGTGTTCGAGCGCTTCTATCGTATCGCCAGTCAGGACCAGCCGGGTACCGGGCTGGGGCTGGCGATTTGCCGTCGCATCGCTGAATTGCACAAAGCCCGCATGACACTGACCGAGGGACCCCACCAACGCGGCGTGACGGCCAGTGTCTTCTTCTCAGGCTAGAAGCTGTAGCCGACGGCCAGCGTCGTCACTGATGGATGGAAAGTTATATCCGATGTCCGCTCAATGCCCAGCGTGTTCGTTGTCACCGTGCTCTTGACACGCGCTGTCGACCAGGAACCCGTGACAGACCACGGTCCACCGAGTTTCAGGCTGAGGCCCAACTGCGCCGCCGGACCGACCGAATCGGTCATCTTGATGGTCGTCGCACCGCCATTCACAGCGTCGTTGACAGCGGTCGATTCGGTCTGGTCAAAGCGTGTGAAATTGATACCCAAGCCAATAAACGGCCGGAACTGGCTGTTGCTGTCACCAAACTTGTAGTTGGCAAACAGCGTTGGCGCGACCTGACGGACACGTGATAGCAGTTGGCCATCAAGCGCCGCCACGCTGCCAGGAACAGCGCTCGGTTTGAGTATCACCAGCGTGCCGTCGTGCCTGGGGGGAATGCCGGCTGCCAGTTCAACCTCCATGTTGCTGCTGATGTCTTTAGCCAAGCTGAAAAACAGGGTGGATTGCGGCTGCACTTTCAGGCCCAGCGTGTCGACGGGCGTGAAGGGTCCGGCCACCGGGGTTGCTGAGGAACTGGGGTCGATGTTGACCCAACCAAGCTTCAAGGTAATGCCCTGCGCCATCGAGCTTGAAGCGCCCAATGCCAGCGCAGCGATGACGGATGCAGAAAGAAGTGTGTGTTTCATGGGGTTTGCTCCGTCGAATTAGAACTGCGAGAAGAAGCCACGGGCCGCTGCATTGCAGAAGGGTGGCACCAAAGTGCCATGGTAGGCGGCCGTTATGGTCGCTGCCGCATTGGCGCCGGCCGCCACTGCCATGGACTGTTTGGTCTGCGCAAAGCCCATCTTGGCAGCGGCAAACGGATCGCTTGGACCGGTGACAGCGGAATCGACATCAAGCACCGTTACCAGGCCTGCAGGCAGAGCGCCCCACAGGGCCTTCATCAGTCCGGTGTTGAGGCTATAGAACACCGTTGGGTCGCCATTGCCGGCGCACAGTAGCACTGGTGCGGCGGGCGTCCAGCCGCGCAGGTCGTTCCTGGCACCCGCGATGCGAATCGGGTTCTTGGCTGTGGCCGAAGGCGCGCCGTTGGTGAATGCCGGGACCACGCCGTCAGGATTGGCCATGGCGTCTGCAAGGTAAGCCAGACGTGCGCTGTTCTTGATCAGGTTGTTCGGACCAAAACCCATGGCAAACAGGGCGTCGGTGGCCCCCGTGCCGGTGGGCGGTGTGATGGCTGCAAAAGCAGGCGCGGGCGGCGTATTGCTGAAGAGTGCGAGCTGCGGCAATTTGCCGCTGGTCACTACGGTCGTGAAATCGTAAATACCAGGCAGCAGCGTTTCGATGCCCGTGGCATAAGCCGCCTCGTAAATGTCAGACGGTGAGGTGTACAGGTTCCCATAGGCTTTCTGGAAGCTCGTGAAAATCATTGGTGAAAAGATGGTGCCGCCGGCATTCACATTGCCGTAGAAGGTTGCATCCGACTGCGCTGCCAGTGCGTAGGGGCCGGACATCGGTGCCGAGGCCGTGACCGGTATCCCGGCTGCCTGCATGGCGCGGTGTGCCGCCATCGCGACAAAGCCGCCCTGGGAATAGCCCGTGATGAAGAGCTTCGCGCTTGCTGTGGTCGGTGAAATCAGGGTCGGCAGTGCCTTCTTTGCTGCAGCCAGAACATCGATCATTTCCTTGGACTGCTGATCGGCGTTGAGGTAGGGGTGGTAGCTCAGGCTGGAACTGTCATATCCGGCATAGTTCGGGGCCACGAGGATGTAACCTTGCGCGGCGTACATGGCGGCCAGCAACACCGCTTCAGAAAACGCAGCGTTCGTGTCATCGGTGAAATTGGCCAGGTTATAGCTCTTGGTGATGTTGGTGCCGTGCGCATAGACCACGATCGGGCGTGCGCCCGTGCACTTGGCGTTGCTGCCGGTCGGTACCATCAGAACGCCAGACGCGTCCGTTGCTTCACCAGCACCACCTACCGTACCGTACTTGATGTACTGCACATCCACACCGCAAACCGGGGCGCCGGCAAGTTGCAGCAAGCTCGCTGACTTGGCCGTCAGGATGGCGGTGAAGTCAGCAGCGGTCATTGACGTGATGCGTGGCGGTGGGCTTTGCATCAGTGCGCCTCGAGCCGGCGTGGCGTTCTGGGTGCCCAATGGCCCTCCGTCACCGCCACCGCATGCGGCGACCAGCAGTGCCGCGCCCAGCGTGGCCCATGAAGCCTTGAAATTGATCATTCGTGTTCTCCGGTTATTTGAGGCTGAAAGCAAAATAGAACGCTCGTGCGATTTTTTGATTTAAATCATATAACCCATTGAAAGCCGAAAAAATCGGGGTAAACCCTCTGAAACTTTGAAGCAGTGCAGTGTGCAACGCGTGGCATGACGGCGTTGTTTGGGTGGTCACAGATAATGGCTGCCATGCATTCGACGCCGACCCTTCCTGCCAGTGGCTTTTCACCACGCACGGTGGGTCTGATGGCTGCGCTGGTGACGGTGCTGATCTGGACCTCCTTCATCCTGATTGCCCGCGTCTCGGCGGACCCGGCGCGTGGTGGCACGCTGACACCGTTTGACATCGCCTTTTGTCGCATCCTGGGCGCCAGTCTGATCTTGCTGCCTTGGGGCGCCACACTGGTGCGGCGCGACCGTGCGCGGGGGCTGGGCCATGCCTGCCTGCTCGGCTTGTCGCCATTGCCTTGGCGCGTGACCTGCACAATTGGCTTGTTTGGCGGCCTGCTCTACGCCCTGATGGCCTACAACGGCTTTGTTTTTGCTCCGGCGCTGCACGCCTCGGTGCTGATGCCGGGCAGCCTGCCGCTGTGGACCACCCTGCTGGCGCTCTGGCTGCTGAAGGATCGCGTGACAGCGGCGCGCGCCATCGGGTTGGGGCTGATCGTGATGGGTGACTTGCTGGTTGGCGGTGCCAGTCTGCTGCGCGCCTTTGACGGGGGCTCCGTCTGGAAGGGTGATTTGCTTTTCATGTTGACTGCCTCGTGCTGGGCCATGTACAGCGTGCTGGCGCGCCGTCATGCGCTCGACGCAGTGCGCGCCACCATTGCAGTGACCGCCTTTGCGTTTTTCAGCTTCGTGCCGCTTTACTCCCTGCTGCTGCTCAATGGCACCGTGGCAGGCCATGTTTTTGTCGCGCCGTGGCGCGAAGTGTTGTTCCAGACGATGTATCAGGGGTGGGGTTCGGTCGTGATCTCGGGTATTGCGTTTACCAAAATGATCCAGTACTTCGGCCCGGTGCGCTCGACCATGATCACGGCGCTGGTGCCCGGACTCTCAGCCCTGGGCGCGGTGCTGTTGCTGGGTGAGCCGCTGCACTGGAATCTGGCTGCCGGCCTGGCCTTGGTGACTTTGGGTATTCTGTTTGGCGTGCGCGTCGGGGTCAGGCGATGAAATTACTGGCTTTTGACACGAGCACCGAAGTCATGTCCGTGGCAGTCCAGCGAACGGACTCAGGTGCCCGTCAGCTGTGGCAGCACAGCGGCCAGGGCGGTGCAAAGACTTCGACCCAACTGATTCCGGTCATTCAGGATCTGATGTCGCAGGCCGGCATGCGGTTTGCGGAACTTGATGCCATCGTTTTTGGCCGAGGTCCCGGGTCATTCACCGGTCTGCGCACAGCCTGTTCGGTTGCGCAGGGCCTGGCCTATGGTGCGCAGATCAAGGTGTTACCGATAGACACCTTGCTGGCAGTGGCCGAAGAAGCGCGGCTTCAAATTGCTCCCACGCAAGAACACTTTCAGGTCACTGCTTTGCTCGATGCAAGAATGGAGGAGATGTACCTGGCTCGCTATGAGTTTCAGCACGGGCAGTGGATACAGCGAGGTGAGTACGATCTGCTTCGCCCCGAAGAACTGCAGGGTGACGCACAGTGTCGTTTGGCCGGCAACGTGTTTGACTGTTATTCGATGCGATTGCCGGTAGTACTGACGCAACGCTTCAACGCATGGCCCACGGCAACTGCCATGCTGCGACTTGCACCCGTGCTGCTGGCGAGCGGCGCTGCGGTGGAGCCGGCGCTGGCGCTGCCGCTTTACCTGCGTGACAAGGTGGCGCAAACCACGCTGGAGCGTGCGGCACAGAAGGGCATTTTGTGAATGCGGTATTGAAGGCAGCTGAGGTGCGCTTTGAGTCGCTGCAAGAGCAGCATCTGGAATCTGTGCTGCGTGTCGAGCAGCAGGCCTACGCGCACCCCTGGCTGCGGGCAAATTTTGCCGATTCGCTGCAGGCTGGCTACCAGGCGCAAATGCTGCTCGCCGGCGACACCCTGCTGGGCTATTTCGTCGCCATGAAGGGAGTCGATGAGGTACACCTGCTCAACATCACCGTGGCGCCAGAGCACCAGCGCCAGGGCTGGGCCCGTGTCATGCTCGATGCACTTGCCATCTGGGCCAGAGGGCAGGGTGCACACTGGCTCTGGCTGGAAGTGCGCTCCGGCAACCTGCGCGCCATGGAAGTTTATGAAGCGAGTGGTTACCGGCGTGTTGGTGAACGCAAATCGTATTACGCATCGGCGCGGGGTCAGCGGGAAGACGCGATCGTGATGAACCTGGGATTGTGATTCGGTGAGAATGCAGCCATGAGCCTGGATCTTGATAGCCGTCAGCGTGCCATGATGCAGGAGATGGACGTGCGAGTGTGGTGGCCTGAGGCAGTACCTGAGCCCGCCACTGCGACCATGCAGGAGCCGATCACTCCGATGGCACCGATCACGTCGATTGAGGCCAAGCCCGGCGCATCGAGCGCGCTGCCAGACGGCATCGCCACGATGGACTGGCCGGCCTTGCGTGATGCCGTTGCACAGTGCCAGGCCTGTGGCCAGTGCCGGGGTCGTCGTGCACCTGTGTTTGCTGCAACAGCGCCGCGTCAAGCCGACTGGATGGTGCTGGGCGAGGCGCCGGACGACAACGAGGAGCGTCTGGGCGCGCCTTTTGTCGGGCAGGCGGGTCAATTGCTGGACAACATGCTCAAGGCTGTCGGTGCGGGGCGCAGTGGCAATGCTGTCAATGCGGCTTGCCTGAGCAATGTGGTCAAGTGTCGTCCTGCCGTTGCGTGCAATCCGCAGCCACAAGACCTTGCCACCTGCGAGAACTACTTGCGCCGTGAAGTAGCGCTGGTGCAGCCCAAAGTCATTCTGGCGCTGGGCCGCTTTGCGGCACAAGCCCTGCTGCAGGGAAGTGTGGCTGACGTGGGCACGATCCCGCTGGGCAAACTGCGTGGTCAGGTCTACAGGTACCAGGGCATTGCGGTGATCGTCAGTTATCCACCGGCCTACCTGCTGCGCACGCCGCAGGACAAGGCGCGTGCCTGGGCCGACTTGTGTCTGGCGCTTTCAGTGATCTGATTCAGCAGCCCGCACCCGCAGCGCAGGTGACCAGTGGCGAGTTCGATGGCACGACCGGCCTGCCTTCTCTGGACCACACATTGATGCCGGAAGTCACGTTGTAGACGGTTTTGTATCCAGCTTGTTGCCACATGAACTGCGCCACTGTCCGCGAACGGTTGCCGCTGCGGCAAATCAGGACAACAGCTTGCCCCGGCTTGGTCAGCGACTTCACTTGCTTGAGCCATTGGGCTGGATCGGATTGGCCCTTCTCATCAAAGAAGGTCAACAATTTGCTTCCTGCGATAACCCCGGTTTCTTTCCATTCAGGGGCTGTCCGGATGTCAATGACCGCGGCGCCGCTCGCGCTGAGTCGAGCCAGTTCTGCGTTGTCGATGTTGATCACCTGGGCATGGACAGCAACTGCAAAAGGCAGAAACAGCGCAGCAAGGATGGAGGGCTTGAACATTTGGAAATCCCGTTAATCAATAAATATCAGTATATACTTATATATAAAGCAAATCAAGTAAAACCTGAACCTGGAGAAACCATGAAGGCCATTCAAGACTACTACCCGGAAAACGTTTCGCACTGCTACGGCTGCGGTTCCAAAAACATCCATGGCCACAGGATCAAAACCTATTGGGACGGAGAGGAAACCGTGACGCACTTCACGCCCGAGCCCTACCATACGGCGATACCGGGCTTTGCCTATGGCGGCTTGATTGCCTCGCTGATCGACTGTCACGGTACCGGAACCGCCGCCGCTGCCATGTACCGCGCCAGCGGTCGCGAGATGGATACGCTGCCACCGTTTCGTTTTGTCACCGGTTCCTTGCATGTTGACTTTTTGAAGCCGACCCCGATCGACGGTGTGCTGGAGATTCGTGGCCGCATCAAGGAGATCAAAGGTCGTAAGGTGGTGGTTGAAAGCACCGTCTTCGCCCAGGGTGTGGCGACGGCGCGTGGCGAGGTCGTGGCTTTGCAGATGCCTGAGGGGTTCGGTGGCTAGAAAAGTTGTCACATGGATCTTCTGAATCTTTTTGAAAAGTACTGGCCCTTGCTGGCCTTGGGTCTTTGGTTCGCCTACAAGTCGCTGATTTCAAGAAAGGTTATTGCCATGCTTCCAGAACTCAGGCGCAACGGCGCAACGTTTGTCGACGTCAGATCGGCTGGGGAGTTTGCCAATGCGAACGCTCCCGGAACAATAAACATTCCCCTTAACGAATTGGGAAACCGGCTCCGTGAGATACCCAAGTCCTCCCCGGTTGTGCTTTGCTGCGCCAGCGGAACACGAAGCGGAATGGCAAAGCTGTTGCTTAAGAGCAAGGGATACCGGAAGGTTCACAACATCGGTACCTGGAGTAAGTTGCTCTAGTGGCCGACGACTCAATCCTGTAATTGTTCAATGAACGAAGCGCCTTTGGCCTCAGCTCTGGCCGATCACCCGCATCTGTGCCATATAAAAATTGCTGATGGCAGCGGCAGGCCTCTGGGGCGTTCCTTCAAAGTGAAGCTTTGGCCTACGTTGGTGTTCCTGAGCAACGGCCGCGAAGTCGCTCGCCTGGTTCGACCTCGCGATGCCACCGAGATCCACAGAGCCCTCGCACAGATCGACTCTTCCAAGTGAGGGTCGTGGAACTGTCTGCGTCATGACGCCTTACGATCATTTCCTGGGGAGCTACCCAAGCTACGCAAGGACCCATGCCCTGGATGAGCTGCGCGCGTCCGAATATGGCAGGCTCGACGCTCAGGACCAGGTCTATCTGGATTTCACTGGTGGCGGCCTGCACGCAGCGTCCCAGTTGCAAGAGCATGTGCGATTGCTCAACGAAGATGTGCTTGGCAATCCGCATTCGGTGAATCCCAGCTCCACAAGAATGACGCGCCGGGTCGAGCAGGCGCGTGCAGCCGTGCTGGATTACTTCAATGGTGCGGCAGATTACACGGCCATCTTCACCCTGAATGCTTCTGCCGCACTGAAACTGGTTGGTGAGTCGTATCCGTTTGGCCCGGGCGGGCGCCTGTTACTGACCACGGATAACCACAACTCTGTCAACGGCATCCGTGAATTCGCCCAAAGAGGTGGCGCGAGCGTGAGCTATGCGCCTCTGACACGCCCTGAACTTCGCATTGACATGGCGGTCATGGATG